>CAYGWM010000007.1:0-6629 GCA_964353555.1 uncultured Spirochaetales bacterium
GCTCGCGCCGATGCGCCGCGCCGAACGCGTGAAGCGACTCGTGAAGGACTATGGGCTCGCGCCCGCGTCGATGATCGCGACGTCCGCCGAGAAGAAAGACGGAATCGACACGCTGTGGCGCGCGATCGACGCGCACCTCGCTTAGCGCGCGAGCGCCGCGCGCTCGATGTCTCGCTGAGCGCGGACGTCCCGGACGTCAAGACCGGGGCGGACGTCGCAGCATCTCGTGTCTGGCGATCCACAAGCCGGGCGCCATCGGCAGCCAGAACGTGAAACCGCGGAGCAGCAGCGTCGCGCCCACCGCGGCCTCGAGCGCGACGCCGTGCACGTGCAACATCGCGACGCAGGTTCCCTCGAAGGTGCCGAGGCCGCCCGGCACCCAGGCGAGCGTCGCGACCAGCGAGGCGACGACGAAGCTCGCGAACACCAGATCTGGAGTGACCGGCGTCACCAGCGCGTGCAGCATCACGGCCAGCGTCGCAGCATCGAGTACGAAGATGGCCAGCTGCAGGGCCGTCGTCTCGGCGCCGAGTCGTACACTGAACAGCGCGCCGGGCGGCGCATCTGCGATCGCCGCGAAGGTTTCGCGCACGAACGGGAGCCGGAGCACGAAGCCGGGCAGGTGCTGGGCCGCGCGTCCGCGCAGCCAGAACACCGCGAGCGGAACACCGGCTGCCAGCAGCGCGAAGACGACCGCGAGCGCGAGCAACGCGCGATGCACTTCGCCGAGCCGCGCGAGGATCGCGAGCGCAAGCGCGACCGCGATCGCGTAGGCGGCGTAGAAGCTCACGAGCCCCACCAGCAACGCCGTGATCGCGAACCCGCGCGGCGCCGAGCCAGAGCGGCCGCGCGCGCCGTGCAGGGTCGAGAAAGCGCTCCGACTCCCCGTATCGCGCCGCGAGCACCGCGAGCGCGAGCAGCAACACGCCGCCGGTGATCCAGCCGGCTCGCGCGGCGGACGAGGGCGGGATGCCGACCTCGAAATCAGGCTCGTACGGAGCGCTCATCGGAACAGGTCGAGCTTCGGATCGCGCAGCAGCGGGGCGATCGGGCCGTCGCCCGCAACGCGCACGCCTTCGATCCACACCGCCGGCACGCCGGCGTCCTTGCCCATCAGTAGACCAGCCGCCGCCGCGAGTTGATCGACGACGGCCATGTTGGTGACTTCGAGCGTGCGGCCGACCAAATCGGTGCGGCCGCGCCAGTCCGAGAGCGGCGCGATGCCGGCGCAGCCGAGCGCGACATCGACGAGTCCTTCGCGCCAGGGACGCCCGAAGGTGTCGGAAACGATCACGCCGAGCGGGCCGTCGCCCGCGGCGACTAGCACATCGCGCAGCCGGCGCGCGGACGCATCCGGATCTTCGGGCAACAGCACCGCGTAACCTTCGCCGGGCGCGTTCGAGAGATCGACGCCAGCGTTGGCGCAGACGAAGCCGTGGCGCGTCTCGGCGATCCAGACGCCGTGCGCGTGGCGCACCACGCGCGCCGTCTCGCGCATCACCACTTCGACGTGTCGGGGATCCTTGCGGTCCTCCGCAGCAATCCGCAGCGCTTCCGCAGAAGGCTCGACGTCGGCGAGTCGCACGATGCGGCCTTCCGCCTTCGACACGATCTTCTGACACACGACGAGTACGCCGTTCGCGAGACGCGTGTGGCTGGCGTGCGCGGCGCTTCGCAGCAGCGCCGCGAGATCGTCGCCCGGCTGGATCGCCGGGATCCCGTGCAGCGGGACGAGCCGGATCGGGGGCGCGTTCACGCGCCGATCTCGATACCGAGCGCGTGCAACGCCGCGCGCGTGCGTTCGCCGCCATCGGGTGTCGCGAGGAAGGCGCGCAGCGCGTCTTCATCGTCGAGGTCGATCGCTAGCGAGGGCAGCCGCAGCTCGACCAGCGAAACCTGCGCGGCGCGCGCGGATTCGCGGTGTGCATTGGCGCTGTCCGCACCGAAGCGCGACGGGATCGCGCCGTGCGGGTTGCGCGCGAGCGCCGCGGTGCCGCCGTCGCGCGCGGGCGCCAGCACGACGGCTGGCGCTCCTGCGTGCGCGAGCGCAGACAGCATTGCTTCGAGATCCGACGCGCGCGCGCCGGCTACGTCACCGAGCACGACGAGCGTCCCATCGTGCGCCGCGTAGCCGAGATCGCGCGCTGCGCGGTCGATCGATTCGTTGAGGCCCGGATCGGCGCCGAGCAGTGCGCGCGCGCCCGCGCGTTCGGCCGCTTCGGCAACGGCGGGATCCGGCGTCACGACGCCGATCGCGTCGAGTCCGCGCACCGCACGCAACGCCGCGACCACGTCTTCCAGCATCGCGAGCGCGAGTCGTTCCGCGCCGTCGCGGCCGAGCGCCTTCGCGAGTCGCGATTTTCCGGCTGCGAGATGTTTCACGGGAACGATCGCGGCTGTCACGAGTTCATGATTTCCGTTGCCCGCCGGACGGTGGCGAACCAACACGGGTCAGGGTGCTTGCGAGTTGGAGCGCTTCGGACGCGAGTCGTGCGGCGGCTTCTGGGTTGCGCATCACGGTATCCGTGACGCGGACGGCGAGGCCGAGCGCTTCGACGTCGCATTGCTGCGCGGCGTCGCGCTGGTCCATCACGTAGCCGTTCACCCAGTCGCGGTAGAAGCCGGCCACGCCGCGCGCGGAGACTTCGACGCCGATGCCGCGCAGCAGCCGATCCGCGGGACCCTTCACCGGCGCGCCCCCGATGATCGGCGACACGGCGACGACGGGCGCGCGCGACGCGGCGATCGCTTCGCGCACGCCGCGCACCGCGATGATCGGGCCGATCGAAACGACGGGATTGCTCGGACACACGAGGATCACGTCGGCCGTGCGGATCGCATCGAGCACGCCGGGCGCTGGGTCGGCGGCCCGTGCCGCGCCGAGGTCGACGTCCTCGACTTCGTCGGGCGCACCATCGCGCGCCAGGTATTCCTCGAAGTGCACGCGGCGCCCGCCGCGCAGCATCACATAGGTGGGACACGCGGATTCCGACATCGGTAGGATGCGCACCGCAACGCGGTAGGCGCGGCGCACTTCGTCGGTGACGGCCGCGAGTCCGGCGCCCTCGCGGAGTCGCAGCGTGCGGTGCAGGCAGGTGGCGAGGTCGCGGTCGCCGAGTCGGAACCAGGTCGGATGGCCGAGCGCGCCCAGCGCTTCGACCGCGGCGAACGAATCGCCCGCGAGGCCGTAGCCCTTCTCGCGGTCGACACGTCCGGCAAGTGTATAGGTGACGATGTCGAGGTCCGGCGAGACGTGGACGCCGTAGAAGTCGAGGTCGTCGCCGGTGTTGCCGATCACCGTGAGGAGATCGGGATCGATGACGCGCACGAGACCCGCGAGGAAGCGCGCAGCGCCGACACCCCCCGCCAGCGCGACCACGCGAGCGGCACCGCCGTCCACGCTCTGGCCTGCGGTCACGGCGTCGGTGCGGTGGGCTGGATCTTGTTGCGGCGCTCGCGCAGCGTCTGGAGTTCGGCTTGTAGCTTCGGCAGCCGCTGGGAGATCTCGCGGAAGGCCGGGTCATCGACGAGCGGCGTGGTGCGTTGCTCGTCCGCCGTGCTGATCAGCGCCGCGAGCGTCTCTTCCCGCTGCGCGATCTCGGCCTTCACCCCGTCGATCTGCTGATCGAGCTCGGTGACCGCGGCCTGCTCCGTGGGATCGAGTTCGATCGGCGCCGCGGGCGGCGGCGCCGACACCGCGGAGCTCTCGTCGCGCAGGTCCTGCTCGATCGGGGCGGGCGAGGCGATTTCAGTCGTCCCGACGTCGGTTGCCGCTTCGGTCTTTGCCTCGGCCTCGGTTTCGCTCGGAGTCGCAGCGGGCGTCGGGGTCGGTGCGGCGCTCGGTGCGGCGATCGTTTCGACGTTCGGCGCCGGCGCACTCATTGCGACTGGCGTGGCCGTAGCGCCAGCGGCCGGCGCGGTCCGCACCGAATCGCGCAGCAGGTCTTCGCGGTTGGGTTGCCCTGCGACGTCGGGCGTCTTCGCGCTCGGCTTCGCGGCGACCGACTCGACGCGATCGCGGATCGCGCTCGGGATGCGGTTGCGGTCCGTCGTGTAGTGGGCGATGCCGTTCTCGTCGACCCACTTGTAGATCGTCGGTGCTTCCGCCTGTGCACCCACCGTGATCGCGCAGAACGCAATCGTCGTGGCCAGGAGGCGGAAGCGGCGGACTCGCATGCCGCGCATTCTTCTTTAGGGGGCAGGCGTCGTCAAGCTGTGCCGTGGACCTGCGTTCGTTCGCAACTGTGGCGCTGACTTCACGTTCCCGATGCGGCGCGCCTCGAGCGACAACGAGGCGCGGCACGCGACTTGCTCTCGTCTCGACTCATGGATCGCAATTCTCGTCGCCTCGTCGCTCTGTTGCTAGCGCTGTTGCCCGTCTCGGCCGGTGCGGTGGCGGAGAGCGGTGCGTCCGCGAAGCCGAGCTGGCGCCTCGTCTCGCCTCCCGTCGACGAGTCGGGCGCGACCGCCATAGCAGTGAGCGCCGACGCGCGCTGGGCACTGGGCGACGGCCGCGGCGTCTGGCTGCGCGACGCAGCGGGCGCCTGGCGCCGGCTCGATCTGCGCGGCGCCGTTCGCGATCTCGCGTTCGCTCCCGCGGGCTCACTGTGGATCGCGAGCAGCCAAGGCCTGCTGTGCTTCGAAGGAGAACGTCTTTCGCTGCGCACGCCTGCGCCGGGCGACGAAGATCGCGATGCGCTGCGCGTTGCGGTCACGGCGGATGCAGTCGCCGTCGCGACTGCCGGCGGCGTGTACTGGAGCCGCGACGGCGTTCGCTTTGCGCACGTCGCGGCGGCGCTGGGCGAGTCACCTGCAGCAGGGATCGCGCTCGAAGATACCGGCGGCGGTGTCACGCGGCTCTGGATTGCATCGGAGCGCGGGCTGCTGGTCGCCGAAGTGTCGACCGACCGTGACGTTGCCGGAGTTCGCGCGTCGCGCGTGGAGTTGCCGTTCGATCTGCGTCCCACGTTCGATGTCACCGTGGTCGGTGAACGCGTGCTCGCGCTCGGTCGCACGCAGCTGCTCGAGCGCGTCGGCGACGGCGTCTTTCACGTGGAGCCGACGGATCTTCCTCCCGGTTCGACACCGATTCGCGTGAGCGCTGCAGCGGGCGCCATCCTGATCGCGACCGATCGCGGTCTCGTTGCCGCACCGACCGCGTTCGGGCCGTGGCAACGCGTGGCCCCGCCAGCGGGCAGCACGCCCGCGCAGGACGTCGCGATTGCCGGGGAACAGGCGCTCGTCGCCGGTTCGCGCGGGCTTCTGGTCGGCACTGCGCGCGAGGCGACGCATGCGGGCGCATTCCCTCTCGTAGCGGCACCGGCCGCGTCGTGTGATCCGCCGATTCTGGACGTGCAGCGCGCGGCGCTCCGTTACCTGCACCTCTCGGGCGACCCGGCCGCGGCGATGCGCCGCGGCGTTCGTCTGCGCGGACTGCTGCCGCTCGTCACGCTGGAAGGTCGCAAGGGGCACGGCGACGACACGCGCAACCAATACGATGACGCGTTCATCTCGGGCGGCTATCGCAAGCTCTACGACCGCGACCAACTCGAAACCCACGATCGCGACGTGCAGCTGCGCTTCACGTGGGATCTCGGCGACACACTCTACAACCCCGAGCAGATCGACGTCTCGACCGAGGCGCGCCGGCTGATCGAGCTGCGCGATGACGTACTCGACGAGCTCGACCAGCTCTATTTCGATCGCCGTCGGGCCCTCGAGGCGGCCGAGGCCGCACCCACCGACTCCCGCGACGCGGCACGCGAGCGCCTGCGCGCCGAGGAGCTCGCCTCAGGACTCGATGCCTGGACCGACGGCTGGTTCGGGCGCAGCGCCGTGTGTTCACGGCGCTGAGCGACAACCACTCACCCCGTCGTGGAGGCAATCTGATGCAACGATCGAATCTGGCACGGTGGGCAACCGCTGGTTACCTCGTGTGTTGCGGCGTACTCGCCGCAGCGCCGGCGGCGCATGCGCTGCCGCTGATCTCGGAGGTGTTCTACGACGCAGTGGGAACGGATGACGGTCAGTCGTTCGTGGAGCTGTACGGAACGCCGGGCGAGTCGCTCGCGGGCCTGCGGCTCGAGGTCGTGAACGGGGACAACGGCGTCGTCGTGGCCGGCCTCACCTTGTCGGGCGCATTCACCAGCAACGGTCTCTTCGTCGTCGCCGACCGCACCTCGGCCGGCACCAGCAGCGTCGCGGAGGCGAATCTGCTGCTCGATTTCGACATCCAGAACGGCCCCGATTCGGTGGTGCTGCGCAGCGCGACAGGGGTACTCGACGCGGTCGGCTTCGGCGTCTTCGGCGCAACGGACGTGTTCGCGGGCGAAGGCTCGCCCGCGGTCGACGTCCAGCCGGGCGCGAGTCTCGCGCGGCTGTTCGCGAACGTGGACACCGGCGACAACGGCACAGATTTCGGCGAGCTGGCGGCGCCGACGCCGGGCAGCGCGCCGATCGCTCCAGTGCCCGAGCCGGGGATCGCTTCGCTCTGCGCGCTCGGCCTCGCAGGTCTGGCCTCGCGGCGCCATTTGCGCTGAGCGCGCGCCGGCTTGGTTCGGCGTACGGGCCGCTTCGGTTGGCGACGAGCCGCCTTTCTGGGCGACGAGCCGCCTTTCTGGGCGACGAGC
>CAYGWM010000007.1:6729-17503 GCA_964353555.1 uncultured Spirochaetales bacterium
CGGTTGGCGACGAGCCGCCTTTCTGGGCGACGAGCCGCCTTTCTGGGCGACGAGCGTCTAGAGCCCCCTTGCGACCGTCGCCCCGGCGCTCCGGCGCCCGCACAGCGCGGGCGCCGGAGCGCCATCCGTCTGCGTGCTCAGGCAGGTCTGGCTGCGGGCCGATAGGCAAGAGTCGTTGCATGCCTGCTGGGTGTCGCGCAAACTGGCCGAGCGCTCCGCGACTCGCGCAACGGGCATTTGGTGCTGCGGTCTCATTCCGGTCAAGTCGCGGTCTTTGTTGGGGGGGCGAAACCCCGGATGCTTCCGGGCTTCAACACGAACGTTCGCCACGGTGGTGTGCTGTTCCACGTCCAGACCGAGGACAGTGGACGCGCGCACCCGCACGTCATCACCCATCTCTATCACGGTGGGACGATCCTTGCGTCCGAGAAGCGCAGCTACGCCGAGCACCTCGATGCGCCCGACCTGCGGCGACGCGTCCGAGAAGTGATGGATGGCCTGCACAACACGATGCTCGAGCGCCTGCGCGGCGGCGAGCTGGATGAACAAATCGAGCAGCGCCTGGGGGCGGACGTCTTCGCGGCGGGCGCCACCAAGTCGAAGAGCGGTTCGGGGCACACCCAGCGCGCGGGCTCGGATCCGGAGCCGGAGCCCACGATCCCGCCCGGTGTGGTACGCCCGTTGCCGCCGCCCACGACGCCGGGGCTGTCTCCTGCGCCCGCCAGCGTCGCGACGGCGCTGGGCGCCAGCGAGGCAGGTGCGGCCCCACGACCGCTCGATGAGTTGATCCTCGATTACCTGGTCGAGGCGGCGCGCCGGCGCAAGCGCCGCGCGGAATGACGCCGGGCGCGCCCGCTCGCGCGACGGCGGCCGAGGCCCCGCCGGCTCCGCGCGCCGGCGCCGACCCGCTGATCCGGCTCTTCCACGTCTCGAAGTCCTATTCCGCCGGGACCTTCGCGCTGCGCGACGTGTCGGTGGAAGTGAAGAAGGGTGAGTTGGTCTTCCTGACCGGCCCGAGCGGCGCCGGCAAGACTACGCTGATGAAGCTGCTCTTCGCCGCGGAGCGCCCGAGCGAAGGGCAGATCCTGGTGCTCGGTCGCAACGTCGCGCGCATCGGCGACCGTGGAATTCCGCAGCTGCGGCGCCGCGTCGGCGTGGTGTTCCAGGACTTCAAACTGATCCCGACGCGCACGGCGGAGGAGAACGTTGCGATCGCCCTCGAGGTGATCGGCAAGTCGCCGCGCGAGGTGCGCGGCAAGTCGTTCGCAATGCTGAAGCGGGTCGGCCTCCAGCACCGCCGCCATCACCGTCCCGCCGCGCTTTCGGGCGGCGAGCAGCAGCGGGTCGCGCTCGCCCGCGCGCTCGTGAACGAACCGGCGATCCTGCTCGCCGACGAGCCGACCGGCAACCTCGACGCCACGCTGACCGTCGAGATCATGGACCTGATCGCCGCTGCGGCCGCGCGCGGCACCACGGTGTTGGTCGCGTCGCACGACGCCGCGCTGGTGAAGCGCTACGCGCGCCGCGTGCTGCGCCTCGAGGGCGGACAGCTCGTCGAGGATCTGTCAGGCAGCGCAATCCGGTGATGTCGGTCGTCTTTCAGCTCTACTACTTCGTGCGCGCCGCGATCGCGGGATTGCGCGGCAGCCGCCTTACGACCGTCGTTTCGATCGCGACGATCGCGGTGGCCGTGATCCCGCTCGGTGGGCTCTGGGTCGTGACAGGCAACATGCGCGCGCTGCTCGACCAGTTCGGCAACGAGTTGCAGCTCACCGCCTTCCTCGACGCGAAAGTGCGTTCGGACGCTGGGCGTTCGCTCGCGGTGCGCGCGTCGGCGATTCCGGGCGTCGAGCGGGTCGAGTTCGTCTCTCAGGAGCAGGCGCTCGAACGTTTCCGGGCGCGCCTCGGTGGCTCTGCGCTGCTCGAAGCGGTCGAGGCGAACCCGCTGCCCGCGTCGCTGGCGATCGCGCTGGCCGCCGATCACCGCACGCCCGCGGCGGTCGCTGCGGTGTCGGAAGCGTTGCACGCGCTGCCCGGTGTCGAGGACGTCGCGGGCGGCGAGACCTGGATCGAGGGCTACGGCCGCGCGCTGCGCCTGGTGCGCAGCGCCGGTATGGGGCTCGGCGCGGTGCTCGCGCTCGCGACACTGCTGATCGTCACCAACACGATTCGCCTCGCCGTCTACGCGCGCCGCGACGAGCTTTCGATCCTCGCGCTGGTCGGTGCGAGTCGGACCTTCCTGCGCGTGCCGTTCCTGATCGAGGGCCTGCTGCAAGGCGCGGTCGGCGGGCTGCTCGGCGTCGGCCTGCTCTTCGCCGTCTTTCATGTCGCGGTGCCGCAGCTGCGCGACGCGCTCGAACTGTTCCTCGGCTGGTCGGATCCGTCATTTCTGTCACCGCGCAACGTCGGGATCCTGGTGGCGGGCGGCGCGGCATTCGGCTTCACCGGCGCGGCGGCGGCCGTCGCGGCGACGCGCGTGTCGTGACGTTCCGCGCGCTCGTTGCGGCCGTGCTGCTGCTGGCGTCGGCCGGGCTCGCGCACGGGCAGGGCACGCGCGAAGAGGAGCTCGAGTCGCTGCGCGTCGCGATCGAACAGCGCAAGCAGCGCATCGAAGCCTTCGAGAGCCAGCAGAAGGGACTGCTCGATGCGCTCGAAGCGGTCGACCAGTCCGTCGCAGCCGCAATGGAGATTGCGGCGCACCGCGAGCGCGAAGCGGCGGAAGCGGAGGCGGCGTCACTCGCGCTCGAGGCGCAGTTGCCCGATCTCGAAGCGCGCCTCGAGCGCACCCGCGCGGCGATGTCGGCGCGGTTGGTGGCGCTCTACAAGACCGGGGAACTCGGGCCCGCGCAACTGGTGTTCGCGTCGCAGAGCCTGCGCGAACTGCTCGACCGGGTCGACGTGCTCGGCAAGCTACTCGCTCACGACCGCCTGCTCTACGCGCGTTTCCGCGCCGAGCAGCAGGCGCTCGACAGCGCGCGCGCCGACGCCGTCGCGGCCACGCAGCGCCGCGACGAAGCCCGCTCGCAGCTCGGGGAACGCCGCGCAGAGGCTGAGCAGGAGCGCGCCGCGAAGCAGACGCTACTGGCCGCGGTGCGGAGCGACCGCGCCCGCGAGCGCTCCGCGCTCGATGAACTCGAGGCCGCGGCGCGCGCGCTCGAGGAGAAGATCGCAGCGTTCGGCGGCGAGGAATCGCCCACGCCTGCAGCCGTGCCGTTTGCGACGCTGCGCGGCCAGCTCGTCGCTCCGGTGGATGCGGAAGTCGTGCGGCGCTTCGGGCGCGAGGTCGACGCCGAGTTCCACACGCAGGTGTTCCACAAGGGCGTCGACTTCGGTGCCGCGCTGGGAGCACCCGTGCGCGCGGTGGCGGCTGGCACCGTGCGCTTTGCCGGCTGGTTCCGCGGCTACGGCCGCATGGTGATCCTCGACCACGGCGACCGCTTCTATTCCGTGAGCGGCCATCTCGATTCGCTGCGCGTCGAGGCCGGCCAGGTCGTCGCGGCGAGCGAAGCGATCGGCACGGTCGGCGATACCGGTTCGCTGAGCGGACCGCGTCTCTACTTCGAGATCCGCGAGGGCAGCCAAGCCGTCGATCCGCTCCGCTGGCTCGTGCCCGGCACCGCGCGGGCGAAGCGATCGCCCGACCCTCGCAAACATTCCGCTGATTCCGGCAGTGAGGCGTCGGCCGTCGCGCGCTAGCAGACCGACCGGGGCGCAGCCGACTGGAGATCATGCGGCTAGACTCGCCGCCCATGCGAATACCGAATCTGCGGACCCTGGCGGTCTTTCTGGGTGGCGTCGCCGCGTCGCTCGCGTTCCTTGCCGTAACGCGCGTCACCGACGTCACGGCCGCGCGCTACGAGGACTTGTCGCTCTTCACGTCGGTGATGAACCTGGTGCGGCGCAACTACGTCGACGAAGTGGACGAGACCAACCTGATCCGCGGCGCACTGCGCGGGATGCTGGCGGAACTCGACCCGCACTCGACGTACATGGATCCCGACTCGCACAAAGAGATGCAGATCGACACCAAGGGCGAGTTCCATGGCCTCGGCATCGAGATCAGCAAGCGCCGCGACGGCTACATCGAGGTCGTCTCGCCGATCGATGGAACGCCGGCTTCCCGCGCTGGGCTGCGCGCGCGCGACCAGATCGTCGCGATCTGTCCGACCGAGAAGCCCGACGACTGGACCGAGGACTGCAAGGGCACCAAGAGCATGAGCCTCTTCGACGCGGTGAAGCTGATGCGCGGCAAGCGCGGCACCGCGATCACGATTCGGATCTATCGCGAGGGCTTCGAGCGACCGCAGCCGTACACGATCATGCGCGACGTAGTGAAAGTCGCGTCGGTCGAGGGGCGCGCGCTGGAGCCGGGCTACGGCTACATCCGGCTGCGCTCGTTCCAGGAGCGCACCGCGAGCGATCTCGAAAAGACGCTCGCGACGGTGCGCAAGCAGGCGGGCGGCACGTTGCACGGCCTCGTCCTCGATCTGCGCGACGACCCGGGTGGCCTGCTCGACCAGGCCGTGCGCGTCGCCGATCTGTGGGTGGGCGACGGCGTGATCGTGCAGACCAAGGGTCGTGTCGAGAGTCAGCAGCAGGATTTCAAGGGACAGCTCGACGGCACCGAGCCGGAGTACCCGCTCGTCGTGCTGGTGAACGCGGGCTCTGCGAGCGCATCGGAGATCGTCGCGGGCGCGCTGCAGGATCACGGCCGGGCGTTGCTGGTCGGCACGCAGACCTTCGGCAAGGGTTCGGTGCAGACGGTCTTTCCGCTCGAAGACGGTTCTGGCCTGCGCCTCACCACGGCGCTCTACTACACACCGTCGGGCCACTCGATCCAGGAGGTCGGCATCACGCCGGAGATCGTGATCGACAATCCGCCCCCGCCGCCGGCGCATGCCGCGGCCGAGCCGAACGAAGGCGAGACGGCCAAGCCGATGCGCGAGCGCGATCTCGACAAGCATTTCTCCCACGGGGATGCCGAGCCGGGATCCGATGCCGCCGCGCCGGACTCCGAACCGAAGTCGGACACGGGCGACGACGGAGACGACGTCGAGTCGAGCAGCCAGGGGCCGCTGCCGCCGAGTGAAGACGTGCAGCTGGCGCGCGGTCTCGAAGTGCTGAAGGGCTGGGCCTCTTTCGAGCACTTGAAGAAGGCGCGCCTGCCCGCGGCGCCCATCGCGAGCGTGCCCGCTCCGACGTCCGAGGCCAAGCCGTAGTTCCCGAGCCATGAGCGACGAAAACTCCGACTCGGGCGAGGCACGCCCGGGGCCGCGCATACTGCGCGTCTCGGAACTGGTCGCCGCGCTGCGCGAGGCAGTCGAGAGCGCGGTGGGTCGCGTGTGGGTCGTCGGCGAAGTGAGCAATCTGCGCCGCGCCGCATCGGGACACTGCTATTTCACGCTGAAGGACGACATCGCGCAGCTCCGTGCGGTGATGTTCCGCGGCGACGCGAGCCGGCTGCGCTTCGATCTCGAAGACGGGCTCGAGGCGCTGGCCTTCGGCGAAGTGTCACTCTACGTCGCGCGTGGCGAGCTGCAGATGGTGGTGCGCGACGTGGATCCGCGCGGCGTCGGTGCGCTGCGACTCGCCTTCGAACAGCTGCGCGCGCGGCTCGACGCCGAAGGCCTCTTCGATCCCGCAAGCAAGCGCCCGCTGCCGGCGTTCCCGCGTGCTGTGGGGGTCGTGACGTCGTTGCACGGCGCAGCGTTGCACGACGTGCTCGAAGTCTCCGGCGCGCTCTGGCCGTCGTTGCCGTTACTGGTCGCCGCCGCTCGCGTGCAAGGGGAGGGTGCCGACCTCGAGATCGTCGAAGCGATGCAGCTGCTCGCGAGCCGTCCCGAAATCGATGTGATCCTGCTGGTGCGCGGCGGCGGCTCGATCGAAGACCTGTGGCCGTTCAACAGCGAGGTGCTGGCGCGCGCGATCGCGCGCTGTCCGGTGCCCGTCGTCGCCGGGGTCGGGCACGAGACCGACGTGACGATCGCCGACCTCGCCGCCGACGCGCGTGCGCCGACGCCGTCGGCCGCCGCGGCGCTCGTGGTGCCGGACCGACGCTCGCTTTCCGAACGCTTGCTGCGCGAAGAACGGCGGCTCGCCGCTGCGATCGACGCGCGGCTCGCACGCGCGCGTGCGCGCGTCGCTTCGCGTGCCGACGCGCTGCGCCATCTCGCGCCCGCCGCGCGCCTCGCCGCCTGGCGCGCGCGCCTCGCGCGCAGCGGCGATCGGCTGCGCGGGATACTCGAAGCGCAACTCGCCGACGGACGCGCGCGGCTCGCGGTCGCTGCGGGTCAGCTCGATTCGCTCTCGCCGCTTGCGGTGCTGGCGCGCGGCTACGCGATTGCGCGGCGTCTCGACGACGGTCGCATCGTGCGCCGCGTGAGCGACGTGGCGAGCGGCGATGCACTCGCGGTGCGGCTCGCGGAAGGCAGCGTCGAAGTGCGCGTCACGGCGCTTCGTCCGCGCTGAAAATCTCCTTTGCTTCCGGCTGCTTCGGCGCGAGTTCGCGTTGACGCTCGAAACTCCCACGGCTAGCTTCGCAAGCTGATGGCGAATGCCGACACGCCCGCTCCTCCCGAGCGCGAAGCACTCTCGTTCGAGGACGCACTCGAAAGACTCGAAGCGATCGTCGATCGTTTGGAACACGGCGATCTCGCGCTCGAAGTCGCACTCGCGACCTTCGAGGAGGGAGTCGGCCTCTCGCGCCGGCTCGGCGAGCAACTCGGTGGCGCCGAGCGCCGCGTCGAGGAGCTGCTGCGCGAAGGCGCCGGCCTCGCGACGCGCCCGCTCGATCTGGAGTCCGAGTGATGGATCTGCGGGCCTATCTGATCGAGTGCGCGCAGCGGGTCGACGCGGAACTCGAGCGTTGGTTGCCGCCGGCGGCCGAAGCGCCCGCGAATCTGCACGCCGCGATGCGCCATCTGATCTTCCCGGGCGGCAAGAGGCTGCGCCCGGCGCTCGCGTTTGCGGGCGCGGAAGCGGTCGGAGCGGCACCCGAGTGTGCGCTGCCGGTCGCCGCGGCCGTCGAGTTGGTCCACACCTATT
Source organism: uncultured Spirochaetales bacterium (assembly GCA_964353555.1). GTDB lineage: Bacteria > Myxococcota_A > UBA9160 > UBA9160 > PR03 > PR03. Next base: position 13,774 of record CAYGWM010000007.1, read on the forward strand.
CGCTGGTGCACGATGACTTGCCGTGCATGGACGACGACGACGAACGCCGCGGTCGTCCCACCGTACACGTGCTCTACGGCGAAGCGGTTGCGGTGCTGGCGGGCGACGCGCTGCTGGCGGCCGCGTTCGAGTTGCTCGCCGATGCGTCTACGCGCGCCGAGCCAGCCCGCACGCTCGCGGTGCTGCGCGATCTCGCGCACGCCGCCGGCTCGCGTCAGCTGGTCGGCGGTCAGGCCGACGACCTGTCGTTCTCGCGCGACACAGCAGACGGCACGCTCGTCGAGTCGGTGCACCAACGCAAGACGGCGGCGCTCTTCGAAGCAGCGGTGGTCGGCGGCGCGCGTCTCGGCGGCGCCGATGGCGATGCGCTCGCGCGGCTGCGCGGCTTCGCGCGGCGCATCGGCATTGCATTCCAGATCGCGGACGACGCGCTCGATGCGGATTCGGACGAAGCGTGTTCGCTGGTACGCGTGATCGGGGTGGCCGCGTCGCGCGAGCGCGCCGAGCGGTTGCAGCGCGAGGCGATCGACGCGCTCGAAGCGTTTGGAGCACCGGCCGAGCCGTTGCGCGAGATCGCGCGCTTCACGGTGGGTAGAACGCAATGATCGGGGAGGGTTCGGCGCAATGAACGAACGGCTGCTGGACCGGATCGAGATCCCCTCCGACCTGCGCGCACTGCCGCGCGAGGACGTGGGCCGTGTCTGCGAGGAGCTGCGCCAGGAGATCGTGCAGCGCGTCGCGAAGAGCGGCGGCCATCTCGCATCGAGCCTCGGCGCGGTCGAGTTGATCACCGCGGTCCACGCAGTCTTCGATACGCCGATCGATCGCCTGGTCCTCGACGTCGGCCACCAGGGCTACGCGCACAAGATGCTCACCGGGCGCCGCGCGGGCTTCGAGCGTATCGGCAAGGAAGGCGGCATCGGGAAGTTCCTGCGGCGCGACGAATCCGCCTACGATCACTTCGGCGCCGGCCACGCGGGCACGTCGATCTCGGCCGCGCTCGGCATCGCACGCGCCAAGCAGCACCGCGGCGAGCCCGGCAATGCGATCGCGCTGATCGGTGACGGCGGCATGACCAGCGGCATGGCCTTCGAGGCGCTGAACCACGCTGGCGAGCTGCAACAGAAGAACCTACTGGTGATCTTGAACGACAACGAGATGTCGATTGCGCCCAACGTCGGCGCGCTCTCGTCGTTCCTGTCGCGCAAGATGTCGAAGCCGATGGTGCGGCGGCTCAAGAGCTACGTGAAGGAGTTCCTCGGAACATTGCCCGGCGACCTGGTCGAATGGGCACACAAGGCCGAGGAGTCGTTCAAGGCGTTCATTTCGCCGAGCCTGCTCTTCGAAGCGCTCGGCTTCCGCTACCTCGGCCCGATCCGCGGCAACCGCATTGAGGACGTGCTCGAGACGCTCGACAATGCGCGCCGGATGCTGGCCGGCGGCGAGGGTCCGATCCTGCTCCACGCGCTCACGGCCAAGGGCTTCGGCTACGCGCCGGCCGAAGCGGATCCGTTCAAGTACCACGGCGTCACGCCCTTCGAGATCGAGTCGGGCGAGATGCGCAAGAGCGCGGCCGGCCCGCCGAGCTACACGAAGGTCTTCTCCGACGCGCTGATCCAGCTCGCGAGCGAAGATCCGCGCATCGTCGCGATCACCGCCGCGATGCCCGACGGCACCGGCCTCGACCGCTTCCAGAAGGTGCACCCGGATCGCTACTACGACGTCGGTATCGCCGAGCAACACGCCGTCACGTTCGCGGCGGGGCTTGCGACCGAAGGCATGAAGCCGGTTGCGGCGATCTACTCGACGTTCCTGCAGCGCGCCTTCGACCAGGTGGTGCACGACGTCTGCGTGCAAAATCTGGACGTCACGTTCGCGCTCGACCGCGCGGGTCTGGTCGGCCCCGACGGCGCCACGCACCAGGGCTTCTACGACGTCGCGTACCTGCGCGCGCTGCCCAACATGGTGGTGATGGCACCGAAGGACGAGAACGAGCTGCGCCACATGCTGAAGACCGCGATCGAACACCCGGGCCCGGCCGCGATCCGCTATCCGCGCGGCGCCGGCTTTGGCGTGTCGCTGGACGCCGAGTGCAAGACGATTCCGATCGGCGAGTCCGAGCTGCTGCGAGACGGCGATGAGGTCGTCGTGCTCGCGCTCGGCACGCTCGCGCACGTCGCGCTCGAGGCGGCCCACGCACTGCACGCCGAAGGGATCTCGGCAGCGGTCGTGAATGCGCGCTTTGCGAAGCCGCTCGACACCAAGCGCATCGTCGCGCTCGCGCGCCGCTGTCGCGCGGTGGTGACGGTCGAAGAAGCCGCCGCCGCGGGCGGTTTCGGTTCTGCGGTGCTCGAAGCGCTCGCTGAGGCGGGTGTCGCGGTGCCGGTCCACTGCCTGGCGATCCCGGATCACATCATCGAGCACGGCGATCCCGTCGCAATCCGCGCCGCACTCGGCCTCGACGCCGAAGGCATCGCGCGCGCGGCGCGCGGGCTCGTGAAGCCGTCCTGAACTCGCGACTCGACGAGCGCGTCTTCGCAGCGGGTCTCGCCGACTCCCGCACCAAAGCCCAGGCACTGATCATGGCCGGCCAGGTGCTCGTCGACGACGTGCCGATCGACAAGCCCGGCACGCGCGTGCGCGACGACGCGGCGCTGCGACTGCGCGGCGTCGCGAGTCGCTTCGTGTCGCGCGGCGGCGACAAGCTCGATGGCGCGCTCGGCGATCTCGGCATCGATCCGGCTGGGAGGCTCTGTCTCGACGTCGGCGCCTCGACCGGTGGCTTCACGGATTGCCTGCTGCAACGCGGCGCGCGACGCGTGGTTGCGGTGGACGTCGGCTACGGACTGCTCGACGCGAAGCTTCGCGTCGATCCGCGCGTGGTGGTGCGCGAGCGCATCAATGCGCGAAACCTCGAAGCTTCGCAGGTGCAGGGGCCGGTCGAGCTGGTGGTTGCGGACGTCGCGTTCATCTCGCTGCGACTCGTCGTGCCGGCGCTCGCCACGGTCGCACCGCGCGCCGAATGGCTGCTACTCGTGAAACCGCAGTTCGAGGTGGGTCGCGAGCAGGTCGGGAAGGGCGGCGTGGTGCGCGACGACGCGTTGCGCACCGCCGCAGTCGAGTCCGTGCGCGGGGCCGCCGAAGGACTCGGGTGGCGGGAGATCGCGCGCGCGGACTCCCGCGTGGCCGGTCCCAAGGGCAATCGAGAGATCTTCCTGCACCTACGCAAGATCTAGAGTTGACGTGAAGGTGTGCCGGCTTATCCTTACCCGACGCCCACTTAGCGCAGCGATCGCAAGTACGAACCGAGCCAACAGAAAGGGCAATCGAAGATGGCAGTCGTCGACATGACCCCCACCGCCCAGGACCGCGTGAAGTCGCTGCTCGACCGCGACGGCAAGCTCAGCACCCACGGTCTGCGCGTGAAGGTGATCGGCGGAGGCTGCTCCGGTCTCCAGTATCAGCTCGGCTTCGATGACCAGATCGGCGACAGCGACAACGAGATCCAGCACGGCGAAGTCAAGCTGATCGTGGACGACAAGAGCGCCGTCTATCTCGCTGGCACCGTGCTCGACTACGTGGACACGCTCCAGGAATCGGGCTTCAAGATCAACAACCCGAACGCCAAGACGACCTGCGGCTGCGGCCAGTCCTTCGGGGCTTAGCAGGGCGGCATTGATCTACCTCGACCACCACGCCACGACGCCCACCGATCCGCGGGTGCTCGAGG
>CAYGWM010000007.1:17603-48541 GCA_964353555.1 uncultured Spirochaetales bacterium
TTGATCTACCTCGACCACCACGCCACGACGCCCACCGATCCGCGGGTGCTCGAGGCGATGCTGCGGTACTTCGATCGCGAGTTCGGCAACGCGGCGAGCCGCACGCATGCGTTCGGCTGGCGCGCAGAAGCCGCAGTCGACGTCGCGCGGGAGGCGATCGCCCGCGCGATCGGCGCCAGCGACCCGCGCGAGATCGTCTTCACGAGTGGCGCGACCGAGAGCAACAACCTCGCGCTGCTCGGCATTGCGCGCGCGGGACGGTCGCGCGGCGATCACGTCGTCACGCTGGCTACCGAGCACAGCTCCGTGCTCGAACCCTGCGAACAGCTCGTACGCGAGGGCTTCGAGGGGACGATCGTGGCGGTGGATCGCGACGGCCGCGTCGAGCCGGACGCGGTGGCCGCCGCCATCACGCCGCGCACGCTGCTGGTCTCGGCCGGGTGGGCGAACGGCGAGATCGGCACGTTGCAACCGATCGCGGCGATCGCGCGTGCGTGCCACGAGCGCGGTGTGTTGCTGCACAGCGACGCCGCACAAGCGCTCGGCAAGGTGCCCGTACACGTCGATGCGGGCATCGACCTGCTCTCGCTGACGGCGCACAAGCTGTACGGGCCGAAGGGCATTGGCGCGCTGTGGGTTCGCCCCGGCCGGCCGCGTGTGCGCATCGAGCCGCTGCTCTTCGGCGGCGGGCACGAGAACGGACTGCGACCGGGTACGCTGCCGGTGCCGCTGATCGTGGGCTTCGGGCGCGCCGTCGAGATCGCGGTTGCCGAGCGCGAGGTCGAAGCTGCGCGGCTGCTCGCGCTGCGCGAACGCATGCTGGCGCGGCTGCAGGGCGCGCTGTCGGGCGTCACGCTGAACGGACACCCGAGCGCGCGTCTGCCCGGGAATCTGAACCTCGGCTTCGAGGGCATCGACGCCGATGCGCTGGTGGCGTCGCTGCGCGACGTCGCGCTCTCGACGGGATCGGCGTGCTCATCGGCGCGGCCCGAGCCGAGTCACGTGCTCGTGGCGCTCGGTATGCCCGATGCGATGGTGCGTGCGTCGATCCGCATCGGCCTTGGCCGCACGACCACGACCGAGCAGGTCGACGTCGCGGCGGAAGCCATCATCGCTGCGGTTCGATCGCTGCGCGCGGCGCGTTCCGGCGCTGTTCGGGCCGCGTCTCGCGCGTAGCCGCAGGCGCGACCCGCCGCTAATCTCCGGCGCCTTCCGAGCCGATCCGAACCCGTATCGCCGCAGAGGACTCCGAACGTGGCAGAGCAGCGCGCAACCAACATTACCTGGCATCAGCAGCAGGTCACCCGCGAAGATCGCGAGCGGTTGCTGGGCCAGAAGGGCGTCACCGTGTGGCTGACGGGGCTCTCGGGCTCCGGCAAGTCGACGATCGCGGTGGCCGCCGAAGAGGCGCTGGTCTCACGCGGGCGGCTCGCCTACGTGCTCGACGGCGACAACATTCGCCACGGCCTCAACAAGAATCTCGGCTTCTCGCCCGAGGACCGCACCGAGAACATCCGCCGTATCGGCGAAGTCGCGAAGCTGTTCACCGATGCGGGGCTCATCGTGTTCACCTCGTTCATCTCGCCGTACCGGGCCGACCGTGATCTGGTGCGTTCGATCCACGACGCTGGCCGCTTCATCGAAGTGCACGTGAACGCGAGCGTCGATACCTGCGAGTCGCGCGACGTGAAGGGCCTTTACAAGAAGGCACGCGCCGGCGAGATCAAGGAGTTCACCGGAATCTCGGCGCCCTACGAAGCACCGCTGACTCCCGAATTGGCGATCGACACCAACGGCGAGCCCGTCGAGAAGAGTGTCGAGCAGCTCGTCACTTTCCTCACGGCGAAGGGCTACCTCGGCTCGTGAGTCCCTGGCTGCGCCGGCTCGGGCTCGCGCCACTGGCCTTGGCCGCCAGCCTGTCGCTCGCTTGCGCGCAGCTCCCGCATCCGAAATGGCCGACGATCTGGGGCGCCGCGCCTGCGCAGGCTGATCAACCGGGCTCGCCGCCCGAGTACGACTTCCTGGTCGCGCGCCAGTTCGAACTCGACGGCCAGATCGACGAAGCGCTCGCCGCCTACCAGCGCGCGCTCGCGAAGGATCCGGATTCCCAGTTCCTGCACCGCGCAACGGCCGAATTGCTGGCGCGCAACGGGCGCGTCGAAGATGCGCTTCCGTACGCCGAGCGCGCGCAGCAGCTCGAGCCCGACGACGAAGACCTGCGGCTCTTCCTCGGCACGCTCTACCGGATCCGGAAGGACAGCGCGTCGGCGGAGCGGATGCTGCGCAAGGACGACGGCACTCCGCTCGGTCCCGACGCCGCGCTACTCCTCTACGGTCTCTACTCCGACACCGATCGGCTCGACACCGCGATGGACGTGGCGAAGTGGATGGTACGCACCGACCCGAAGAACCTGCGCTCGCACTTCGCGCTGGCGCGGGTGTACGAGCGCATGGAGCGCCCGGCTGATGCCGAACGCGCGCTGCGCGCAGGCCTCAAGCACAACCCGGGTAGTCTCGCGGTCTACGCCGGACTTGCGCGCGGGCGACGGCAGCGTGGCGACCGCGCGGGCGAGGTCGAGATCTATCGCGAAGTGCTGCGTCGTCGTCCGAATCATCACGCCACGCTCGTCGCACTCAGCGACACGCTGATCGACATGCAGCGCCTCGACGAGGCGCGTCGCACGCTCGAGATCGTCGAGAAGAAGCACCCCGACGATCTGCGCTCGATCGTGCGGCTCGGCTACCTCGATCTCGAGCAGAAGCGTTTTCCGGCCGCCGAGGCGCGCTTCCAGCGCGTGCTCGCGAGCAACCCCGAGCAGGCCGAGGTCCACTACTTCCTCGGCACCGCGCGGCGTCAGGCGAACAACCTCGATGGCGCGATCGAGGAGTACCAGCGCGTCCCGGCCGATCACGAGCGCTATCTCGACGCGCGGCTCCAACTCGCCGCGATCTACGAGCGCCGACACGACTACACCCGCGCGCTCGGCGAAGCCGAGGCCGTCCGGCAGCGCTTCCCGTCCCGACAGATCGACCTCTACGTCGCGAGCCTGCGCGCGAAGACAGGCGACTTCGATGGCGCCGTCGCGTTCCTGCAGACGCTGCTCGCGGCGTCGCCCGGCGACGAGGAGGTGCTCTACAACCTCGGTGTGCTGCACGGCGAGGCGAACCGCCAGGACGACGCGATCAGATACATGGAGCAGGTGCTCGCGAAGAACCCCGAGCACGCCGGCGCGCTGAACTACGTCGGCTACTCGCTGGCGGAGCGCGGGCAGGATCTCGACAAGGCCGAGCAGATGGTGCGCGCTGCACTCCAGCAGCGGCCCGACGACGGCTACATCGTCGACAGTCTCGGTTGGGTCTACTACGTGCGCGCGCGCCAGTTGCTGCAGGCTGGCCAGACGACCGCCGGACATGCCGCGCTCGACCGCTCCGTGAAGGAGTTGGAACGTGCAGCGGTGTTGACCGGCGGGGATCCCGTCATCTCCGAGCACCTGGGCGATGCGCACCTGCTGCGATCCGATCGCAAGCGTGCGCTTCGGCACTACGAGGAAGCCGCTTCCCGCGAACCGCGCCAGGGCGAGCAGCCGCATCTACTCGAGAAGGTCGAGCGGCTGCGGAAGGAGCTGGGCTCGAAGTGAGCCCGGCGCGTCGCGCGCTTCCCCGTTCCATCGCTGCTTCCGGACTCGCGCTTGCGCTCGCCTGCGCGACGTCGCGCGTGCCGGCGCCGTCGCCGCTTCCGGCGAGCGACCCGCGTCCCGCCGCGCTGCTGGAATCGATCACGCGCGACGCGGCTACGCGTCGATCGTTGCGCGGTGTCGCGCGACTCGCGGTCGATGCGCCGGCCGGGTCCGGCCGCGCCACGCAGATCCTCGTGCTCGAACGTCCGGCGTACTTGCGCGTCGAGGTGTTGGGACTGCTCGACCAGACGCTCGCAGTGCTCGTCACCGATGGCGCGCGCTACCGGCTGGTGCGCAGCCAGGATCGTTCGGTCGCGGCCGGCCCCGTCTACGACGCCGTGCTGAGGGATGTGGCCGGCCTTTCCGTGACGCCCGAACAGGCGGTCGGCGTACTGCTCGGCGCGCCGTTCGCGGCCGACGCGCGTCTCGAGCGCGCGGCGCTGTTGCCGGGAAACGCGGTGCGCCTCGAGTTGCGTCGCGATGGCGCGCCGCTACGCGAACAGCTCGATTGCGACGCGGCGGGCAATCTGCAGCGCTGGGCGCTGCTGGGCGCCGACGGCGACGTGATGCTGGAAGCGTTCTACCGTGATCGCCGACCGCTGGGCTCCGTCGCGTTTGCGTACGAAGTCGAGCTGCGCGATCCACGAGCGGATGCTTCCGTGCGCGTCGCGTGGTCTCGCGTCGAGCTGAATCCCGTGCTGCCACCGGAACTCTTCGCGGTGCCGGCGGAAGCCGCGCCTTGAGCGGCGCACTGCGCGCCGCCGCGCTCGCCGCGTGCGTCGCCTTTGGGGTTGCTTGCACCAACGACCCATACCCGTCCGCCGATGCCCGCGCACGGGTGCTCTACGTGCCTTACGCCGAAGCGCCGAAGACGCTCGATCCGCAGGTTGCGTACTCGGTCTACGACCACGACGTGATCTCGAACGTCTACGAGACGCCGCTCGAGTATCACTACCTGAAGCGCCCCTACGAACTGATTCCAGGCCTCGTCACCGCCGTGCCCGAAGCGCGCGCGGTCGGCGACGGGCGGATCGCGTACACCTTCCAGTTGCGGCGCGGTGTGCGCTTCGCGAGCGACCCCTGCTTCGCGGTCGGCGAAGCCGGCCGCACGCAGCGCGAACTGGTCGCGTCCGATCTCGTCTTCGCGCTGCAGCGCATCGCCGACCCGAAAGTCGGCAGCCCCGTGCTGGTGACCTTCTCGAAAATCGTCGGCCTCACCGAGTTCGGCAAGCGCTTGGCAAAGCTGCGCGAGGAAGACCCGAGCTTCACGGCGCTGCGCATCGATCAGCAATACGAGCGCGCCGGCCCGATCGAGGGACTGCGAGCCAGCGGTGACGACACGCTGGAGATCACGCTCGACGCACCGTATCCGCAGATCCTGTACTGGTTTGCGATGCCGTTCACGGCGCCGGTGCCGTGGGAAGCGGTCGTCTACTACGACGGCGAGGGCGGTCGCGATCTGTTCGCCGAACACGCGGTCGGCACCGGTCCGTTCCGGATCGCCCGCTATCAGAAGCGCAGCCGGATCGTGCTCGAACGCAATCCCGACTGGTACGGCGCGCAGCATCCCGAGTGGCGCGCGCCTGCCGCGACCTATCCGAGCGAGGGCAGCTCGGGCGACTCCGAAAAGAGTCTTCTCGAACCCGACCTGGTGGGGCGCGCGTTGCCGTTCGTCGATCGCGTCGAGATGCGTCTCGAGAAGGAAGCGATTCCCGTCTTCACGAAGTTCCTACAGGGCTACTACGACCGCTCGCGGATTCCGAAGGAGAGCTTCGACAAGGCCGCGTCGGGCGGCGCGCTCTCGCCGGAGATGGCGTCGCTCGGCATCCAGCTCGAGCGAACCGTGACGCTCGGCACCTACTACATCGGCTTCAACATGGTCGATCCGGTGGTAGGAAGCGCAGGGGGAGAGCGCAGTCGCAAGTTGCGGCAGGCGATGAGTCTGGCGATCGACGCGGACGAGTTCCTGCGCGTGTTCCTCAACGGGCGCGGCGTTCCCGCACAGTCGCCGCTCCCGCCGGGGCTCTTCGGTTACGAGGACGACTATCGCAACCCCTTTCGCAAAGTCGATCTCGAGCGCGCGCGCAGCCTACTCGCCGAGGCCGGCTATGCGAACGGCGTCGATCCTGCGACCGGCCGCGCGCTGCGCATCTCGTTCGACACCGGCGACACTTCCGTGCAGGCGGGGCTCCGCTACCAGTTTCTGGTCGAATCGTGGCGACGCCTCGGGCTCGATGTCGAGATCGCCGCGACCAGCTACAACCAGTTCCAGGACAAGGTGCGGCGCGGTGCGCACCAGCTCTATTTCTGGGGCTGGGTGGCGGACTACCCCGATCCCGAGAACTTCCTGTTCCTGCTCTTTGGCGCGATGGGACAGACAGCGAGCGGCGGACCCAACTCGTCGAACTTCGCCGACCCGCGCTACGACGCGCTCTTCGATGCGATGAAGGACCGGCCCAACGATGGGGCGCGACTCGAGACGATCCGCGCGATGCGCGCGTTGCTCGAAACCGAGCGCCCGTGGATCGAACTCTACCATCCCGAAGACTACGCGCTCACGCAGGGCTGGTTGCACAACGTGAAGGCGACGGGACTCACGGTGCCGGTCTGGAAGTACTACGACGTCGACGCGGCGATGCGCGCAGAACGTCGCGTCGCGTGGAACCAGCCGGTGCGCTGGCCGGCGTTTGCGCTCGCGGGTCTCGGTGTGGCGTTGCTCGTACCGGGTGTCGCGACCTACCTGCGGGAGCGCCACTAGTGCTCGCGTATCTGCTGCGTCGCAGCGCGTGGGGCGCCGCGACGGTGCTGGGCGTCTTGCTGTTCCTGTTCGCGCTGTTCTTCCTGTATGCGACGCCGCAAGACGTCGCGCGCCAGGCGCTCGGCGAGAAGGCGCCGCCTGAAGCGATCGCACAATGGCTGGTGAACCACGGCTACGACAAGCCCGCCGTCTGGAACCCCGAGCACCCACTCGACACGCGCCTCGCCGAACACTTCCGGCGCATGCTGCTCTTCGATTTCGGCCGCAGCGACGCCGACGATGTTCCGATCGCGCAGCGGCTGCGAGACGGCGTGGGGCCGAGCCTCAGCGTGACGGTGCCACTCTTTGCACTCGGTCTCCCGCTCGCGCTGTCGCTGGCGTTGCTGGTCGCGTTCTTCCGCGAGACCTATATCGACCGCGCTGGCGTCGTGCTCTGCGTGCTGGCGATGAGTGTCTCGGTGCTGGTCTACATTCTCGGCGGTCAGTTCCTGCTCGGGAAGCTGCTGCGCTGGTTTCCGATCTCGGGATTCGACCCGGATCCGAGCGTGCTGCTGCGCTTCCTCGCGCTACCCGTGCTGGTGGGCCTCTTCGCCCATGTCGGCGCCGACGTGCGCTTCTACCGCGCGGTGTTCCTCGAAGAGAGCGGGCGCGACTACGTGCGCACGGCGCGTGCGAAAGGCGCTGGCGACGCCCGTGTGATGGCGCGCCATGTGCTGCCGAACGCGCTGATCCCGGTGCTGACCAACGTCGTCGTCGAGATTCCGTTCTTGTTTACCGGTTCGATCCTGCTCGAGTCGTTCTTCGGCATTCCCGGACTCGGCTCGATCACCGTCGACGCGATCCATTCCAATGATTTCGCGACGCTGCGCGTGATGGTGTATCTCGGTGCGCTGCTCTTCATCGCCGGACAGGTGCTGACGGACGTCGCGTACACGATCGTCGATCCGCGCGTGCGGCTCGGGTAGCGCGTGGAAGGGCACGTTCTCGGCAATGGGTTCGCAGCGGCGCTCGTCGGGCTCGCGCTCTTCGCAGCGTGGCGCGTGCGGAGCAGCGTATTCTGGAGCGAGCGTGCGGCCGAGATCGTGCGGCGGCGGCCGATCGCAACGATCGTCGTCGCGCTGTACCTGGGCGTGGCGCTGCTCGATTCGGTCGCGTGGCGCGATGCGCAGCCGGGCGAGGCTTCCGTAGAAGCGCGCAGCCTGCTCGATCGCGGTTTTCCCGCCGATTTTCGCGAGCGCAGCTACTCGGCGCCAATGGCGGATGTGGAGTTCTACGGCGGGCAGCCGCTCGCGCATCCGCGTCGTCATCTGCTCGGCACCGACATCCTCGGTCGCGACGTGCTGCACCTGGCACTCGGCGGCGCGCGCGTCGCGCTGCTGATCGGCGGACTCACCAGCCTGATTGCGATCCCGCTAGCGATCGCGCTCGGACTCGCCGCGGGCTATTTCGGCGGCCGCGTCGATGACCTCGTCTTCTTCTTGCTCTCGACGCTCGCCTCGATGCCGTCGATCCTGCTGCTGGTCGCGCTGATCATGGTGCTCGGGCGCGGGCCCATCCAGGTTTGTCTGGCGCTCGCCGTGACGAGCTGGGTGAACTTCTGCCGCGTGGTGCGCGGCGAGGCGCTGAAGCTACGCGAACTCGACTACGTGCAGGCTGCGCGCGCGCTCGGCGTCTCTGAACTGCGTATTGTCTGGCGCCACGTGCTGCCGAACCTCTCGCACCTCGTCGTGATCACGTTCGTACTGACGTTCTCGCAGCTGGTGCTGTCCGAAGCGATTCTCTCGTGGCTCGGCGTGGGCATCGACGGCTCGTGGGGTCAGATGATCGACCAGGCGCGCGACGAGCTGGCGCGCGATCCGATCATCGGGTGGAATCTCGCCGCTGCATCGTCCGCGCTCTTCGTGCTGATCCTCGCGGTGAACCGCCTGGGCGATGCCGTGCGTGACGTGCTCGACCCGCGCACGCTGCGGGAGCCCACATGAGCGAAGCGCTGCTGCACGTCGAGGGGCTCGTGACGTCGTTTCCCGGCGCCCGTGGTGCGCGTCTGCCAGTCGTAGACCGCGTAGACGTCACGGTCGCGCGCGGCGAGGCGGTCGCGCTGGTCGGCGAATCGGGCTGCGGCAAGTCGATGACCGCGCTGTCGATCGTCGGGCTCGTGCCGAAGCCCGGGCGGATCGACGCGGGCAGTGTACGGATGGCCGGTCGCGAATTGCGCGGGCTTCCCGTCACCGCATTGCGACGCGTGCGTGGCTCCGAGATCGCGATGATCTTCCAGGAGCCGGCGACCAGCCTGAACCCGGTGCAAACCGTCGGCGCGCAAGTGGTGGAGGCGATCACGCTGCACGAATCCGTCTCGCGCGGCGAGGCGCGGCGCCGTGTGCTCGGGCTCTTCGAGCAGGTGGGCATCCCCGATCCGCCCGCGCGCTTCGTCGCCTATCCGCACCAGCTCTCCGGGGGTCTCAAGCAGCGTGTGATGATCGCGATCGCGCTCGCGGCGCGGCCGCAGCTGCTGATCGCGGACGAACCGACGACGGCGCTCGACGTGACGATCCAGGCGCAGATCCTGGAGTTGCTGCGCGGCCTCGCCCGCGAAACCGGCACGGCGATGCTGCTGATCACGCACGATCTAGGCGTCGTGAACGAAATCGCCGATCGCGTCGCGGTGATGTACGCGGGTCGCATCGTCGAAGAGGGCACCCGTGCGGCGGTGCTCGGCGCGCCGCGCCATCCCTACACGCAGGGGCTGCTGCGCTCGATCCCGGCGCGCGCTGCGCCGGACGAGCGGCTGGCCGAGATCCCCGGTGCCGTGCCGGCGCCGGACATGTGGCCGTCCGGCTGTCGTTTCGCAGATCGCTGTGTGCTCGTGATGGATATGTGCCGGGCGCGCGAGCCGGAGCGCACGTCGTTCGGCGCGAATGCGGCGGCGCGCTGTCACGCGGTCGTGGCGGAGGCCTCGCGATGAGTGCCATGCGCGACGCGGATGGCCAGCCGCTGCTGCGCGTCGAAGCGCTGCGCGTTTGGTTTCCGGTGCGTGCGGGCCTGTTGCAGCGACCGACTTCGGTGCTGCGCGCGGTCGACGGCGTCGATCTGACGCTGGGAGCGGGGCGCACGCTCGCACTGGTGGGCGAATCCGGCTGCGGCAAGACGACGGTGGGTCGCTCGATCCTGCGCCTCCTGGAACCGAACGGTGGCCGCGTGCTCTTCGAGGGGACCGACCTGCTCACGCTCGGGCCGGCCGCGCTGCGCCCGATTCGCCGCCGACTCCAGATCGTGTTCCAGGACCCGATGGCATCGCTCGATCCGCGCCTGCGCGTGCGCGAGGCGATTGCCGAGGGCATGCAGGCGTTCGGGATCGGCACGGGCGAGGCGGAGCGCACCGATCGCGTCGCCGTAGAGCTGCGACGCGTCCGTCTCGATCCCAGCTACATGGAGCGCTTCCCGCACGAACTCTCCGGCGGCCAGCGCCAACGCGTCTGCATCGCGCGCGCGCTCGCGGTGCAGCCGCGGCTGCTCGTCTGCGACGAGTCTATATCCGCGCTCGACGTGTCGATCCAGGCACAGATCCTCAATCTGCTGCGCGACCTGCAGGACGAACTGGGACTCGCGTATCTGTTCATCACCCACGATCTCGGCGTGGTCCGCTACCTCGCCCACAACGTTGCGGTGATGTACCTCGGGCAGATCGTCGAAACGGCAGCGACCGCGCAGATCTTCGAAGATCCGCGCCATCCATACACGCGTGCGCTGCTGGCGGCGATGCCATCGGTCGACCCGTCGCGTCGCAGCGTCGCGGTGCGCGCGCACGGCGAAGTGCCTTCGCCGCTGCATCCGCCTTCCGGTTGTCGCTTCCATACGCGCTGCCAGGACGCGTTCGCACGCTGTCGCAGCGAGGCGCCCGAACTGGTCGCGAACCGCGACGGCGCATCGCGCTGCTTTCTTTCTGCGTGATGCCATGGCCATGGACGGGGCGGGCGTCGAAGTCGATTTCGATGGGCCGATTGCCGACGAAGAGCAGGGTTGACACCCCCAACCCATCGGGCGAAGCTGCGCCGCGATGCGACTCGAATACACCTTTTCGATCACGGATGTCCCGATTCCGCGCTTCGCCGTCGAGTCGGTCGAGGGCATCGGCAAGCTCTTCACGCTCGCGACGCTGGTGTTGAACGTGATCGCAGCGCAGAAGCCGCGCGTCGAGATCGTCTTCCACGGTAACAACCCCGATGACCCCGGCCGCAAGATCTCTGCATTCCGCGAGATCATCGGGACCTCCGAAGCCGGCGCCGCGCTGCGCTTCACGGCCGGCCACGGGGGCACGATCTCGGGCTCGTCGAGCTACTTCCAGTGGCTCGTGGTCGAGAAGGCCTAGCGCCGCTCGGCGGCGTCGCACCCCGCTCCGGTCCAGCGGTGCTCGCGTGCGAGGCTCTCGCGTACGACGCGTACCAGCGCAGGCTGCCAGCCTTCGCGAAACGGAAGCGCGGCTGCGTAGCGCCGGAACGCGCGGCAGCGCAGCAGCGCGGGATACGCGTCCGGTAGCGACGCATTGAGCTCGGCGAGCGCGCGTAGCCGCCGTGCCTCGCGAAGTCTTCGCGGGAAGCGCACGCCTTCGAGATCGATCACGCGCACGTCGAGGCCGGTCGGCGCGCGCCGCAACAGCAGGTGCGTGCCTTTGAGGTCACCGTGATCGACACCGGCGCGGTGCAGTGCGATCGCGAAGTGCGCGAGCGCATCGAGCGCTTCCGCCGCGCCGGCGGTCGCTTGCTCGATAGCAAAGCTCGCCGGCGTAGCGGGGCGAACGTCTTCGAGCACGACCCACGACGCGATCGGCACGCCGAACACGCGGCGCTCGCCAAACGCATACGGGAGCGCCGCTCCGATGCGACGGGCCAGCAGGCCGTGTCCCGCGCGCCAGGCGCGAAACCCCGCGGAGCCGCGCGCGACGTCGGCGAGCGCCCGCGCGACGCCGCGGAAAGAGGTCTCCTTCACGACGACCCTGCGTCCCTCGACTTCGAGCGTCGTCACGGAGGAGCGTGCGTCGTGCTTCGCAACGCGCGCATCGCGCGTTGCGAGGGCCGACCGGTGTGCAGCGCGGATTGCGATCAGCGCATCGGCGGGGAGTTCGCGAAGCCGTAGTCCGCGCGCGTCGTCCGCGCCGATGGCAACGGCGAGGCGACCTTCGCGGCAGACGCTCTCGGTGCGCGAGCGCGCGTGTTCGCGCGCGCGCGCATCGGCCGCATCGCCGGCCTTTCGGATTGCGTCGCGTACGGCCTCGTCTCGCGACGCGGGCAAGCCGAGCACCGTGCGCCGCACGCGCAGCCGGCGACCACGCGACACCAGCGGCGCCAGCGAGAACTCGAGGCGCGCGAGGTCGGCGCGGGTGTGGCGCCGGGCGCGCGCCCGGCGCGCATGCTGCCAGTCGAGCAGCACCGGCCCGCGCGCGCCGACGAGTACGTTGCCGGCGTGCAAGTCGCCGTGGACATAGCCCGCTTCGTGTATGCGGCGCACCAGCGCGGCGAGCGCGCCGAGCAGGCCGCGGCGTGCGGTGGGCGCGTCGCGCAGTGCTGCGGAGAGTGGCGCGCCGTCGATCCACCGCAGCGCGAGCAGCCGATCCCCGTCCGCGCACGTACCGAGCGCGAGCGGTTCGGGGACCGCGATACCGGCGTCGTGCATCCGCGCGAGCATGCTCCACTCGCGCTCAGCGGGCGCGCGCCCGAGTCTTGCCTTGGCGCGTTCGCGCAGCGCGTGGCGCCCAGAGCCGACGCGGAACTGCTTCACGACGACGTCGCCCTGCGCGCTGTGGACGCGGAAAACCGCGCGGCGCACGTTGTCGTGCAGACACTGCGCGTCGCCGGTTGCGAGCTGGCGCTCGATTTCGCGCTGCAGAGCCGCGTCGCCCAGCGTCCAGCGCACCGCCGTCATCGCGCGATCCGCGCGTAGAGCGCGCGCAATCTCGCGATGTGTTGGGGCCAGCCGTGTTGCTCAGCGACGGCGCGCGCCGCAGCGCCGCGCTCGCGCCGTTCCGTGCGACTCGCGAGCCGGTCGAGCGCGACCACGAAGGCGGCCGTGTCTGCGGCATCGCGCACGACGATGCCACCCTCGCCGAGGATTTCGGCAGCGCCGTTGCTCGCGGTCGTGACGACGGGGATTCCGGCTGCCGCCGCTTCGAGACAGACGTTGGCGAAGGCGTCGTAACGCGTCGGCAGGATCAGCGCGTCGGCGGCCGCGCAGAGCGACGCGACGTCGCGACCGCTGCCGAGCCAATGCACGCGAGCGCCGACGCCGAGCGCATCGGCGATCTTGCGCCACGGTCTCGGGTCGTCGTTGCCCGCGACCCAGAGCACGCCGTCGCCCGCTGCGCCCGCGAGCGCTTGGAGCGCCGTGACGAGTCCCTTGCGCTGAAAGCCGGAGCCGACGAAGAGCCACACCAGCGCGTCGTTGCCGCCGAACTCGGTGCGCAGCGCGGCGCCCTCGGTCGCGCGCCGCGATGGGTGGAAACGCTCGAGGTCGACACCGTTGTAGATCAACGCGAATCGCTGGTCCGGAACCGCGTAGCGACGCGAGAGTTCGAGCTGCACCATCCGCGAGTTGCATTGAATGATCTGGGACGCGTCGCCGAAGACTTCGCGCTCGATCGCGAGCAGCACGCGATGGCGCGGCGAGTAGCGCCGCCACACACTCCCGAAGCCGGGGTAGTGGCGCTCCATGTACTCCGCGTGGCTGCCACCGCCGGCGCGGAACAGATCCTGGTGTCGCGTCCGCGAGAAGGAGTGCACCACGTCGAAGGCGCCGCGCGGTGCGATGCGCGCCGCCGCGTTCGAGAACGCCGTGACGCGCCATGGCTGCCACGTCGACGGCACGCGCGCGAGATGGACCTGGACGCTCGAGGTCGCAGCAGCCTTTCGCGCGACGACGTGCACCTCGTCACCGGCGGCGGCGAGTCGGTGAGCGATCTGCCACGCCACGTGTTCGACGCCGCCCCGGGGCTCGAAGCGTTCGATCACGAGGGCGACGCGCACGCGGCCCTGGAGCCGGGCTAGGCCCGGCGGCGTCGTGCGAGGAAGATGATCGCGAGCGAGGCGGCGCCAAAGCCAGCGGCCTGTGCGACCGGCGAGGACGGGTCTCCCGCGCACCCAGTCGGCGTGCAATAGCGACCGACCCACTCGGGCCCGTTCGGCTCCGCTGTCTCTGCCGGTGTAGCGGCATGCGCACTCGGTGTTGCGAGTAGCGCGGTGGCGATCAGGCAGGCGAGGGCGGTGGAACGCACGCCGGGCAGGGTACCCGACGGTGTCGAGGTCGCCAAAAATCGCGCGCAGGGTTGACGCTGCGCAGGGCCTGATGAAAAATGGGCGCCCCGCGGGATCCCTGATCGATCTTGCCGATCGCGCCGCTGCTGCCCGTCGTTGCGTCTTCGGGATCATTGCGTCGGGATCGATGGATTGGATCGCTGGAGGTTCGGTTCTCGCATGTCGCGCGCCCCCGTGACTCCGCTTCCGATTCGTGCGACTGCGCCGGCACGCGAGGGTCCGCGTGGCATCAAGCGCGCACGCATCCTCGAAGCGGCGACCCACGTCTTCGCGAGCCGTGGCTATCACGGCGCGCGCGTATCGGACATCGCACGCGAGGCCGGCATCGCGTATGGCCTCGTCTATCACTACTTCCGCAACAAGGAAGAGATCCTCGAAACGATCTTCGCCGAGCGTTGGGGGGCGTTTCTCGACGTCGTCGACGGGATCGGAGCGGGACCGCAGCCCGCATCGGAGAAGCTCCGCCAGCTCGCGGCCATCGTGCTGTTCGCCTATCGGCGGCGTCCGGATTGGGTCAAAGTGCTGGTATTCGAGATCCAACGCACTTCTCGTTTCTCCGAGCCCGAACAAATCGAAGCGGTCGGTCGTCTATTCCGCGCCGTCGCGCGAATCGTTCGCGTGGGTCAAGATGCGGGCGAGTTGCGCAATGACCTCGATGCGAACCTGGTGTGTCTGGCCTTCATCGGAGCGCTCGAAACGATGATCACGAGTCAGGTGCTGGGCGTGATGAGACTGCCCGATGAATCGCAGGCCGCCGACGATCGCACCGTCCGCACGGTGATGGAACTCTTCCTCGGCGGGCTCGGCGCGCGGGGGCGCTCGTGATCGAAGCGAGCGGACTCTCGAAGCGCTACGGCGATCTGGTCGCAGTGGACGACGTCTCGTTCTCCGTGCAGCCGGGCGAAGTGGTGGGCTTTCTCGGTCCCAACGGGGCCGGCAAGACCACGACGATGCGCATCCTGACCGGCTTCCTGCCGCCTACCGACGGTCGCGTGGTGATCGACGGTCACGACATCTTCTCCGATCCGCTCGCCGCGCGGCGTGCGATCGGATACCTGCCCGAGAGCCCGCCGATCTATCCCGAGATGAGCGTCGAGGACTACCTGCTCTACGTCTCGAAGCTGAAGGACGTGCCGCGCCGCTCGCGCCGCGACGCAGTCGATCGCGCGCTCGAGCGCTGCGGCCTCGCGGACGTGCGCCGTCGCGTGATCGGCTCGCTGTCGAAAGGCTTCCGCCAGCGCGTCGGACTCGCGCAGGCGATCGTGCACGATCCGCCGGTGATGATTCTCGACGAGCCCACCGTCGGTCTCGACCCGATCCAGATCCGCGAGATCCGCACGCTGATCGGCGAGCTCGCCGGCGTGCGCGAGGGCAAGGCGCGCACGGTGATCCTGTCGACGCACATCCTTCCGGAAGTCGAGGCGATCTGTCAGCGCGTGATCATCATGCACCGCGGCAAGAAGGCGCTCGATGCGCCGCTCGCAGAATTGCAGCGCGGCGGAGCGAGTCTCGAAGAGATCTTCGCGCGCACCACCGCGCGCGAAGTCGTCATGCCTTTGGATGCGACCCCGGAGGCACGGCCGTGAAGCACGTCGGGGCGATCGCCGGTCGCGAGCTGAACTCGCTCTTCGTCTCGCCGGTCGCGTACGCGGTGATGACGCTGTTCGCGGTGCTCGCGGGCTTCTTTTTCCTATCGGGCGTGCTGCAGTTCCAGGAGTACGTGATCCGGCTCCAGTCGTTCCAGGCGATGGAGCAGCTCGAAGAGCTGAACCTGAACGATCATGTGATCGCGCCGTTCCTGCACGTGATGTCGGTGGTGCTGCTGTTCCTGGTGCCCGGCATCACGATGGGCCTTTTCGCTTCGGAGAAGACCAACGGGACGCTCGAATTGCTGCTGACCTCTCCGATCACGATCTGGGAGTTGGTACTCGGCAAGTTCCTCGCGGCGGTGGCGTTCATCGCGATCCTGGTGCTGCTGCTCGCGCTGTTTCCCGGGCTGCTGTTCCTCTATGGCGATCCGGAGTGGGGCAAGACTGCGGCGGGCATGCTCGGTCTGCTGCTGATCGGCATCGCGTACGCGTCGATCGGGACGTTTGCTTCGTCGGTGACGCAGAGCCAGTTCGTCGCATTCTTTCTCTCCTTCGTGTTGTTGCTGGTGCTCTGGATGCTGGGCTTCCTCGCCGATCTCGGCGCCGCAGGCGGCGCTGCGTCGAGCGACAACGTCGGCGACCTGCTCCGCTATCTCTCCACGGCGGATCACTTCGAGGGCATGGTGATGGGCCTCGTGGACACCAAGGACCTCGCCTACTTCGGCGTGATCGTGGTGGCGTTCCTCGCGCTCACGAAGGCCGCCGTCGAATCCGTGCGGTGGCGCTGAGATGAGCGGCTACCCGGCACTATTCGGAGCTCTCGGGCTCGTCTTCGTGCTCTTCGGGCTGTTGTCCGTGCTGCTGCTCGTTGCGGGCGCGCCGACCGATCTCGCGTGGATCTGGCTCAACTTCGTGATTGGTCTGCTGCTGCTCGGCGGGGCCGTTGCCAGCAGTTTCGACTCGATTCGCGAGCGCATGCGCTCGGGCGAAGGCCGCCGCATCGGCAAGTACGGCAGCAGCGCGGTCGCGCAGGCGCTGATCGTGCTCGTGATCGTCGGCTCGCTCGGTTTCCTCGCGAACCGCTACCACAAGAAGTGGGACGCGAGCGAGGCCGGCGTGCACTCGATCTCGGATCAGACGCAGAAGCTGCTCGCGGGACTCGAGCAGGACATCCAGATCGTCGCGTTCTATCCGAAGCTCGATCAGGCGAACGTCCGCACGCTGCTCGACAGGTATCAGTACGCGAGCGAGCGTGTGAAGATCGAGTATGCCGATCCGAACGCACGGCCGGACTTGATCGAGCGCTACGGCGTGACACCCGAGAAGATCGGCGAGGGCCTGCTCTTCGTGAAGATCGGCGAAGAGTCGGTGCAGCTCGAAAAGCCTGATGAGGAGAAGCTGACCAACGCGGTCCTCAAGCTCACGCGGCGATCGCACAAGAAGGCCTACTTCGTCACGGGCCACAACGAGCGCGCCGTCGAAGGCAAGGGTGCCGACGGCAAGGAAGGCTTCGCGAAGGCCGCCGACGCGCTGCGCAACGAGAACTACCGCTTCGAGACGCTCACGCTGGAAACCAAGCCAGAAATCCCGGACGACGCGGACGTGGTGATCATCGCGGGCCCGACGCAGCCGCTCCGCCCCGGCGACGCCGACAAGCTGCAGCGCTACCTCGAACGCGGTGGCGCGCTGATGGTGATGGTCGATCCGCGCGCGAACGCCGACATCGGCGATGAGCTCGCGAAGTGGGGTGTGCAACTCGGCGCCGACGTGATCGTCGATCGCGTGCAGGGCATGTTCGGCCAGGCGATGACACCGCTCGCCGGCGAGTACGGCAACCACGAGATCACCCGCGACATGCGCGAAGCGACGATCTTCCCCACCACCCGCAGCCTCGCGATCGAGCCGGACGCGGCCAAACAACTCTTCGCGATCGTAAAGACGGGGCCGGAGTCCTGGGGCGAGCGCGATCTCGAGCAGCTCTTCGGCAAGGGCGTTGCCGAACTCGGACCGGACGACGTGAAGGGCCCCGTGACGATCGGCGTCGCCGGGCAGCCGATCGTGCCGGGACCGCCGGCCGCCGAAGGGGAAGACAAGAAGGACGCGAAGAAGCCGCGCCTCGTCGTCTTCGGAGACTCCGACTTCGCGACCAATCAGATGCTCGACGCCTACAGCAACCGCGACCTCTTCGTGAACTCGGTCAACTGGTTGCTCGGCGACGTCGAGGCGATCTCGGTCAGGCCGCCGCGGTCGCGCGCGTCGCGGCTCACACTGTCGATCGAGCAGTTCAGTCAGATCCGCGCTCTCGCGCTCTTCGTGCTGCCCGAGCTGATTGCCGTGGTCGGTGTCTGGGCCTGGTGGAGCCGCCGCCGGGCGCCCGGCCGATAGCTCGCCGTGAATCCGCGCAACACCGGCATCCTGTTCCTCGTCGCAGTCTTGCTCGGCGGCATCGTCTGGTATTCCAACCGCAACGAAGCCGAGAAGAAGGAAGCCGAGGCGCAGGCGAAACTGCTCTTCGGCGACGCGAAGGCCGAATCGGTCGAGTGGATCGAGCTGCGCACCAGCGACGGCAAGGACGCGCGACTCGAGCGAGTCGACGGAGCCTGGCGCGTCGTCAAACCGATCGCGTTCCCGGCCGATCCGGGCAACGCCGATGGGCTCGCGAGCGCGCTCGTCGGCGTCACCAGCGAGGGCTTGATCGAGGACGCGCAGGGGGCCGATGTCTACGGTCTCGGTGACGGCGCGCCGGTCGTGCGATTCAGCGCGGCCGGCGCCCTTCACGAACTGCGTACCGGCAAGAAGACGCCGATCGGCGCCAACAACTACGTTTCGACCGGCGCGGGCCCCGTCTACACCGTCGCCAATTTTCGGGTCACGAGTTTCGCCAAGAGTCTCGACGACCTGCGCGAGCGGCGCCCACTGCGCTTCGATCGCGGCGGCGTTGCGCGCATCGAAGCGACCTGGGTCGACGGCGGCGTCGTGCTCGAGAAGAAGGACGGCAAGTGGCGCCTGATTGCGCCGCTCGATACCGACGCGGATTCAGAAACCGTCGAGACGTTGCTCTCCGATCTGGTGTTCTTGCGCGCCAGCGGCTTCGTGGATGCGCCGCCGCCCGACAAGGAAGTGGGTCTCGACGCTCCGCAATACCGTGTCGTGCTGACGGACGCGCCGCAGGACGGCAAGGAGCCGATGCGCCACGAGCTGCGCATTGGCGGCCTGCTGGATGAAAAAGTGCGCGCGGTGCGCGGCGCCGAGGCCTCGCTGTACCAGATCCCGAACGAGCGTTTCGACAAGCTGCCGAAGACGGTCGCTGCGTTCCGCTGGAAGTCGCTCGCGAACTTCGTCGCGACCGACGCGCAGCGTTTCGAGATCTCCTACGCCGACCCGGCCGCGCAGGGTGCGAGCCGCGTCGTGACGATCACCGGTGAGAGCTCGGATGCGGGCTGGACGACGAAGCCCGAAGCGATGGATCCCGATCGCGCGTCGCGACTCGTCGCGGAGTTCGCGCGCCTTTCTGCGGTCGACATCGCGGCCGAGAAGATGGGCGCCGCCGAACTCGCGGCGGTCGGCCTCGATCCGCCACGGGCGACCGTGCGAATCCTCGGCAAGGCGCCCGAAGGGGGCGGCGAGGCGCCCGAACTCGCCAAGGTGATCTTCGGCGTCGAGAAGGGCGAGACCATCTTTGCGCAGGTGCCGGGTCGGGAGACCGTCTATCGCGTCTCCAGCAAGTTGGCCGAGCAAGTGCCGATCTCTCTCGAAGCGTTCCGCAACCGCTTCGTCGCGGAGGAGGCGCCGCCCGGCGAAGGCGCTGCTGGCGCCGCGCTGCCGCCGATGCTGGAGATGGATGGCGAGTCTGGAATGCCGGCTCCGGACCAGACAGGCGAGGCACAGGACGAGGAGCCGTGAGTCTCGCCGGGCGCGCCGCGTTCCACGAGCTGCGCGTCGCGCGGATCGTGCAGGAGACACCTGACGCTCGGTCCTTCGTGCTCGACGTGCCGCGGTCGCTGCGGGAACTCTTCCGCCATCAGGCGGGCCAGTTCCTCACCTTGCAGATCCAATTCGGCGCGGCCACGCTGAACCGCTGCTACTCGCTCTCCAGCGCGCCCGACTGCGACGACGAACTCCAGTTCACCGTGAAGCGCGTTACAGAAGGTCGCGTTTCGAACTGGTTCCACGACGAGATCCGGGCAGGCCATGTCGTGCGCGTGCTGCCGCCCGCCGGCGGCTTCACGCTGCGCCCCGAGAGTCGCCGCCCGCTCGCACTCTTCGGTGGCGGCAGCGGCATCACGCCCGTGCTCTCGATTCTGAAGACCGCGCTCGCCACCACCGAGCGGTCGATGAAGCTCGTCTACGCCAACCGTGACGCCGACTCGATCATCTTTCGCGACGCGCTCGGCGCGCTCGCCGGTCGCCACGCCGGTCGCTTCGCGCTGGTCCACCACCTCGACGCCGAGCGCGGCTTCCTCGACGAAGCGCGCGTGCGCAGCGAGATCGCGGAGTGGACGGAAGACGCCGAGTTCTACCTCTGCGGCCCGGGCCCGTTCATGGATCTCGTCGAACGCGTGCTGCACGACGAAGGCGTTCCGAGTGGCCGCATCTTCATCGAACGCTTCGAGTTCGCAGCGCCCGCCGAAGCAGAGGCGACCGAAGCTTCGAGCGCAGCTGTCGCCGACGCGCCTGCGACGATCACCGTGCACCTCGACGGTGTCGCGCACGAGATCCCGTACGACGCCGGCGACACGCTGCTCCAGACCGCGCGCAAGGCCGGTCTGAGTCCGCCCTCGGCCTGCGAGGACGGCTACTGCGGCTGCTGCATGGCGACGCTGCTCCGCGGCGAAGTCGCAATGGCGCAATGCCACGCGCTCGACGACGACGACCGCGCGCGCGGCATGATCCTCACCTGCCAGGCGCGACCGACGTCTGGTGCGATCGAGGTGCGCTGGGACTAGCGACCGGACATTTCCATTTGGCCGAGCGCATGACACTAGTTCGCGGAAAATTCCGCCAAGCGAAGAGGACAGTCACATCCGCTTCGAAGGGCGGAGTCGGTGGCCAGCTCGCGCTTCAGCCAGGGAAGCAATTCGCGCGCCATGAACGCGTGGCCTTCCGCCGAGGGATGTCCATCCAGCGGGATGGTGAGGGCCGACTTCGGGTTTCCATTGATGGGCCCGTCCACGGCTGGAATCAGGTCGAGGAATGGGATTTTCCTCGAAGAGGCCCAATCCTGAACTCCGGCTTCAAGCCGGAGAGCGTGGCTTCGGTAGGC
The DNA here is from genome assembly GCA_964353555.1 of uncultured Spirochaetales bacterium. GTDB lineage: Bacteria > Myxococcota_A > UBA9160 > UBA9160 > PR03 > PR03. The sequence goes on from CAYGWM010000007.1 coordinate 38,192, forward strand.
GGGGGGTTTTTGAGTATCGAGATTCGTAAGGCTCAGGTTGGCGACGAACAGCCGGACGCTGCTTTCCCGCAGACGCGTCGCGATGAGATCGAGGTAGCGTTCGCTCATCCGCCATTCGGCATCGAAAAGTGAGGGCGCGACCAGGTAGGGGGAGAGTGTGTCGAGCGACTTCTGTTCCTCGTTCGGGCGGAAGCCGCGGAGGTTTTCCCGGACCATCAGGTCCAGGGCCGAATCGGCGCGGGCTTTCTCCAGCCGTTTCATCATGCGCCGCACGAGCGTCACCAACTTGAAGGGCGAGGAGGAAGGGCGGACTTCGCCGGAGAGCAGCGCGTCCGAGTCATCCATGTCGGGGAGTTTGAAATACTGGGATTCACGAGATCGGTCCTCGTAAAGATCGTTGTCGAAGATCAGCAGCAGGATGGCATCGGGATGCAGGTTCAGGTAGCGGTCGAGGTTGCAGGCGTAGTAGAGGGGGCTTGCGCCCTGGACCCCGACGTTCACCACCTCCCAGCCTTGGGGATGGAGTTCCCGGCCGAGGAGTGTGGCGAAGGTGTCCTTGAACTCCACGCCATGCCCCTCCACCACCGAGTCGCCAACCACCAGCAGGCGGCGGAATCCCTTCGGAGGCGTCCGGGAGATCTCCGTTCCCCGAAAACCGAGGGAGTTGATCCGATAGGTCACCTCATAGCCGGGATTGGACTGGATGTACTCGGCGCGCGGCCGATGGAAGTAGAGGTAGGGCCGGGCGCGCACGATGAATGGATTCTCGCGATACGGATTGATCCGGGCGATGGCGGGGATCCGGGTCAGGTCGAGCGGGTCGTCGCGGAACCGCAATAGGATCTCCGCCGCGAGGAGCGTGACGATGAGGGTGGAAATCGAGAGGACCACGGAGAGGATGAGCCGACGGGAAGTCACAGGTCAGAGCATAGTCGGTACGGCGCGACCAGACCGTGCTGGCCACTGCATCTAGGGACGGGATGGCGGCGGGTGAGAAATGCGAGCTAGGCCGCTTCAGCCGACGTTTGCGACGAGCGACGCCTGAACCGCGTATCGACCAGGCGGGCAACGCCCGCGGCGGAATAAACGAGCAGGACCAGCGCCGCTGGAGCGACGAGGCGACCGCCCTGGTAGAAGTACGGGAGCGCGATCAACAGGTTCGCGATGACAACGAGACCGCCGAACCGGGCAGCGACAGTCCTTCGTCGTCGAAACAACTCCCAGCCGCCCAACACGGAGAACAACGGTGGGAAGTAGATCCAGTACAGCCCGAGGAGAAGCGCCGGGTAGAAGACCAAGTTGCTCGCCTTGCCCATTGGGGAGCCACAATCGTCACACGGGCTGGTCCACTCCATCAGGCGACCATCCAGCTTGTCGTTGTAGATGTTGCCGTGCTCTCCGAACAAGTTCTCCTTGGTGATGTTGCCGAGATCGAACGCGACGAGGGTCGGCAGGTAGTAGTTGTAACCCGTCTTCAACGGGTGACCGAACTGGGTCCACTGATAGGTACCGAGAAAGATCAGGAACGGAGCAGTTCCCAGCGCCACGAACTTCCGGATCCGCCACCTGCCAACCGATGCGAGCAGAGCAACCAAGATGAAAAGGGCGCCGAGCCGCGCCAGCACTCCGTAACCCGCGAACATGCCCGCAAGCACGGCCCAAGCTTCCCGCGCCCGCTCGCGCGTTTTCGGAGACCAAGCGACTGCGAGTACAGCGAGGATGGCGACCGTCAGCAGCGCGCCGAACGCGTCGGACATGACGAGTCGGGACGATTTCTTCACGAAAGGCGACATCCAGGTGACGAGGGCTGCGATCCCCGCTGCCGTTGGGCCGCCCAATGCTGCCGAGGCGGCGAAGATGGCGAGCAGCAGCAGAACCGCGATGAAGCGAGCGCCCGTTTGCGTATCTGACAACTCGTTGTCACCGAAGCGCACAAACGGAGCCAGCACGAGCGACAACCCGGGAGGGTATCGGCTCGGATTGAGGTGACCGGACGTCGGCTGTTGATCGGCTGGCAACCGCTCGTCGATGCGCGTGAGGAATCCGTTCCCGTTCGCGATCTGGAACGCCATGTCAGCGTACGCCTGCGAGTCGGGGAAGGGTTGGGAATCGAGAGGCACGGGTTTCGACGTGAGAAGCGGAATGATCGCACCAACGAGGGCGGCGAGTGCGAACAGACGGCGCAGCACGTCTCGACGCAGCTCGCGCCGCCACACCGATCGCCACCGTGCGAGCACCGGCGTCCGCTCATCCAAAGGTTGCTCACTGTCCAATGGTGTGACCTCCGCCCGACGGCGCCGAAATTGCCCACCCCGAAAACGCAGAGCCCGCCGCTGAATATCAGAGTCCAACCCGCGCAGCATGTCGGGTGGGTGCGATGGCCCCAGGAAACTTCGTCAACGAGTGACGCTGCGATCGCCGCGTCAGCGCACCGGTTCCATCCGCACGAGCCGCGCTTCGCCTTCCGCGCGCAGACGCAGGTAGTAGGACTCGTCGGCACGACACGGCCAGGCGAGCGTGGCGTCGCGCTCACGTGTGGCGAGCGCGACTTCGAGGGCGGCCTCGAGATGCGACGTCATGACCTGCGCCGACGCGGCTGTGTCGCGATCGAAGTGGAGCCGGATGCGGCACTCGCCGGTCCGAAAGGTCCCGAGCGGTAGGAAGTAGCTGCGCTCCGAGGGCTCGAAGAAGCTCGCGAGAGCGGCCGCGTCCCACGCACCACTGGGCACCCCGCCCTCGACCGCCGGGTAGTAGCTGCACTGCTCCTTCATGCGGCGGAGCAGCGCGAAGAACTCGGTCACCTCGGCGTCGGAGGCTGATCCCGCATAGCGACGGACATGCTCGCGCGTCGAGTCGACTCCACCCTGGAACGAGAGACGTCCGCTGCACTCTGCTTCGTGGCACTTTGCACAGACCGTGTTGAAGGTCGTGAACGGGGCTCGTCCGACACGGCGCGGACCAGGCGCGGCGAGCACGACCAGTCCGGCGATGGCGAGCGCCAGGAAGCCGAGCCTACGGAGCAGCACCGGTGCGCTCGTGCGAGCCTTCACCGGTGCCCTATTCGTTGCGGAGCACGCGCAGCAGCGCGTCGTGGATCGCGCCGTTGCTCGCCGCGATCTCGCTGCCCGACGCCGGCGGCGGTCCACCCGCGAGATCGGTCACGCGGCCGCCGGCTTCCTCTACGATCAGGATCCCCGCCGCCACGTCCCACGCGTGTAGCTTCAGCTCCCAGTAGCCCTCGAAGCGGCCGCACGCGACATAACACAGATCGATCGCGGCGCTGCCGTCGCGGCGCACGCCACCGGCCTGTTTCACCACGCGCGCGAAGTTCCCGACGTTGTCGCGCTCGGCGTCGTGCACGTCGTACGCGAAGCCGGTCGCCAGCAGCGCACGGCCGAAGCGCGCCTCCTTCGACACGGCGATCGGCCTGCCGTTGCGGCGCGCGCCGCCCCCGCGCACGGCTTCGAAGAGTTCGTCGCGCAGCGGTTCGTAGACGACGCCGACCGTGCGCACGCCGCGATGTGTGACGCCGATCGAGACGCAGAAGCACGGGTAGCCGTGCGCGAAGTTGACGGTGCCATCGAGCGGGTCGATCACCCAGCGCCAGGCCGCGCCGGCGTCCTCGTGCGCGCCGCCTTCCTCGGCGAGGATGTCGTCGCCGGGGCGCTCGCGCCGCAGCGTCGCGACGATGTGTTGCTCGCAGGCCCGGTCGACTTCGGTGACGAGGTCGATCGGTCGGCTCTTGGTGCCGATCTCGAGCGCGGTCTCGTAGCGCGCGCGCTGGATCGCACCCGCTTCGCGCGCAAGGCGCATCGCGAGCGCGTGCACGGACGCGACGTCGTCAGTCACGCGCCGGCTCCGGCTCGGGCAGGCGGAACAGGCGTCGCGCATTCGCGGCCGTCGCGCGCGCGACTTCTTCCACCGCGATGCCGCGCGCTTGCGCGATCTTCGCGCCCACGAGCACGACGTGCGCGGGCTCGTTGCGCCGGCCGCGGTGCGGAATCGGCGCGAGCAGCGGGCAGTCCGTCTCGACCAGCAGGCGATCGAGCGGTAGCGCGGCGGCAACCGCGCGCACGTCTTCGGCGGTGCGGAACGTGACGATGCCCGAGAACGAGATCTCGAGGCGCGCGTCGAGCGCGCGGCGCGCGAATTCCAGGCTGCCGGTGTAGCAGTGCAGCACGCCGGCGATGTCGCCGCGACCCTCGACGCGCCAGATGTCGAGCAACTCGTCCCACGCGGTTGCGTCGTCACCGCGGACGTGGATCGAGACGGGCAGGTCGCGTTCGCGAGCGAGCGCTACTTGTTCCGCGCAGACCGCCCGCTGCACGTCGCGCGGCGAGTTCATGTAGTGGTAGTCGAGCCCGCACTCGCCGACCGCGACCACGCGCGGGTGGTCGAGCCACGCGGAAAGCTTCGAGCGGCCGGCGTCGTCGAGCAGCTTGGCGTCGTGCGGGTGTACTCCCACCGCCGCAAACACGCCGGCATCGAGCTCCGCGAGCTGCACGGCTGCCTCGTTGGCGTCGATGCCCCAGCCTGCACCGATCGCGATCATCTGGACGACGCCTGCGTCGTGCGCCCGCTTGATCGTTGCGTCGCGATCGGCGTTGAACTCGGCGGCCGTCACGTGGGTATGCGAGTCGATCCACATCACGCGTTCAGCCGGCTTCGGCGGGCTTCTCGACGCGCGGGAACAGCGGGTCGCCGCGCGTGATCGGCGTCGCGGCGAGTTTCTCGGTGATCCGCTGCGAGGCGACCGGTACGAACGGCGCAAGCAGCGACGCGATCTCGCCGAGCGCGCGACACGCGAAGTGCAGCGTCGTGCGGGCTGCGGGCGCGGTCGCGGGATCCTTCATGCTCTTCCACGGCGCGCGCGTATCGACGTAGCGGTTCACGGAGCTCGCGTACTCGGTGATCGCCGCGAGCGCGAGTTGCGGTTGGAGGTTCTGCATCGCCGCCTGCACCCGCTCCGCCGTCGCGGTGGCGCCATCCAGCACGGCCTGGTCGACGGCGTTCGAAGCGCCGGCGGCCGGGATGGCGCCGTCGCAGAACTTCTCGACCAGGTTCAGCGTGCGGCTCACCAGATTGCCGACGTTGTTCGCGAGATCGGCGTTCACGCGTTCGACCAGCGCTTCCTCGGTGAAGTTCGCGTCGAGGCCGAAGCTCATCTCGCGCAGCAGGAAATAGCGGAACGTCTCGAAGCCGTAGCGACCCTGCATCACCAGCGGCGAGATCATGTTGCCGAGGCTCTTCGAAACCTTGCGGTCATCGACGTTCCAGTAGCCGTGCACCGAAATCTGTCGCGGCGGCGCAAGGCCGATCGCCTTCAGCATGATCGGCCAGAAGATCGCGTGCGGCTTCAGGATGTCCTTGCCGATCAGGTGCTCGACGTTCGCCCAGCGCCCTTCGAATGCGGGATCGTCGGGATAACCGGCGCCGGTGAGATAGGTGATCAGCGCGTCGAACCAGACGTAGCAGACGTGGTCGGCGTCGAAGGGCAGCTCGATGCCCCATTCGAGGCGCGTCTTCGGCCGCGAGATCGAGAGATCGCCGAGGCCGGATTCGTCGCGCAACATCGCGAGCGCTTCGTTGCGATAGCGCTCCGGGCGCAGGAATCCGGGGTTCTGTTCGTAGTGATCGCGCAGCCAACCGAACGCGCGGCTCATCAGGAAGAAGTAGTTGGTTTCGCGGCGCAGCTCGGGCTCGCGTTCGTGATCGCGACAAAGGCCGCCTTCGAGGTCGCGCTCGGTGAGGAAGCGCTCGCAGCCGACGCAATAGCGGCCCTCGTACTCGCGATTCTCGATCCAGCCGGCGTCGTATACGCGCTGCAGGATCGCCTGCACGTTGCGCACGTGCGCGGGCTCCGTGGTGCGCACGAAGCGCGAGGGCGCGATGCCGAGTGTGGTCCACGTGGACTCGAAGATGTCGGCGAAGTGGTCGACCAGTTCGCGCACCGGCGTACCGCGCTTCTCGGCGGTCTCGACCATCTTCTCGCCATGCTGATCGCAGCCAGAGACCGAGAATGCTTCGGCGCCCTGTGCGCGCTTCCAGCGCATCAGCATGTCGGCCAGCACGGTCGTGTAGGTGTGACCGATGTGGGGCTCGGCGTTCGGGTAGTAGATCGGCGTGGTGACGTAGTACATGATCAGCGGAGCGCTCCCTGCAGCGCCAGCAGCGCGCGCTCGGCGACCATCTGCGGATTCGCGTTGCGCTGCACGAGCGTCTTGCGACACGCGAGCAGTTCGCGGAACGCATCGAGCTCGGCGCCGGCGCTGCGATCCCCCGCGGCGCAGCGATCGGCCACGCGCTCGCGCAGCACGAGCCCCGCGGTTTCGAGCAATACGGCGACCGCCGGGGCCGTGTCGCTGCGCGGACCGCGAAACTCTTCCGCCCAGTCGAGCAACTCCGGCACCGACAGCGCGCCGAGATCCGCGACGCGTTGCGCCTGCTCGCGCACGTCGTCCGGCGCCCCCGCGAGACGCGGCTCGGGACGCGGGAACGCGATTCGCTGGCAGCGCGAGCGCACCGTCGCGAGCAGTCCCGACGCGGTCGCCGCTACGAGCAACAGCGCGGTTCGCGGCGGCGGCTCTTCGAGCAGTCGGAGCAGCGCATTCTGCGCCTCCTGATTCAGCCACTCGGCGTCGGCGATCACTGCGGCGCGATAGCCGCCCTCGTGCGAGCGCAAGCGCAGCGCCTGCTGCACCGCGCGGATCTGGCCGATGCGCACACGCGTGTCATCGGCACCGCGCTCGACCCACAACAGGTCCGCATGGTCGCCGATGTGGCGCAGCAGCGGTCCGGACTTGCCGGCGCCGTCGAGCGCGATCTCCTCGCGCTGCGTGGACCTTCGACAACTCGCGCACGCATCGCAGGGTCGGCCCTTCGCTGCCTCGCAAACGAGACCACGCGCGAAGCGCAGCGCCGCTTCGCGTGCGACGGCGGGAGGACCGGAGAGCAGATAGGCGGAATGGATGCGCCCGGTCTCGAGACTGCGACGCAGGAGCGATTCGGAATCGGAAGCCGCGACGGACATCGGCGAATGAGTCTAGGGGAAGCCCCCTGGCTCCGCCGTTGCGGCGTGGATCTGGCGCCATTGGTTGCCGCTTCGACTCAAGTTCGTTGCACATTGGGTCGATGCACGGCGAGTCCAACAAACCCGGTGAGGAGGGCGATCCATGGCATTTCTGCGTGTGCGCGGTGAGGAAGGCAGTGGCGAGGTGGTGCTGGCCGGGATTTCCCAGAGCCCGCCGGCCGGCGGCGCTGCGAACCTGAGCGCGTTCATCGATCAGGGCTCGGAGTTCGAAGGCAAGCTCAGCTTCAAGGACACCGTCCGCATCGACGGCTGCTTCCGCGGCGAGATCACCAGCCAGAACACGCTCGTCGTCGGCGAGACCGGCGAGATCATGGCGACCGTGCGATCGCGCAACGTGATCGTCTCCGGCACCGTGACCGGCAACGTGTTTGCGACCGAGAAGATCATGTTGCACAAGACCGCGCGCGTCGAAGGCGACATCGAGGCGGGCTGCGTTGCGATCGAAGAGGGCGCGATCGTGAACGGCAAGATCACGATGAATGGGATGCCGAAGAGTTCCTCGTAGCGCGGATCGCGCACGGCCGGACGGCTACGTGGCTCGCGGCTCCACCGGGACCACCTGTGTGATCGCCGGGATCTCGCGTCGCAGCGTCGCTTCGATCACGAAGCGCAGTGTCGCGAGCTGCGATGGGCAGTGCGCGCAAGCACCCTGGAAGAGCAGGCTGACGACGCCGCTCCCGCTCACGCCGACCACTTCGACATTGCCGCCGTCCACCAGCAGGCCGGGGCGCAGCCGATCCATCACACTCTCGACCTGCGCGCGCAGGCGCTGGGCGAGTTCGTTGTTGCCATCCATGCCGAGGGCATCGGCCGTTCCGGGCGGGTCGTTGAGTAGGGCCGCTGCGGGCACTAGGCTCGGACCCATGCAGGTGCGTGTGTTGTTGTTCGGCTCTCTGCGCGAAGCGGCTGGGGCGAAGGAGTTCTCGGTGGACCTGCCGGAGCGCGCAAGGGTCGTCGCGCTGCGAGCGCTGCTGGTGTCGTCGCAGCCAGCGTTCGAGGGACTTGCCGGCCGCTTGCGCGTCGCGGTCAATCGCGAGTTCGCGGCCGATGACGCGGTGCTCGCGGAGGGCGATGAAGTTGCCTTCCTGCCGCCTGTCTCCGGGGGTTCGCGTTCGCATGCAGGCGCGGGCGACGATCGGCCTCGCTGCACGATCTCGGAGCGTCCGCTCGACGCCGCTGCCGTCGCGGCGCTCGTCTTGGGGCCCGATGCCGGTGGTGTCGTGAGTTTCGTCGGCGCCGTGCGCGATAACGCGCGCGGTCGCACGATCCGTCACCTGGTGTACGAGGCCTATCCCGCGATGGCGCTCGCCGAAATGGAACGCATTTGTGACGCGGCGGCACAACGCTGGCCGGGCGCGCGCGTCGCGATCGCGCATCGCGTCGGCCACCTCGAAGTCGGTGACCTGGCCGTCGTGGTGGTCGCAGCGGCAGCGCACCGCGCCGAGGCCTTCGAGGCCTGTCGCTTCGCGATCGACACGTTGAAGCAAACGGTTCCGATCTGGAAGAAGGAGGTCGCGACCGACGGTGTGTACTGGGTGGATGATCACCCGTGAGCGAGGTATCCAGCGTCCAAGGTCACCGGCACGCTGCAACGAAGCGGCTCTGCGCGGTGGTGATCACCGTCTCGGACACCCGCACGCTCGCTGACGACAGCGGCGGCGCGCTGCTCGTCGAACTGATCGAGCGCGCGGGCCACCGCGTCGTCGATCGCAGCATCGTGCCTGACGAGGTCGATGCGATCCGCGCCGCGGTCGACGTCGCGGTGATGCGCGACGACGTGCACGCGGTGCTGCTCACCGGCGGAACGGGCATCGCAGCGCGCGACGTGACGCCGGAGGCGCTCGAACCGATTCTCGATCGCGTGATTCCGGGTTTCGGCGAACTCTTTCGCGCGCTCTCGTATCAGCAGATCGGCTCCGCGGCGCTGCTCTCGCGGGCGCTCGCTGGAACGGTGCGCGGCCGTGTCGTCGCGGCGTTGCCCGGTTCGCGTGCGGCGATCCGGCTGGCCGTCGAGAAGCTGTTGCTGCCCGAGTTGCCGCACCTCGCTTCCGAGGCCGCGAAGGGCGCTTGAGACGCACGCGGGCGCTGATCGTGTTTGCAGCGCTCGGGTGTGCGCTCGTGGCAGCCCCGGCGCACGCCGAACTGTACGTGTGGGTCGACGCCGAAGGACAGACGCACATAAGCGACGATCCGAAGGCGGTGCCGCCTGATGCCGCGAGTCTGCCCGGTTCCGGCGGTGGCGCGGGCGAACTCTGGGGCGGGCGCGTGGTCGGTCCATCGGCGCGGGCGACGGCGCGCGATCGAAGCGAGAGCGAGCGCCGTGTCGATCTGCTCGTGCGCGGCGCGCTCGACGACCTGCGTCGCGGCGAGACCGCGCGTGCCGCAGCGTCGCTCGAAGGCGTCGTGCGTGTCGAGCCGGGAAATCCCGAAGCGCACTGGTATCTGGCGCTGCTCGATCGCCAGCGCGGGCGACTCGAGGCAGCGGAGCGACACCTCGAAGCGTTCCTCGCGCACGCGGGCGATTCGCACGATGACTGGCGCGCCTCCGCCGAGCGGCGACTCGCCGGGCTGCGCGATGAGCGCCGGCTCTCGGCGGAGCAGGGCGCGTCGGGTCCGCTGCGACTCGTCGCGACGCAGAGCCCGCACTTTCGCGTCCGCTACGACGCGCGACTCGGTGAAGCGTCGCCCGACTATGCGCGCACGGTGCTGCGCTATCTGGAAGAGGCGTATCGCGACGTCGTCGCGCGACTCGGCGTCGCGCCGAGCGAGCCGACCGGGGTCGTGCTCTACGGCAAGGCGGCCTATCTCGCCGCGCATCAGCACCGCTTCTCCTTCCCGACCGTCGGATTCTTCGACGGCAGCATCCACGTCGCGTCGGCCGCGCATCCGGCGGGCGAACTGCGTTCGCTGCTCTTCCACGAGTTCACCCATGCAGTGTTCGCCGAGCGCAGCGGTGGCGATCGCCCGTTCTGGCTGAACGAGGGGCTCGCGGAGCTGGCCGAGCGCGTCTCGCGCGGCGAGCGCGGCGTCTCGCGCAGCGAGCGCGCGTTGCTGCGGCGTCGCATCGACGCGGGCGCGTGGATCCCGCTGGGGCGCCTGGCGCCCGGCTTCGGCGGACTCGACGAGGCGAGTGCGCGCGTCGCCTATCTCGAGGCGACGGCGGCGGCTGCCTGGGTCGAGTCGCACGCCGGCGCCGCCGGCATCGGCGCGCTTCTCGATGCGATCGCGGCGGGCCAGGACCTCGACGTCGCCTTGCGCCG
>CAYGWM010000007.1:48641-60764 GCA_964353555.1 uncultured Spirochaetales bacterium
GCGCGCTTCTCGATGCGATCGCGGCGGGCCAGGACCTCGACGTCGCCTTGCGCCGTGCCACCGGCCTCACCACCGCCACGCTAGACACCACCCTCCGCCACGAAATCCTCTCCGAGTTCGCAACCCCCTGAGGAGAAAGAGGAGAAAGGGGACGGTCCTCCAAGCGGACGGGCTGTGGACTCGAGGGACACACCTCGCCGAGGTCTGTCCCTCGAGTCCACAGCCCGTCCTCGCCGAGGACCGTCCCCTTTCTCCTCGGCTACGCTGGGCGGTCATGGCGACGTTGCTCGACGGGTTGAGGGATGAGGCTCAGGTGGAGCTCGAGGGCGCGATCCGGATGCGTCGGCGGCTGCACGAGAATCCTGAGCTGGGTCTGGTGCTCCCGGAGACCCAGCGCGCGGTGCTCGATGCGCTCGGCGACCTCGGCGCCGAGATCGAGACGGGCGGTGCGACGAGCGCGGTCGTCGCGACGCTGCGCGGTTCGCGACCGGGTCCGACGATCCTGTTGCGCGCCGACATGGACGCGCTGCCGATGACGGAGGAGACCGGTCTCCCGTTCGCGTCGCAGCACGACGGGCGCATGCATGCGTGCGGCCACGACGCCCATGTCGCGATGCTCGCGGGCGCCGCTCGGTTGCTCGCTCGCCGCCGCGACGCGTTCGCCGGCACCGTGAAACTGCTGTTCCAGCCCGGCGAGGAGGGCCACGGCGGCGCGCGCATCCTGATCGGCGAGGGACTCCTCGACGCCGAGCCGCGCGTCGACGCGGCGTTTGCGATCCACGTCGATTCGTCGCTTCCGCGCGGCCGCATCGCGACGCGCCCCGGCCCGATCCTCGCCGCCGGCGATCTGATCTCGATCGACGTCACCGGTCGCGGTGGCCACGCGTCGATGCCGCATCTCGCCGCCGACCCGATCCCGGTCGCGTGCGAGATCGTGATGGCGCTGCAGTCGCTCGTCACCCGACGCATCGATGCGTTCGATCCGGTCGTGATCACGATCACGCGCATCCAGGCCGGCAGCGCGGGCAACGTGATCCCGCCGACCGCGAACCTGCTCGGTACGATCCGCTCGGTGTCGGAGCGCGCGCGGGAAGCGGCGCATGAAGGCGTGCGTCGCGTGGCCGAAGGGATCGCCGCCGCCCACGGCGTCGACGCGAAGGTGCACGTGGTTCCGGGCTATCCGGTGACCGTCAATCACGCGGACTTCGCCGCGTTCGCTCGGGGCGTTGCGGCGGAAGTGGTCGGCGAGGGCGCCATCATCGACATGCGCGCGCCGATCATGGGCGCCGAGGATTTCTCGTACGTATTGCAGCGCGTGCCGGGCGCAATCGTCTTCCTCGGTGCGCGTCCGCCCGAAGGTCCGAGCGAGCCGCTCCATTCGAGTCGGATGCGGATCGACGAAGAGGCGATGGCGACGGGGATCGCGTTGCACGCGGCGGTCGCGCTGCGCTGGCTCGCGCAGAACGCCGCGTGAGCGAGCCTCGCTGGCCGCTGTCGCCGCGCGCTGCGCGCGTTTTCTACGGCGTTGCAGATGCATGGCTTCCGAGCGATGGCACGGGCGCGGCCGTCGACGTGGTCGCTGTGCTCGGACCGCAGCTCGAGAACGCGGGCGAACGACGCCGTCTCGAGCGCACCCTCTGGCTGCTCGAGTGGTCGCCGCGCTTGCTGCTGCGCTCGCGACGCGGCCTCAGTTGGATGGAACAGCGCGCGCGGCGCGCATGGCTCGCGCGGCTCGAGCGCAGCCGCATTCGCGCGGTGGGGCGATCCATCGCGGCGCTGCGGGCGCTCGTCGCGACGAGCTGCGCCGCCGCTTCGGGATCCGGCGCGCCTCAGTCCTTGCCTGGCGCGTAGTACTCGAAGTCCACCAGGTTCTCCTTCATGAACTCGCGCAGCCGCGCCACCACGCGCGCTTCGAGTTGGCGCACACGCTCCCGGGTGATGCCGAGTTCGTCGCCCATCTCCTGCAATGTCTTCGGCTCTTCGGCCAGCATGCGCTCCTCGATGATCATGCGGTCCCGCTCGCTGAGCGTTGCGGCGAACTCGCGGACCTTCTCGAGGAAGACGCGCCGCAGCTCGAGGTCGGCGACGTTCTTCTCGACCGACGGACCCTCGCCGGTGAGGAAATCGCCGTAGGTCGCGCTGCCTTCGTCCTCGTGGACCGGAGCATCGATCGAGAGGTCGCTGTGACCGAGCCGCTGCTCCATGTCGACGACGTCGTCCTCGGTGACGTCGAGACGCTCGGCGATCATCCGCGGTTCGACTTCGATGCCGAGCCGCTCGAGCTCGCGCTTCTCCTTGTTGAGCCGGAAGAAGAGCTTGCGCTGCGCGCGCGTGGTGCCGAGTCGCACCAGACGGATGTTGTCGAGCAGGTACTTGAGGACGTAGGCGCGGATCCAGTACGCCGCGTAGGACGAAAGCTTCACGCCCTGGTAGGGGTCGAAGCGTTGCACCGCCTGCAACAGGCCGACGTTGCCCTCCTGGATCAGGTCGAGCACGTTGGTCCAGGTGCGGCGGTACTCCATCGCGATCTTCACGACCAGCCGCAGGTTCGAGAGCACGAGACGCTTGGCGGCCTCGGCGTCGCCGTGCAGGGCCCAACGCAGTGCCAGCTCGTGCTCTTCCTCGCGCGAGATCGGGGCGTGGTCGCGGAGCTGGGAGAAGTAACGCGACAGCGCGTCGGTGCGCTCGACGTCGCGGCGTTTCGTTTCGGGCGCTTCGACTCGCGCAGGGATCGCCGACTCGAGCGGCGCGATCGCACGCGTTGCCGGGCCGACCGGCGGAGGGACGCTGCGCTCGGGAGGGCTCACGCGGCGAGACTAGCAGAGCACAGAACGAGAACCGGGCTGCGCGGAGTGCGCAGCCCGGTTCTACAAGTCTCGTCGCGTCGTCCTACTGCTTGAACGTTCGGACGTACACGATGATGTCCGTGATGTCGGAATCGGGCAGCTGAGGCCAGCCCGCCATCAATGCATTGCCGCCGTAGGCGGCCGCGCCGTTCTTCACCACGCTCATCAGATCGGCGTCGGTGCCAGGCTTCCCGTCCTTGTCCGTGTCGAACTTGAATTCGCCCTTGGTGAAGTCCCGGGGCTTCGGCTCCGGAAGCGCGACGCCCACCGGGCCGTCGCCCTTCCCTGACGTTCCGTGGCACGACGCGCAGTTCGTTTCGAAGAGCGTCTTGCCCTTCGCCGCGTCGCCCGCGGCGTTCGCGGCGATCGGCGCAGCGGCCAGCGAGAGCCCGACCATGACGAGCGACAACTTCCGAATCATCGATGGATCTCCTCGTGCTCTGCCCGGTCTCGACTCGTAACACGATCGACGAGCGAGCCGAACGACTTCCGTGCCCTCGGACGGCAGCAACGCACATCCATTCGGGCGGGTTGGGCGCGGAACATAAGAAACGCGCAGCACAGGTCAAACGACGCCGGTGCTCGGCCAACCCTGGAGCAACTCCGTCACGAGACGCACACCGACGCCGGTGGCGCCGTAGGGCTGGTACGGACCCGCTTTGCCGGTATAGGCAGTGCCTGCGATGTCGAGGTGCGCCCACGGTGTTTCCCCGACGAACGCCGATAGGAACGCCGCCGCCGTGCTCGCGCCCGCGTCGCGACCGCCACTCACGTTCTTCAGGTCGGCGATCTGAGAGCGCATCTCATCGCGGTGCGCGTCGGCCATCGGCATCCGCCAGGCGCGCTCGCCGGTCGCCTGGCCCGCGCGCGCGATCGCATCGGCGAGGCTGTCGTGGTTGCTGAAGAGTCCCGAGCACCAGCTGCCGAGTGCGACGACGCAAGCGCCGGTGAGCGTCGCCAGGTCGATGATCGCGTCCGGCTCGTATTGCGTCTTCGCGAAGTGGATCGCGTCGCACAGCACGAGCCGTCCCTCGGCGTCGGTGTTCTGGATCTCGATCGTCTGGCCAGACATCGACGTGAGGATGTCGCCGGGCCGGTACGCCTCGCCGCCCGGCATGTTCTCGGCCGCGGCGAGAATCCCGACTACGTGCAGCGGCAGCTCGAGCAGCGCGGCCGCGCGCAAGATGCCCACCACCGCGGCGGCGCCCGACATGTCGTGTTTCATGTCGTGCATGCCGCTCGAAGGCTTGATCGAGATGCCGCCGGAGTCGAAGGTGATGCCCTTGCCGACGACGCAGACGGTCGGACGATTCCGGGCGCCGCGTCGCGGTGCATGCTGCAGCACGACCAGTCGCGGCGGGTGGATGCTGCCCTGACCGACGCCGAGCAACGCCCCCATCTTGCGCTTGCGCAGTTCGGGAACGTCGAGCACGCGGCACGCGAGTCCCACTTCGTGCGCCACCTTGCGCGCCTCGGCGGCGAGCACCGCGGGTGACATCGCATTGGAGGGCTCATTGGAAAGTCGCCGCGCGACGTTCTGGCACTCCGCGAGCGTCGCGCCGACGCCAGCCGCATCGCGCGCCGCGCGCAGCTCGGACTCGCGTTCGATGTGGATCGAGACGCGCGACAGCGCGGGCGGTGCGTCGTCCTTCTTGGTGCGCCAGGAGTCGCTCCGATACGAGCTGAGGATCGTCGCTTCGGCGAGCGCGCGCGCCGCATCGGCCGTGCGCACTCGTTTCGACGCCGGTACGACGATCGCGAGCGAACGCGCGCGCCGCGCGCCTGCGGCGGCCACCGCGCGGCCCCCGAGCTGGCGCAACGCCTCGGCGTCGAGCTTCTCCTCATCGCCGACGCCGAGCAGCAGCACGCGTCGCGGAGCGCCGCGCCCGCGCCCGAACAGCACCAGCGTTTCGCCCTTGCGACCGCGGAAGTCGCCGCTTTTCACCACCTCGTGGATCTGCCCACCGAGCGCGTGATCCACCGCTGCGACGCGCGCGGAGAGCCGCGCAGTGCTCGCGAGCGTCGGCAGCGCGAGCGCGAGCAGGTCCGCTCCCGCGCGAATCGGTTCCTGTGCTTCGACCGTGACCTTCATTCATCCTCCACATGCGCAATTGATTGGCTGCGCAGCGTCTTCTAAGCTGGACCGACATCAAATAGAGAGGCCTATGGGACTGCTTCTCGTCGGGGCGGACTGGGGGGTGCGTCTCGCGAGTCTCGACATTCTCCGGCTGATCGGTCAGGCCGGATGGATCGTCAAGCTCGTCCTCCTCGCGTTGGCCACTGCTTCCGTCGTGTCGTGGGCGATCATCGCGTTCAAGTGGCGCGAGCTTCGTCGCGCGACGCAGGATAGCGAGGCGTTTCTCGAGGTGTACCACGAGGGATCGTTCGACGCGGCGCATGAAGTCGCGCGCGACCTCGAGCACAGCCCGATCGCGCAAGTCTTTCTCGAAGCGTATGGAGAACTCGGGCGCATCGCGCGCTACGCGGGTCGTTCGCTGTCGAGCGGACTCGGCGATCTGCAGCGCCGCGCCGTCGAGCGACAGATCTCGTGGACCGCTTCGCGCGAGACGCACCGGCTCGAGCGCGGCCTCGAGTTCCTCGCGACGACCGGCAGTGCGGCGCCGTTCGTCGGCCTCTTCGGCACCGTGATCGGCATCATCTCGGCCTTCGAGGAGATCGGACGGGCGGGCTCTGCCAGCCTCGCCGTCGTCGCACCCGGTATCGCCGAAGCGCTGATCGCAACGGCCGTCGGCCTCGCCGCCGCGATTCCGGCGACGATTTTCTACAACCATTTCGTCGGCGAGCTGCGACGGCTCGGCGAGCGTGTCGATCTGTTCGCCGAAGAGTTCCTCGCTGACCTGCGGGTTCGCGGCGCACGTCCCACCGATGAGACGCGCGCGGCGGGGTCCTAGCTCGTGGGCGCGGTTCGGCGCGGACACACGGTGATGTCCGAGATCAACGTCACGCCGTTCGTCGACGTGATGTTGGTGCTGCTGATCATCTTCATGGTGACTGCGCCGTTGATGCAGCAGGGAATCGATGTCGACCTGCCGCAGACGACGACACAGGCGCTGCGCCTCGACCAGGAACCGCTCGTGCTGAGCGTCCAGCGCGATGGCAAGACGTTCCTCGGCAAGCAGGAAATCGCGACGGGCGAACTCACCGTCAAGCTGCGCGCGGTGTTCGACTCACGCGGCGACAAGGAACTGTACCTGCGCGCAGACCGCGAGGCGCCGTACGGAATGGTCGCCAAGGCGATGGCGGCGGCCCGCAACGCCGGCGCCACCAAGCTGGGCATCGTCACCGAGCCGGAGGGCTAGGGCGCTGACGCGGAACGCGATCACTTCGGGCGGCGGCCTCGAGGAAGCCCGGCGGCGCCAACTTCGGCGGTGGATCTTGGTCTCCGCGTTTGGCCACGGGATCGTCGTTGCGGCACTGTTGTGGATGCCGGCGCAGAAACCCGCGGAGTTGCCCGGCGTGGTGACCGTCGATCTGGTCGCGCTGGCCGCGCCGGCTGCCGCCGGGAAACCCGCTTCGTTGCCGAAGCCGGCGCAGCCGAAGCCGCTGCCGCCGACGCCCGCTGCGAGGCCGGTCCCGCCCGCTGCTCCGGTTGCCGAAGCGCCCAAGCCGGAGCCGCAGAAGCCCGAGCCTCCCAAACCGGAGCCGCCGAAACCGCCGCCCCCGCCGCCGCCGAAGAATGAGACAGCGATTCCGAAGACGCCCCAGCGCGAGCCTGAGAAGCCGAAAGCGAAGCCTGAGCCCGAACCCGACCCCAAGCCGGAGCCGAAGCCACGGACGGACCCGAAGCCGCCGCCCAAGGAGGTGGCCAAGACCGAAGCGCCGAAGCCGTCGCCTGCTCCGACCCCTCCGAAGCCGAAGCCGCAGGAATCCTATGACGACGTGCTCGCCGGCTTGCGCGCCGAGCGCGGCGAAGATCGCCCCGACCCGGTCGCGCGGCCGACGCGCACAGCGAGCGCCGCGAAAGCTGGCGCTGGCGGCACTGCCGCGACGCCGGCCGCGCGCGCTTCGGGCACCGCGTCCGTCACTCCAGAGGTTGCGTCCTGGCTGCGGGCCGCGCGCCTGCATGTGCGTCAGGCTTGGGTGCTGCCGGCCGGTCTCCGTCGCGAGCCGCTCGAAACGCAGGTCGAGGTCGAGCTGGACGCGCAAGGCAACGTGATCTCGGAGCCGAAAGTGACGCGCCGATCGGGAAACCCCTGGTATGACGAGAGCGTCGTCCGCGCCGTGCAGAAAGCGAGTCCGCTGCCGCCGCCGCCGGAGCCGGGCAACTGGCCGTTCGTGTTTCGACCGGAGGATCTCGGTTGATGCGTGTTTGGATTGCGTTCGCGATCTCGCTCGCGCTCGGGGCGCTGCCCGGCGCCGCGGCGCGCGCGCAGCAGGCCGAGCGTCCGCCGGTCGTCGTGACCGAAGCCGGTGGCAAGGCGTTTCGCGTCGCGCTCCAGCAGTTCTCCGCGGGCGCGCGTGCGATCGACGTCGCGACGCTGCGGACCGAAGTGCAAGGAGCGCTCGAGTTCTCCGGCCTCTTCGCGTCGGTCGATCCCGCGGCGTTCCTCGGACCGCGCCAGACCGCGGCGCTCTCCGAGTCGCTCGGGTGTCCGGAATGGCGCCAGATCGGCGCGGACGCGTTGGTAGAAGGCGTGACGCGCGCGGGCGGCAGCGTCGCCGAGATCGAGTTCCGCGTCTGGGACGTCGCCCGTTGCCGCGCGCTGCTGACCCGGAGCTATCGCGGCAACGCCAGCGACCGGTCCCTGATCGCGCGGCGCATCGCCGACGACGTGGTCGAAGCGTTCACCGGCAAGCGCGGCGTGGCGAGCAGCGAGATCTCATTCGTGTCGTCGCGCGGCGGCAATGCCGAGATCTACGTGATGGACGCGACCGGCGGCAACCAGCGCGCGGCGACGCGCAACAAGTCGATCAATGCGTTCCCGTCTTGGTCGCCCGACGGAAATTCGATCGTCTACATGTCGTACCTGTTCCGCCGGTCGCCGCATCTGTTTCGGCTCGTTCGGGGCGGCAGCGAGAAGCCCGGGCGGCTGCTCGAAACACTCGACGCCACGCGCGCGGTCTACCGCGGTGTCTACGACCCGCGCGGCGCGCGGCTCGCGGCGGTGATCAGCGTCGACGGCGCGCCCGAGATCTTCACGGTCGACATCGATGGCAAGAACCTGCGGCGGCTCACGAACCACAAGGCGATCGATCTCTCGCCGAGCTGGTCGCCCGACGGCTCGCGGCTGGCGTTCGTGTCGGACCGCACCGGTTCGCCCCAGGTCTACGTGATGAACGCCGATGGCACCGGCCAGCGGCGCCTCACCTTCGAGAGCAGCTACAACACGTCGCCGGACTGGTCGCCGGACGGGCGTTGGATCGCCTATGAGACGCGCGTCGGCGGTCAGTTCGACATCTGGCTGATCGATCCGGACGGCCGAACCAACGTGCCCGTGGTCACGAACCCGCGCAGCGACGAGGCGCCGAGCTGGGCGCCGGACTCGCGGAAGATCGCGTTCCATTCGCAACGCCGTGGCAAGTCCGATGTTTACGCCGTCGATGTCGACGGCGAGAATCTGCGGCGACTCACGGAGGCCGCAGGCGACAACACGCACCCGTGCTGGGGGCCGTACCCGCGCTAGTCGATGGACTCACGCAGTCGATCGATGCGCAGCGAGTCGGAGCTGAAGCGCGGGTATCAGGGAGGAGACGCGATGCGCTTCATTTCGGTCGTGCGACCGCTCGTCGCAGTCGTCTTCGCGGGGCTGCTCGGCGCCGTGCAGGCTGGCTGCGTGTCGGTCGCCGAACACCGCAAGCTGGAGCGCGACGTGCTGCAATTGAAGCGGGGGGCCGGTTCGGGGAGCGGCGACCGCGTCGCCGATCTACGCGCGCAGATCGACGGGCTGGAGCGACGCCTCGCGAAGGTCGAGGGCAAGACGGACGAAGCGCAGCATGCCGCCGCCCGCGCACTCGAGGAGGCGAAGCTCGCGCGTAAGGAATCATCGGGTGCACCCGGGGGGCCGCTGCCCGTCGACGCGGAGGCGGCGAGCAGCGTACATGGCGCAGCACCCGTCGTGACGACGCAATCCACCGCAGCGGCGAGCCCTGCGTCAGCCGAAGCGCCCGCGCCCTCGCCCGGCGCGGTCGTCGCACCGGCGGCGGAACCTGTCGAGGCAGGTGCATCGGTCCAAGAGGTTTCGGCGTACCGAGATGCGCACGCGACCTATCGCGGGGGCGACTACGACGCGTGCATTGACCGATTCCGCAGCTTCTTGCAGACTTACCCGGCTTCGCCCTACGCCGACGACGCCGCGTACTGGATGGCGGAGTGCCATTTCAAGAAGGGCGACTACAAATCAGCCGTGCTGCGTTTCGACGACGTGGTAGCGCGATACCCGGGGGGCGATAAGTCAGCGGATGCACTCTACCGAGAGGGCGAGGCGCTGTTGAAGCTGGGCCCCCGCTTCACGAAGGCGGCGAGCAAGGCGTTCGAGCGCGTGATTGCCGAGTATCCGAACTCGTCGCGCGCCGGGGAAGCGAAGAAGCAACTCGAAGTGCTCGGCAATCGCGGATAGTCGCTCGAGGCGCCGGATTGCAGCCTCGATCAAGGCAATCGTAGATCAGATCAAACGTCGATCAGGCAAATCGAAACCGAAGCTGGATTCGTTCCAACGGGAGAAGACACGAGTTGAGGAAGCGCGACCTCGACAAATTCCGGAAGCTCCTCATCACGCAGCGTGAGCTGCTGATCGAGAACGCGCGCCGCGCACTCGCCGGCGACATTCACCTCGACCCCGATGATTTCCCGGACGAGATGGACGCTGCGTCGTCGGAGATCAACCTGGCGTTTCTCGGGCGCCTTCGCGAGCGCGAGCACGGGCTGATCACGAAGATCGACCAGGCGCTCGCCAAGATCGAGGCGAACGAGTTCGGGCTTTGCGAGAGCTGCGGCGAGGAGGTCGGCATCAAGCGTCTCGAAGCGCGGCCGGTGGCCGAGCTTTGCATCGACTGCAAGTCGGAGCAGGAACGCCTCGAACGCCGGATGGGATGAACCCCTCCTGACGGCTCCCCTCGTTCTCGGCATCGAAAGCTCGTGCGACGAGATGGCCGCGGCCGTCGTGCGGGGCCGCGAGATCCTCGCGTCAGTCGTCCACGGGCAGGTCGATGTGCATGCGCCGTACGGCGGCGTGGTGCCGGAGCTGGCGTCGCGGGATCACGCGCGCTGCGTGTCGCAAGTGGTCGGCGAGGCGCTGCAGCGCGCGAACGTGGCGCCCGCGCAGCTCGGCGGTGTCGCCGTGACGGCGGGGCCCGGGCTGGTCGGTTCGCTGCTCGTCGGCCTCTGCTTTGGCAAGGCGCTGGCGGTGCGCCACGGCGTTCCGCTGGTCGGCGTGCATCACGTGGCGGGTCATCTGGCCTCCGCCGAACTCGCCGACGAGCGACTGGTACCGCCGTATCTCGGGCTCGTCGTGTCGGGTGGACACACTGCGCTGTATCGCATCGAAGCCGACGGTCCGCCGGCGCGGCTCGGCGAGACGCGTGACGATGCGGTCGGCGAGGCGTTCGACAAGGTCGCGAAGCTGCTCGGGCTGCCATATCCCGGCGGTCCCGCCGTCGCCCGCGAAGCCGAGGCGGGCGACGAGCGCGCGATCCAGTTCCCCCGTCCGATGCTCACCGAGCCGGATCTCGACTTTTCGTACAGCGGCCTGAAGACCGCGGTGGCGATCCAGGTCGAGAGGCGACGCGCTGCGGGACCGCTGACGCCGCGCGACGTCGCGGATCTCGCGGCGTCGTTTCAGGCAGCCGCGACCGACGTGCTGGTCACCAAGTCGCGGCGTGCACTCCGGCGCGAGGGCCTCGGGCGACTCGCCGTCGTGGGCGGCGTCGCGGCGAACGGGCGCTTGCGCCGCGAGGTCGAGGCGGCCGCGCGGGCCGACGGTTTCCTCGCCGTGTTCCCGCCGCTCTCACTTTGCACCGACAATGCGGCGATGATCGCCGCTGCCGGCGCGCGCCGGCTGATGCGCGGCGAGCGCGATGATGCGGGCCTCGGCGCATTCGCGCGCGCTGCGGTTCCGGCGCGTTGAGCCGCGCCGAGGTTCGCGCGACGCTCGAACGCCGCGGCCTGCGCGCGCACAAGGCACGTGGCCAGAATTTCCTCACCGATCCGCGCATCGCCGATCAGATCGCCGAAGACGCCCCCGTTGGAGCGGGTGACGCGGTGATCGAGATCGGCCCCGGGCTCGGCGTGCTGACGCGTGCGTTGGCGGCGCGAGCGCGATGCGTCGTCGCCATCGAAATCGACGCGGGCCTGGTACGCACGTTGCGCGAAGAGGGCTCGTTGCCGGCGAACGTCGAGCTGGTGCACGCCGACGCGCTCGAGGTCGATCTCGCGGCGCTCGCCATGCGACTCGGCGCGCCGGTGCGGGTGGTCGCGAATCTTCCGTACGCGGTCTCGACGCCGCTGCTGCGCCAGCTCCTCGACTTGCGCGGGCTGCTCGCGGGCTGGTTGGTGCTGGTGCAGCGCGAGGTGGCCGCGCGCCTCGTCGGGAAGCCGGGCACCCGCGACTACGGCTCGCTGGCGGTGCTACACGCGCTCACCGTGCAGATCGCGAGGGTCCGCGACCTGCCACCCCACTGCTTCTTCCCGATCCCGCGCGTGACCTCGACGCTGGTGCGAGCGATCCCTCTCGATCCGGCGCCGCTGGCTGCCGATGAACTGGCGGAGCTCGAGCGGGTGGTGCGGGCCGCCTTCGGGACGCGGCGCAAGACGCTGCCGAATGCGCTTCGCGCCGGGCTCGATCCAGCGCCTGCGATGGAGGTTCTGCATGGCGTCCTCGACGGACTCGGGATCGAGCACCGGGCGCGCGCCGAGCAACAGCGGCCCGCGCAGCTCCTCGCCCTCTCGCGAGCGCTCCGCGCCGCTGGCGCCTGAGCCGTCCGCGAGCCGATTGCTCTTCGAGACGCGCCGCGATCTCACGGTCCCGATCGCGGTGGAAGTCGTTCGTCGCGGCGCGGAGCCCGCGCGCGAGTACGCGACGAACCTTTCCCCAGGCGGGATCTGCCTACAGGCTCGGCTGCGACTTCAGGTCGGCGATGACGTCACCGTTGCGTTCGTGTTGCCGGGCGACGAGCGCCCCATCGAGGCGCGCGGCCGCATCAGCTGGCGCGAGGACGACGACCCCAGTGCAGCGGCCTCTTTTCTCGAGACCGGCGTGCGCTTCGAGGTGCTCGACGAGGCCGATCGCGAGCGCATCACGCGCTTCGTGAGGGACGCCGA
>CAYGWM010000007.1:60864-64254 GCA_964353555.1 uncultured Spirochaetales bacterium
CCACTGGTCGCCGCAAGTCGAGGTCCAGCGCTTCGTCGGAGTAGACGGACCGCGGCCGGCCACTCCCACAGCTGCGGCTCGTGAGGGCCTTCGCGCAGGCTGCGGGTGAGTTCGGTGTCGCGCCAATCCCAGAGTCTTTCGTGCGCAATGTCGACGTTTCTCGGCGATGCATTCCACGAGCTCGGATACGCGTAGGCGCCGAGCGCATGGATGGCCGTCGCGATGAGGACGGTCGCGACCGCAGGGATGAGGAGCAGCTTGTTGCTGCGCAACGTCCGCTGGAGTGACAGGCAGAAGATCACCACCAGGATCGGAATCGTGTCGGTCCAGAACCTGGGTCCGAACGACCAACCCGCCCACCAACACGAGTACTTCGCGAGCGCTAGCGCGTACAGGCCCAGCGCGGGCAGCAGCCACTTCACCAGAGACGGCAAGCTCCGCAACCCGATGAAAGGCAACACCGCCAGGCCGAAGAGCGCCCACGGCGAGAAGATGAAGAGCCCGCGACTCGGGCTGAACAGAGTTCCGAATCCACCCCAGAGCAGATTACCGGACCACGTGCCGGTGACGCCGTGGAAACGCGGGTGCAGCGCTTCGAGCTGCGTCTGGCCTCCCGCGAGCGTGCCGAAGAACCACAGGTTGTGACCCAGCAATGCAGCGCCGATCACCATCGGGAGGAGGAAGAACGGCCAGGCCTGCCGTCCGTTGCTCCGCACGACCCAGGCTGCAACAGCGATTGCGAACACGACGTTGAGGGGCCGCGACGCGACCATCGTGGCTACGGCGAACCCCGCGAGCAGCAGCCGCCCGCGCGACGCGGCCCCGTCCCAGAGCAGGCACGACGCCGCGGCGAAGCCCAGCACAGCAACGCCGTGTTGCCAGGCGCCTTGTGCTGCCACTGACCAGAGCGTGCTTCCGAACGCGCCTGCGAACGCGCTGAGTAGCGCGACCGGCCAACTGGCGCCGAGCTTCAAACACAGAAGGAGCAAGAGCGCAGCGGCGCACGCCACCAGGAACGCGTGAGAGTTCTTTGCCATCAGCACGCCGAAGAAGGACGCGTGCTGGAGGTCCCAGCCCGGACGCAAGAGATCCAATGCCGTCATCTGAACAGCGGTGACCGGAAACGCGACCAACGCCGGAGCCAGTGGATATCGCGACACCAGGTGGCCGCGAGAGAACGCCACGCCGTGGCTGCGTTCGCCTCGCGCCCCGAAAACGGGATGGAAGCGATCCAGGAAGAAGCCGTCTCCGCGCCACAGCGCGATCGGCAGCAAGGCCGCTGGATCGACGTCACCGCCGGCCACGCCGCGACCGTTCGCGAGATACACGCAGAAGACGAGCACACCAAAAGTCGCTACCGCGGCGAGCGTCCGCGAGCCCAGACGGCGCGGCGGTGGATCATCCTGCGTGATCTCCACGGTTTCGCGATTAGCGCAGGCAGATCGCAAAACCAACCGGCAAAGCCGCCGCAGGCAGGGTACTGCGAATGACCCGGTGGGGGATGGGCCGAGATCAGTGAACGTCGCGCCGGTGTGCCTCGCTTTCGGTTCGACGCGATCCCTTGTGGGCCCGAGTTGACACAGGCGAGGCGGGGCTCTTATTCTTCCGCTTGGCTCGAGGGGAATCGCACGGTGCGATCTTCATCGAGCGCCCACCAGAAGGACGATTCGGGCCCTCGCGATCGGCCCGACGAGACGAAGGACGAGTCCCGCACGCGAACGTTCGTTCGCAGTTCATGATCAGAGAGGATCGCTCTGGAACCATCGCTTGGATCTGCTCCGGCAGACCGAGACGGAGGTGAGCCGAGCGGATCTCGCACGCAGCGTCGTCGTTTCTGCTACGACCCGCGGCGTACCAGCGTGATCCGACACGCGCCTCCGGCACCGACCGGCGGGCGCGTTTTTTGTTTCCGGTGTTTCGGGCCAGGAGCCTCGGCGCAATGTGCCGGGGTTTCCGTCGCGGCGGGCCGCCGGAGGCAGCCCCCCATGTCGACGATTTCCGTCTCTTCGTCCCGCGAACATCGTGTCACCGTGCGTACGCTCGCGGCCCGCAAGAGCCGCGCGGAACGCATCTCGATGCTCACCGCCTACGACTTTGCGTTCGCTCGGATCTTCGACCAGGCCGGCATCGACGTGATCCTCGTCGGCGACAGCCTTGGCAACGTCGTACAGGGTCACGATACGACGCTGCCGGTGACGCTCGACGAGGTCGTCTACCACACGCGGCTGGTCGCGCGGGGCTGTCGCCACGCGCTGGTCGTGGGCGACATGCCGTTCGGCTCGTACCAGGTGTCGTCAGAAGACGCCGTTCGCTCCGCGATCCGGCTCGTGAAGGATGGCGGTGCGCAGGCGGTGAAGCTGGAAGGTGGGCTCGCCGTCGCGGAGGCAATCGAGCGCATCGCGCGCGCCGAGATCCCGGTGATGGGTCACGTGGGACTGACACCGCAAGCGATCCACCGGATGGGCGGTTTTCGCGTGCAGGGGCGCAGCGCGGACGAGCGCGCGCGCGTACTCGCCGATGCGGACGCCGTGCAGCAGGCGGGCGCGTTCGCGGTGGTGCTCGAGGGCATGCCGGCCGATCTCGCCGCCGAGATCACGACCCGCCTGGAGATCCCGACGATCGGCATCGGCGCTGGCCCGCACTGCGACGGACAAGTACTGGTGATGCACGACATGCTCGGCCTGAACGACTGGACGCCCAGCTTCGTGAAGCAGTACGCCGACCTCGGTGCGGCGGCCGCGAAGGCGGCGCGCAGCTTTGCCGAGGACGTCGCAGCGCAGAAGTTTCCCGCTGAAGAGCATTGTTATAACGCAGGGCGCAAGGCGCCTGGCCCGCCGAGTCATCAGGGCGGATGATGGAGGTCGTGCGAACCGTGCAATCGCTGCGTGCGCTGTCGGAAGACGCGCGTGCAGCCGGACGACGCGTGGCGCTGGTGCCCACGATGGGCGCGCTGCACGACGGCCATCTCGCGCTCGTTGCGCTGGCGCGGCGGCGCGCGGAGTTCGTGATCGTGTCGATCTTCGTGAACCCGACCCAGTTCGGACCGGGCGAAGACCTCGCGAGCTATCCGCGCACGCTCGATGCCGATCTCGCGCGTTGCCGCGACGCGGGTGTCGATCTCGTTTTTGCGCCGGCCGCGACCGAGCTGTACCCGGACGGCGCACAGACCATCGTCGAGGTGGTGGAACTCGCGAAACCGCTCTGTGGCGGCTCGCGTCCGCATTTCTTTCGCGGCGTCGCGACGGTCGTTGCGAAGCTGCTCGCCGCTGCGCGCCCGCACCTCGCCGTGTTCGGTGAGAAGGACTTCCAGCAGCTGCAGGTCGTGCGCCGGCTCGCGCGCGATCTGTTGCTCGACGTCGAGATCGTCGGCGCACCGATCGTGCGCGAGCC
>CAYGWM010000007.1:64354-66584 GCA_964353555.1 uncultured Spirochaetales bacterium
CCCCCGATGAAACGCACGATGCTCAAGTCGAAGATCCACCGGGCGACCGTGACGGAGGCCAACCTCGAGTACGAGGGCAGCGTGTCGATCGACACGGATCTGCTGCGCGCCGCCGACATCCTGCCCTACGAAGCCGTCGATATCTGGGATTGCACGAGCGGCGCGCGCTTGCGCACCTACGCGATTCCGGGCGAGGCGGGCAGCGGCGAAATCTGCGTGAACGGCGCCGCCGCCCATCTGATCAAGCCCCACGACCTCGTCATCATCGCGAGCTGGACCGAAGTGGACGACGCCGAAGCGCGCAGCTGGGAGGCGAAGCGCGTGTTCGTCGACGCGCACAACCGCATCCGCTAGGCCTGATTGACCTCGCCGCTCGCCTTGGGCTCGCTACGCGGGACTCGGCCTTGTGAGCTCGCCGCTCGCTGTTGGCTCGCGGGACGGGAGAGTTCACCGCTGATCGGGCGTGTTGCTAGGATCGGGCTGATGACGGAGGTGGGCGGGCGCAAGTTGATCACGTCGAACCGGCGCGCCACGCACGACTACGAGATCCTGGAGACGTTCGAAGCTGGCCTCGTGCTGCGCGGTCCCGAGGTCAAGTCGTTGCGCGACGGCAGGGCGAACCTCTCGGACTCGTACGCGGTGCTGCGGCGCGGGGAAGCGTTTCTGGTCAACGCACACGTGAGCCCCTACGAAAAGGCGGGCCGCGATAACGCGGATCCGCGTCGCGAGCGCAAGCTGCTGATGCACCGCGCCGAACTCTCCCGCCTCGGTCCCAAACTGGCGGAGCGCGGCTTCACGTTGATTCCCCTTTCGCTGTACTTCAAGGCGGGGCGCGCGAAGGTGGAACTCGGGCTGGCGCGCGGCAAGAAGCAGTACGACAAGCGGCAGACGCTGAAGAAGCGCGAGCAGGAACGCGAGATCGAGCGCGCCACGCGCGCATCGCGCGACGGGGAGAACGCGTGAAGCGGGCGACGAGATTCGCCTTGACGGCGGCGTTGGCGCTCGCCTCGGCCGGGGCGCTGCATTGCGGCCCGTTGGCGTCACCTTCCTCGGATCCGTTCCGCCCGACGCGCTTCGACTACAGCGACTTTCGTCGCACGCATGGTGAAGACGAGGTCCGCGAACCGAATTACCTGCCGTTCCTGGGTCGACGCTTTACGCTGCGCGACAAGAAGCAGGACGTCGTCGTGCTGTGCCGTTGGGATGTCACGCGTTTCCCGCTCACCGTCTACGTGCAGCCACCGGATCTCGATCCCGCGCTGAAGGACGAGTTCGATGCCAGCAAGGAGCCGAATGCGTTCGCCGAAGCGGCGTGGCGCGCGCTCGAGAGCTGGGAGCATTCGCTCGGTGGCGTAGTGAGTTTCCGGCGCGTGCGCAGCGACGAGGATGCAGACCTGCGGATCGTCCTCGTCGGTCAGGTGGGGCCGGCGCCCGAGGATGGCGTGCAGGTGCTCGGCACGACGCCGATGCACGATGCCTGCAAGGTGAACGGCCGCAGCATGTGGGCCGATCGTCTCGACGTCGAATTCGCAGTGCCGGAGATCCGCATCTATGTCGCCGACGATCATGGACTGCTGCTCGCGGATCAGGTGGAACGCAACGTGCTCCATGAGATCGGCCATGCGCTCGGCATGCATGGTCACAGCCCGATCCCGGCCGACTTGATGTACGCCGTCGCGCGGGACCGGCGCGTCGAGCGGCTATCGGCCGAAGACGTGAACTCGTTCCGCGCGCTGTACCGGATTCCAAACGGGACGATCTATGCGACGCTGCCGCGCGGCGGTGAGGTGCCGCGTCCGGCGGCGCGGGCGCCTGCCGGTCCCGTGCAGCTAGCGCCCGACCTCTATCAGGACGCGCGACTCGGTTTCTCGGTTCGGCCCGGCCTCGGCTGGAATCTGGTGCCGTCGCCGCGCGGTGTCGTCGCGATCGACGGCGTCGCGTGGGACTACGAGGCGTCGTTCCAGGTCATCGTGCGCAACTATCCGACGATCGGGCAGTACCTGGCGCGGCATGCCAATGCGCACGTGCGCGAAGGCAAGATCGTGCAGCAGGGTCCCCTCGACGTGCGCGGTCGCCGCGCGCACTGGATGCGCGTCGTTCCGCTCGAGGGCGAGATGTTGGAAGACCACATCTTCCTCGAGTCGGGCGATGGCCGGATCGTGATCGTGATCATGGAAGCGCCGACGTCGCTGCGGCAGGACTTCGGCCCGTGGTTCGACGCGATGCTGGG
>CAYGWM010000007.1:66684-68671 GCA_964353555.1 uncultured Spirochaetales bacterium
GCGCCATCAGCGCATCGTCCATCGTCTGCATGCCCTGTGACTTCCCGGACTGGATGATGTTCAGCAGCATCGGCGTGTTGCCCTCGCGGATCACGTTGGCGAGGCCGCTGGTGCGAATCAGGATCTCGTTCGCCGCGCAGCGACCCTTGCCGTCGGATGTGCGCAGCAGTTGCTGCGACACGACGCCCGCCAGCGACTCCGAAAGCGAGAGCCGCGCCTGCGACTGCTCGTCGGCGGGGAACGCGTCGATCACGCGGTCGATCGTCTTGGCCGCGCCGTTGGTGTGCAGCGTGCCGAACACCAGCGCGCCCATCTCGGCGGCCGTGAGCGCCAGCGAGATCGTCTCGTAGTCGCGCATCTCGCCGACCAGGATCACGTCTGCGTCCTCGCGCAACGCGGCGCGCAGGGCCGGCCCGAAACCGGTCGCGTGCACGCCGACTTCGCGCTGCGAGAACACGCACTTCTTGTTCGGGTGCACGAACTCGATCGGATCCTCGATCGTGAGGATGTGCCTGGCGTAGCTCTCATTGATCTCGTTGATCACGGCGGCCAGCGAGGTCGACTTGCCCGAGCCGGTGGGCCCCGTCACCAACACCAGGCCCCGATCGAGATGCGCGAAGCCGCGGATCGCCGTCGGCAGCCCCAGATCTTCGAGCGTCTGGATCTCCTCCGGGATGATGCGGAACACCGCGCCGGCGCCGTTCTCCTGCACGAAGTAGTTGGCGCGGAAGCGTGCGACGCCCGGGATGCCGTACGCGAAGTCGAGGTCGCTCTGCTCGTCGTAGCTGTTCCACTGATCGTCGTTGGTGATCTCGCGCAGCAGGTTGCGCAGAGCCGCGTCGGTGAGCGCGGGTACGCCCTCGATCGGGGCGAGCGAACCCTTGCGGCGCATGCGCGGCGGCTGGCCGGCAGCGAGGTGCAGATCCGAGCCGCGCTCGTCCTGAAGCTGGCGCAACAGCGCTTCCATGCGTCCCATGGCGTGCCTCTCAGCGCTCTTTGCCGCCGAAGCGCTTGGGCTCTTCGGCGTGGCGGAGCGCTTCTTCCTTGGTGATGACACCCTGCTTCACGAGCGCTTCGAGCGACGAATCGAGCAGGCACATGCCCTGCGAGGCGCCCGTCTGGAGCACCGAGCGAATCTGGAAACTCTTGTTCTCGCGAATCAGGTTCGAGATCGCCTTGTTGACGATCAGCACCTCGAGCACCGGTACGCGACCGGTCCCGTCCGCGCGCACCACCATGCGCTGCGACACCACGGCGCGCAGCGACTCGGACAGCATCGTGCGCACCTGCGTCTGCTGGTCGGGCGGGAACACACCGATCAGCCGGTCGATGGTGCGGATCGTGCTCGATGTGTGCAGCGTGCCGAGCACGAAATGACCGGTCTCGGCGGCGGTGAGCGCCAGCGAGATCGTCTCGAGATCGCGCAGCTCGCCGATCGCGATCACATCGGGATCCTCGCGCAGCGCAGCGCGCAGCGCGCGCCCGAAGCTCTCGGTGTGCGAGCGCACCTGGCGCTGGTTCACCTGACAGGACTTCGCCGGGTGCAAGACCTCGATCGGATCCTCGATCGTCAGGATGTGATCGGTGCGCTCCTCGTTCACCAGATTCAGGAACGCCGCCATCGTCGACGACTTCCCGCAGCCCGACGGACCGGTGACCAGCACCATGCCCTGGTGGTAGTTCGTGAGCCGCGCGAGCGTGCTCGGCAGACCCAGCTCTTCGAGCGACGGCGGGTGATCGGGCACGGCGCGCAGCACGCCATCGGTGCCGCGCTGTTGGCGGTACAGGTTCGCGCGGAATCGCCCGACACCCGGGAGCGTGTAGGCGAGATCGATCTGGCCGTCGGCGTCGAGCGCGACGACCTGCTCTTCGGTCAGGATCGAGCGGAGCATCGCGTCGGCTTTCGCCGGATCGAGCGGCGGCCCGCTCTGTTCTTCGAGTACGCCGTGCCGGCGCTGACGCAACGGCGCGCCGGCGTGCAGGTGAA
>CAYGWM010000008.1:0-7554 GCA_964353555.1 uncultured Spirochaetales bacterium
ACGCGACCGAACGCAGCGCGCGCGATCGGCGCGTCGGCTTCGTGTTCCAGCACTATGCACTGTTCCGCCACATGAGCGTCTTCGAGAACGTCGCATTCGGGCTGCGCGTGCGACCGCGACGCGACCGTCCTGCCCATCGCGAGATCGAGGAACGCGTGCATGAGCTTCTGCGTCTGGTGCAGCTCGAGGGCATGTCGCAGCGGCTGCCGTCGCAGCTCTCAGGCGGCCAACGCCAACGCGTGGCGCTGGCACGCGCGCTCGCCGTCCGGCCGCGCGTGCTGTTGCTCGACGAGCCGTTCGGCGCGCTCGACTCGCGCGTGCGCAAGGACTTGCGACGCTGGCTTCGACAGCTCCATGACGAGCTTCACATCACGAGCGTGTTCGTAACCCACGATCAGGAAGAGGCTCTCGAACTGGCCAACCGCGTGGTCGTGATGAACCAGGGACGCATCGAACAGGTCGGTACGCCCGAGCAGGTCTACCACGAGCCCGCGACACGCTTCGTCTACGAGTTCCTCGGCGACGTAAACATCTTCCGCGAGCGCGGCGAGGACCCGCGCCACGGCGGAATGTACGTGCGACCACATTGCGTCGACATCACGCGGCAACCGGGCGGTGCGGGTACGCTGCCCGCGCGCGTACAGCGGGTCCACATCGCTGGGCCGACCGTCAAGGTCGAGCTGCTGACGGATGTCGGAGACCTCGTGCAGGCTGAGATCTCCCAGCAGCAGCAACGTCGCCTAGTGCTCGCCCGGGAGGACCAGGTGTACGTGCGCCCGGTAGAGTCGCGAGCATTCGACGAGGACTACTCCATCTAGCTCCGATCTGGATCCGCGCCGGCCCAACAACTTGACAACCGCAATAACTTGACGCCCGGCACCCCTTGCGGGAATAACTGAACACGTTCATAATTATTATCGTGATGGCTTGCACCCAATTCGAGGGCTCGAGTCAGCGCGAGCGGAACAAGCGCGCGAAGTGGGCGCGGATCGAGCGCGCGGCGCGAGAACTGTTTGCCGGCCGTGGCTTCGCCGATGCCTCGATGCGAGCGATCGCGGCGCGGGCGCGGGTCGCGACGGGCACGCTGTTCCTGTACGCGCGCGACAAGCGCGAGCTGCTGTTCCTGGTGTTCCAGGGCGAGTCGCAGCGGATCTTCGCGGAGGCCGACGCAGCCTCCCGCGACGATGCGGACCTGGTCGATGCGCTGATGGAACTCTTCGGCGGCTTCCTCGATTTCTACGCGCGGAATCCTGAACTCTCTGCGGCGATCCTGCGCGAGTTCTTCTTTCGTCCCTACGAACCGGAGCGGCTCGGGGCGCTGACGCGTGAGTACGGCGCACGTGTCGCGCAGCGCGTCGAGCGGGCCCGCACCCGCGGCGAATTGCGCAGCGACGTGCCCGCGGCCGTCGCCGCGAACCAATTCTTCGCGCATTACGCCTACTGGGTGCAGGCGTGGCTCGGCTCGCGGCTGGTTTCGCGCGAAGAAGCCGAGCGGAGACTACGCGAAGCACTGCGACTGCAAGTGGAAGGACTGCGCCCGCCCCCGAGAAGGAGATCCGAATGACGAGCTACGACGGCGGCCTCTCGCTGCGCGACGCGCGCACGTGCTACTTCCGCGACAACGCGTTCGGCGACGATGGCGGCTACGCGAAGAAGTGGGTCAAGGTGCAGCTCGGCCCGCTGCCCCTCGCGTTTCCGAACTCGGCAGCGCGCGTCCGCGCCGTCAAGTATCACGACCTGCACCATGTCGTAACGGGCTACGCGACTCACGTCGTCGGGGAGGCCGAGATCGGCGCCTGGGAGATCGGCAGCGGCTGCGCAGACTTCATCGCGGCCTGGATCCTGAATCTGTACGCGATGGTGCTCGGCTTCCTGTCCGGACATCCCGGCGCCGTGTGGCGCGCGTTCCTGCGCGGGCGCCGCACGCGCAATCTCTATCGCGTCGACTACGACGACGCGTTGCTCGATGCGTCGCTTGCCGAAATGCGTGCCAACCTCGGACTCGATCCGCAGCTCGCGCTCGCGCCAGCGACGCTCGCAGAGCGCGCGGGGTTCGCCGCCTGGAGCGCGATCGCGATTGCGCTGGCCCTCGCGACCACGGCGCTGCTCTGGGCCCCCGTGATCTTCGTGGTTCGTGCGCTGGTCTGATTGGACTGCAAGCGCGATACCGTCCGTCGCATGCACTTCGCGAGCTTCGACTTCGGGGATCCCATCTTCGATTGCTTCGGGCTGCGCGTTTCGGCGCAGCTGGTGACGACCGAGAATCTCTACGGCATCGATCCCGATCGCGTGCGCATCGAGCGCGAGGATCGCCGCGTGCGCATCACTGCGAGGGGTCTGCGTTGCGCCGGCGGCCAGCAGACCGCCGCGGGTTCACTTGCACTCGAGGTGGAGGACGCCGGCAGCGATCGCGTGCGAATGCGCGTGTCCGCCACCGCGCGCGAAACGATTCGCTGCACGAAAGTGCTGCTGCGCGACCTCGATCCCGCCCTCGCCACCTCGACCGACGGCGCCAGCTTCGCGCCGGTCGGCGATCACGGCGAACTGTTCTGCTACCCGATGCGGCTGCCGACGCCGCTGCTCTGGCTGCGCGCCGGCGACGCGCTCTTCGCATTGCGCGCCGAGGATCTGCGCGTGCGCGAGAAACGATTTGCGCTGTACCGCGAACGCGTCGGCGATCTCGCGGGGCGCGGCGCAGCAGAGCTGATCCACGAGGAGGAGGCGACGTGCTTCTCGACGACGATCGAGACACCCGACTTCATCGTCGATCGCGGCGGCGATGCGCGCGCCAGCGAAGCCGAGCACGTCGCCTTCGTGGAACGCGCGTTCGGGCTGCAACGCTTTGCCGAGCGCAGCGACGTGCCGGCGTGGGCGCTCGATCTCGCGCTGGTCGTGGTGCTGCACGGCATGCACTGGAGCGGTCGCGTCTTCCTCGACTACGCGGCGATGCTCGAAGTGCTGCGCTTCGTTGCGGCACGCATCGCCCCGCGACGCGTACTCGCGTACCTGCCAGGATGGGAGGGTCGCTACTACTGGCAGTACGGCGAGTATCGCGCTGAACCGCGACTCGGCGGCGACGTCGGCTTCGCGAAGCTCTGCGACGGAGCGCGCGCTCTCGGCATCCACCTGATGCCGATGTTCGGCGCCAACTGCGTGAATGCCTGGCTGCCGCGCTTCCGCGCTCTCGACGCGAGCGCCTACCTGAAGAGCGCCACCGGCAATCGCTTCCACGGCAACACGCCGGACTGGGACCTCTCGCGCGCGCACGACACCGGCTGGCAGGCGTGGCTGAACCCGGGGTATCCCGGTTGGCAGGGCGAGCTGGCCGGCCAGATCGAATCGCTCGCGACGCGCTTCGGTTTCGACGCGGTGTTCCTCGACACCACCGAGGTCTGGACCAACGATCCCGACCACGCGGTCGCCGACGGCTACCGCGCACTCGCGCAACGGCTGCACGCGTCGATCCCCAACCTGCTGCTCGGCGGCGAGTACGACTACGATGCGCTGCTCGGCTGCTTCGCGCTGTTCCAGCGCGCGTGGTGGACGCAGGCTCCGGCTTGGACCCAGCGCTACGTGCAGCGCTTCGCGCATCTGTGCGAGGGCGAACCCGAGGGCCGCACGGGCGTGCACGAGTTCGGCGTGTGGAAGCCGGGATCGGTCGCCGCCGCGCCGGGATTGCTCGCGACGATCGCGTTCCAGGATGGAACGCTCGAGCGGTCGGGCGCGGCGATCGACGCGGCGATCGCGCAGGTGGCACAACGAGGCGCGTGGACGACCGAGTGAACTCGCGTTCCGCCTCGTCCGGTGCGACGCCAACGGCTAGCTTGTGCCGATCCCACGGAGAGTGGTCGATGACCGAGTTCACCCCGATCGAGCCGAGCGAGCCCACGCGAATCTCCGCCTCCGAATACTTCCGTCTCGTCGAGATGGGCGTGCTCGAAGAAGACGACCGCGTCGAGCTCCTCGAAGGGGTGATCGTCGCGATGACGCCGCCGAACCCGCCGCATGCGACGGCCGTGACGAAGACGACCTACGCCCTGATGCGAGCGGTCGCAGAGCGCGCGCTGGTGCGCACGCAATGCGATTTCGTCGCGAGCGCATGGTCCGTCCCCGAGCCCGACGTCGCGATCGTCCCGGGCGAGGCCGATGACTACGCGGGGTCCCATCCGAGTCGTGCGCTCCTGCTCGTCGAGGTCTCCGACTCGTCCGTGAAGCAAGACCGCCTGAGCAAGTCGCGCATCTACGCCGCCGCGAACATTCCCGAGTACTGGATCGTGAACCTGCGCGAGTCGGTCGTCGAGGTATTGCGCGACCCCGATCCCGCGACCGCGCTCTATCGCGACCTGCGGACCGTCCGCGCCGGCGACGAACTCGAACTCGTCGCGCTGCCCGGCGCGCACGTCGCGGTCGCGGATCTGCTGCCGAAGCGCAGCTGATCGCTCAGCTCGCGGGTCGCCTCGCGTGGCCCAGCGCCGTCAGCAGCGATCCGAATACGACTAGTGCCGCGCCGACCCAGCTCGCGCCGGAAAGATGCTCGCTCGCGAACTGCTCCGGAGCGATCCGCGTGACCACGCGCGCGAAGGCCAGCGTCGCGAGCGGCGTCAGCGCGAGGACCGCGGAGACGCGCGATGCCTCCAGATGCTCGAGCGCAGCGGCGAAAGCGCCGTAGGCGACGAGTGTGTTGGCGGCACAGAACACCAGCACGCTCCACGACCACGGCGACAGCGACGCGAACTTCGCCGGGTGCGCGAACGGCGCGAAGCAGATCGCGCAGCCCGCGAAGATGCAGAGCATCACGCCCTGTGACGAGAGCGCCTGCAACAGCTGTTTCTGTGCGAGCCCATAGATCGCCCAGGTCAGCGCGGCGACACCAATCCATGCGACGCCCACGAGGTAGACGTCGATCTCGCGTCCCAGTACGGCGAGTTGGGACGCGAAGAAGGTGCCGATTCCGATCACCAGCACCGCGAAGCCGAGCCATTGCGCCGGCGCGAAGCGCTCGCGGAACACCACCAGACCGCCGAGCGCGAGTAGCAACGGCCCGAGCTGGATCAACACCTGCGCGTTGGCGGGCGAGGTGTGATCGAGGCCGAGCAGGAACGCGATGTAGTTCGCGGCGAGCCCGAGCGTCGCGACGAGTAGCAGCCGCACGCCGCTGCGCGGCAAGCTACGCAGCGCGGGCAGTCGGCCGGTCGCCGCGAGCAGCGCAGCGAGCACCAACGCCGAGATCGCGAAGCGGAAGCCGGTGAGCGTCGCGGCATCGAGGTCGCGCAGCGCACGGCGCAGCGCCAGCGGCAGCACGCCCCAGAGCAGCATCGTCGTCGAAGCGAGTGCGAAGCCAACGGCGCGGCGGCCAGAGGGTCGGTGCAGCTCCATCGGCGGCGGAACGTAGCGGCAGCGTCAAGTCGGGCCGCCGGAGGGTCGATGGCCAGCGAGGAGCGCGTCCGCCACGTGAACCCGTATTTCATCCTGCCGCTCGCGTCCGCCCTCGCCTGCCTGGTGTTCGGCGTGCTGATCCTCGCGCGCGACCCGGAATCGCCGCCGCACCGCTGCGCCTCAGCGCTGCTGTTCGGCGGAACCTGGTGGGGCGTCTGCGAGGCGCTGTGGACGCTGGCGCCGGACGCACCCACTGCGCTCGTGTTGCTGCGCATCTCGGCGCCGGGCTGGATCGCCGTGGGACCCGTGTGCATGCACCTGTTCCTCGCGACCGAGCGGCGCAGCGCGCACCCGCTGCGCACTGTTCTTCCGCTTGCGTACGCGAGTGCCGGATTCTTCCTGCTCGTCGAGTGGGCGGAGCCCTTTCTCGAGAGCGGTCCCTTCCTCACCGAGGGCATGACGCACGTGCCGTGGGGTTACGCGTACGTCCCGGGGCCCGCGTATTGGCTCTGGTACTCGTTCACGGTGCTGACCTCCTCGGCGGGAATCTTCGCGGCCGTCGCCGACCTGCGCGCTGGCGCGTCGCCCGCCGAAACGCGCCAGACGCCGTGGCTGGGCACCGGCATCGGGATTCCGTTGCTGATCGGCTCCACCACCGACGGCTTGCTTCCGCTGCTCGGCATCCAGCTGCCTCGTCTCGGTGTCGCATCCTTCGCGATGTTCGGCGCGCTGCTCAGCTGGAGCATGCACCGCTTCGGTTTCTCGCTGCTGGCGCCGACGGCGTTCGCCGGACAGATCCTCGAGTCGATGCCGGAAGGCGTGGCGCTCGCGACGCCCGAGGGCCGCATCCGCGTCGCCAACCCGAGTCTCGCGGCGCTGCTCGGCGTTCCGCTCGCGTCGCTGCTCGATCGCCCGCTGCAGTCGTTCCTGCCCGGGATCGGGCTCTCGGCTTCGAGTTCACTGCGCGAGATCGAGTGCGAGATCGCAACCCCCAGCCAACGCGTCCCGGTGGCGCTATCGGCGGCGCCGCTGCGCGACAAGCGGGGCGCAGATCTCGGACTCGTGCTGGTCGTGCGCGACCTGCGCGAGGTCGTGAACCTGCGCACCCGGCTGCTCACCTCGGCACGCCTCGCAGCGGTCGGCGAACTGGCCGCCGGCATCGCCCACGAGATCAACAACCCACTGGCCTACATCGGCGCCAACCTGCGTGCGCTGCGCGAACACTGGCTGACGCTCGCGGACGCGTGGCAGGACGACGCCGCGAAGGTGGACTTCGCCGAACTCTTCGACGAGGGCACCGCGATGCTCGACGACTCGCTGGAAGGCGTCGAACGGACCGCCGTGATCGTGCGCGACGTACGCTCCTTCTCCCACGGCGGTAGCGACGAGCGCGAGCGCTTCGACCCGAACGAGCTGCTCGATCGCGCGCTGCGCGTCGCGGCACCGCAGCTGCGTCGCTCGGCACAGATCGAGCGCGAGTACGGCGAGATCCCGCGTGCGTTCGGTGCGCCGCGCGAACTGGAGCAGGTGTTCCTCAACCTGATCGTGAACGCAGCCCAGGCGATCGACGGCACGGGCGTCGTGCGCGTGCGCACGTCGGTCGTGGACAGGTCGATCGAGATTGCGGTGGCCGACACCGGTCGCGGCATCGCGCCCGAACACATCGAGCGCATCTTCGACCCGTTCTTCACCACCAAGGCGGTCGGCGAAGGCACCGGCCTCGGTCTCTCGATCTCGCACGAAATCGTGCGCCGCCACGGCGGCCGCATCGACGTCAGCTCCGAACCCGGCCAAGGCACCGAATTCCGCGTCCATCTCCCAGTCGCGGAATGAAAACCGTGAAAACCGGTGCCGGGCGTCAGGTTATTGGTTTGTCAGGTTATTGGATCCGGGTGATTGGACTGGCGGATTGGCTGCTGATTGGAGCTTTCAAATCCACATTGGCTCCCATAGCCTCCGGATGTGCTCGACCCTCCCTTCCGCGCCGACCCGCTGCATCCCGACCCGGTTTACCGGCAGCTCGCCGATCACCTCGCCGAGTTGATTCGCGCCGGGCGGTTGCCGGCCGGAGAGCGGGTCCCGCCGACGCGCGAACTGGCATCCGCGCTGGCCCTCTCCCGCAACACCGTCACGCGCGCCTATCAGTGGCTGATCGACGCGGGATTCCTCGGCGCCCAC
>CAYGWM010000008.1:7654-24523 GCA_964353555.1 uncultured Spirochaetales bacterium
GCGGCGCGACGAGCTGCTCGCGCTCTCCGACCGCGTGCAAATGCCGATCGTCGAGGACGACTACGACTGCGAGACGCGCCTCGTGCCGAACTCGGCGCTGGCGCTGAAGACGCTCGATTCCGGGGATCGCGTGATCTATGCCGGCACGTTCTCGAAAGCGCTGTTTCCCGGATTGCGGCTCGGCTACGTGGTCGGCGCGCCGCCGCTGCTCGCGGCGCTCTCGCGCAGCCGCGCGGCGACCAGCCAACAGCCGTCGCTGGTCGACCAGATGGCAGTCGCCGAGCTGCTCGCGAGTGACGCGCTCGAGCGCCACGTGCGGCGCGTGCGCAAGCGCAATGCGGAGCGTCTCGTTGCAATGATCGAGACGCTACAGGCAGCGATGCCGGCGGGCACGCGCTTTCGCGAACCCTGCGGCGGCAGCTCCGTCTGGGTGGAGCTGCCGAGCGCGACGGACACCGATGCACTCGCGGTCGCCGCGCACGAACGCGGCATCGCGTATGGGCGCAGCGAGCTGTTCCGCATCGACGGCGAAGGCGCGCCTGCACTGCTGCTGTCGTTCTCGGGACTCGCACCCGATGCCATCCGATCTGGCGTCACGGAGCTCGCAAGCTCGTTACGGCGCCAGGGCGTCCGCCCGCGTCGCGCAGTCATCCACCGGGTTGCGCGGAGAACGCGATGAACGAAAAACGTGATGCGATGTTCTGGTTGCTGCTGACGCTCGCCGTCACGAGCGGGGCAAATGCGCTCTGGATGCTGGCCAACCCCGAAAGCTGGTACCACGATCTTCCGGCCGCGGTGCCCGACACGGGGCCCTTCAACGCGCATTTCGTGCGCGACATCGGCATTGCCTTCGTCACCGTGACGCTCGCGTTCGCTTGGGCGGCCTTCGAGCCGCGCTGGCGGATACCGCTCGTGGTGATGGGCACTGTCTTCCTGGCCGGCCACGCGCTGCTGCATGTCGTCGACACGCTGCGCGGCGAACTCGACGCCGATCACTGGCTGCTCGATTTTCCGGGCGTGTATCTGCCCGCTCTCGTGCTCGCACCGATCGCGGTCTGGCTGCTGCGTCGCAGCGAGACTGATTCCCGCGCCTGAACGCCCGACCCAGAAGGAGCCCCGATGCGACTCGCACCGATCGACCGTCCCCCGTCTCTCAAGGCCCGCGTCGCGGCCTTTCTGATGAAGCGCCAGCTCGGCAAGGTGATCACGCCAGCGCGCGTGATCTACAACCGGGTACCGCGGATGTACGACGTCGGCTATGCGCTGGTGAAGCTCCAACAGCGCGGTCTGGTGCTGGATCCGACGCTGCGCTTCCTGGTGACCAGCTGGGTCGCGATGCAAAACCGGTGCACGTTCTGCATCGACATCGCCCGTGCCTCTGCGCTGATGGAGCGGATCGATCTCGAACGCCTCGATGCGTTGCCCGATTGGCGAACGAACCCGCTCTTCGACGAACGCCAGCGCGCCGCGCTGACCTTCGCGGACGAAGCGAACCGCACCCTCGGCGTTTCGGACGAGACCTTCGAACACGCCCGCAAGCACTTCTCGGAACGGGAGATCACCGAGATCGTGATCCTGTGCGCCGTCGAGAACTTCTACAACCGGCTCAACATCCCGCTCGAGATCGAGGAAGACGGACTCTGCTCGATCCAGCAGCGGCGGCGCGCGCAAGCCTGACGCGCGGCGACGCGCGGCCTAGAATGCGCGCCCGATGAGCGAGTCGGCCGTCACTGCAGAATCGGAGTTGGCGACTTATCCGGGCGCGCGGGCGCCGGCGCGGCGGCGCTTCGTCGCTTCCGGCGGCCTTCGGATCGCCGTCCACGAATGGGGCGATGAACAGGCGCCGCCGCTGCTGCTCGCACACGGCGGCTTCGACTTCTCGCGCACCTACGACGTATTTGCGCCGCTGCTCGCCGCCGGCGGCTTCCGCGTCGTCTCGTGGGATCAGCGCGGCCACGGCGATTCGGAGCACGCCGCGCTCTATACCTGGGACGCAGACGTGCGTGACGCACTCACCGTGCTCGACACCGTCACCTGCGAACCGATCCCGGTGATCGGGCACTCGAAGGGCGGCTCGCTGTTGACGCACCTCGCGGACGCCTGTCCGCACCGCGTCTCGAAACTCGTGAACATCGACGGCCTGCCCTCGCGCGCGCGACACCCGGACGTCGGCGAGCACGAGCGCTCGCGACTGCTCGCCAAGGAATTGGCAGGCTGGCTCGACCATCGCCGCGGCGTCGCGAACGCCGAACGCAAGCCCGGCACGATGGACGAACTCGCTCGGCGGCGCGGACGGATGAACCCGCGCCTCTCGCACGAGTGGCTGCTCTATCTCGTCGCAGCGGGCGCGCAGCTCGACGCCGATGGCTGGCGCTGGAAGCTCGATCCCTCGATGCGCTTTGGCGGCTTCGGTCCCTGGCGCCCGGAGTGGACGCTGCTGCGGCTACCCGGCCTACCGGTGCCGATGCTCGGCTTCCTCGCTTCGGCTTCGGAGCCGATGGGCTGGGACACCACCGAGGAGATCCTGCGCCCGTACCTGCCGCCCGACGCAGAGATCCACACGCTTCCCGATACCGGTCACTTCATCCACATCGAGCGACCGCGCGAAGTGGTAGAGCGCGTGCTGCGCTTCCTCGCGTGATCGTTCCGTTGCGACACGGCAAGGTGACGCTGGCGCTGCACGGGCTGCGAACTCATGAGGACTCGCCGCTCGGCTCGGCCTCGCTACGCGGGAACCGGAACCCGGGACGCGCGCTGCTGCTGTTGCATGGACGCGGACTGCGTTCGCCCACGGCAATGCCGAAGCGCGTCGCAGCGTGGCCCGGCCCGATCTGGGCGCTCGACTTCACCGGACATGGCGCGTCGAGCGTGCCGCGCGGCGGTGGCTACTCGGTCGAGATCCTGATGGCGGATGCCGACGCGGCGCTCGCGCACCTGGGCAACGTGACGTTGCTCGGCAACGGCCTCGGCGCGTATGTCGCGTTGCTGCTCGCGGGTGCGCGACCGCAGCAGGTCCGCGGTGCGGTGCTCTGCGATGGCCCCGGCCTCGCGGGCGGCGGACCGCGCCCGGTGACGCCCGCGGTGGTGGGTCCGGTGGGTGCGCTCGAAGTGGCGCCCGACCCGTTCGCGCTGATCGAACTCGCGCGCGACGTGCGACCGCCCGACTACGCGACGAGTTTCGTGCGCCAGGCCTGCCAACTCTCGGAACTCGAGCGACCGCTCTCGGTGTGTGCGATCGAGCGGCCCGACTGGCTCGCGGCGGTCGTCGAGGAGCCCGGCGCTGCGGTGACGACGCTGGCCGAAGCGCTCGCCCACTACGCATGCGTTCCGGCCTAGACGCCAGGCGGTGACGGAGCGGACCGCGCGCATCACGGTCGCGCTCGGCTTCCTGGCCTCGCGCGTCGCGTTCCACCTCGCCGGGGTGCGCTTCGATACTTCGCCGCTGCCGTGGTTCTGGCAGTACCTCGACCCGCCGCTGCTGCGCAGCGATCTCGCGAGCAGCCTCTGGTACCTGCACGCGCAGCCTCCCCTGTTCGATGCGTTCCTCGGTGTGGGGTTGAAGATCGGAGGCAGCCACGCCGCGCTGGTCTTCCATCTCGCCTATGTCGCGATCGGACTCGGCATTGCGCTGGCATTGAACGATCTGTTGCGGTGCATCGGTCTCGGACGCCGCGCGGCGATCTTTGTGACGCTTCTCTACGTCGCGAGTCCGACCGCGATACTCTACGAGAAGTGGTTGATGTACACGCAGATCGAGACTGGCGCGCTGGTGCTGGCGGCCTGGTCGCTGTATCGGCTCTGCGAGCGCGGCGGGTGGCGCAACGCGGCGCTGTACTTCGGCGGGGTCGCAGCGCTCGCGTTGACGCGGAGCTTGTTTCATCCGGTTTGGGTCGCCGCGTGTGTGGCGATCGCGTTCTTCGCGACGCGCCCGTTTCGCCGTGAGGTCGTCGTCGGCGGAGTTTGTGCGCTGGCGCTGGTTGGTGGGCTGTATCTGAAGAATGATCGGCTCTTCGGCGTACCGGCGGCGAGCTCCTGGTTCGGAATGAATCT
This sequence comes from uncultured Spirochaetales bacterium, assembly GCA_964353555.1. Lineage (GTDB taxonomy): Bacteria > Myxococcota_A > UBA9160 > UBA9160 > PR03 > PR03. Next base: position 11,705 of record CAYGWM010000008.1, read on the forward strand.
CGCGAACATGGTATTCGACCGCTGGCCTCTCGAAGAGCGGCAGCGGCTCGTGGAACAGGGAGTCGTCTCTGCGCTCGCGCTGGCGGCTCCGTTCTCGCCACTCGACGTGTACCCGGAGTCGTTCCGCTCGAGCGAAGGTCCCAACGTTCCCGCGCTGCGCAGACCCTTCAAGACGGGCGGCGAGTCCAACTACAACCACATCGCGTACATCGCGATCTCGCGGCTCTACCAGCGCGACGCGATGACGCTGATCCGCCGCGATCCCGCGCGCTACGCAGCGGTGGTGGGGAGCGCGTGGCAGAAATACCTGCTCGCTCCGTCGAACTACGCATTCGTCGAGCCGAATCGCCGCCGCATCCTCGTGTGGAACCGCCTCTACGACATGCTCTACGGCGTCCCCACCGCGTGGACCGGCGCCCGACCCGGCATCGACGGCCCGCTGGCGCCGCCGTCGCCATGGCGCCTCTGCTGGCTGTGGATTGCGCTCTGCGTCCCGTCGGTGGGCTTCGCAGGGATCACGGTCGGGCGGGCGCTGCTCCGGGCGCGGCGTCCGGGCGCGGCCGCGGAGTGCGACCCAAAGGCCGCGCGCATCGCCACGATCGCTTTCTGCTTGCTGACAGTGGCGTTCGTGAGCGTCGCGGCGAACGCCGTGGAACTCGGCGAGAACAATCGCTTCCGCGTGCCGATCGAGCCGCTGCTGATGCTGCTCGTCGCGTTCGCCGTGGCAGAACTCGCCGCGCGACGCGGAAAAGGGGTTCCGCCTGCGTCATGAGCGGGTGTAGAATCTACCGAGTCGGCAAAGGGAGGTCTGGCATGACGCCCCGGTCGCTTCGTCCCTCGGTCCCCGCACTTTCGCTGCTCGGATTCGTCCTGATCGCGATCGCAGCGCTCAGCGCAGCGGCCGCCGATCCCGCTGAAGCGGATCCGTTCTCGGGCACCTACGACGTGCGTGGCACGACGGTCGATTCCAGGAGCGGCGACACCCGCCTCATCGAGGGTCACATCGTGCTGACCCGGAAGAACGGACACTATGCGGCGGTAGCCGAGCTCCAGACGGATTTCCCGACGCACGGCGGCGCATTGCGCACCGATGTAATCGGTACCGGGGACGGGAAGCCCAGCGGCGCGGGTCTCGCGGGCTCTGCGAACACCCAGCTCGTCATCCAGACCGTGCCCGGCGTCGACACCGACTTCGCGTTCATCCCGCGCCAAGTTGGACCGCGCATCGTCTCGACGTGGGTCGCGCATCTCGAAGCCGACGGAACGCTCGTCGTCGAGCTCACGAATCATGCCGCAAAAGGGGAGGCCTACGCTCCGACCACGACGAAGCTGCGCGGCAAGCGCGTGCCGATGCCGCAGCAGGCTGAAAAACCGAAGCCCTGAGCGCCCGCAAGGCCCGGGAACCGACGCTACGAGAGCCGCAACCGCGCTGCGCGATGATGCGCTTCACGTCCACGATCCGGCGCCGATCGTACCCCGCCGACTGAAAATATGACGCCGCAACAACTTGACGCCCGCAATAACTTGACGCCCGGCACCGGTCCACGGTCCACGTTACGCTGCGACGCCGCCAAACCGGGGGGATCGCCGGCATGATCACGCGCATCGATCGGATCGTTCTCGCGGTACCCGACCGCCGTGCCGCGGCGCTGTGCTGGCAGCGGCTCTTCGACGCCGAGATGGTGCGCGAGGACCGGATTCAGTCGCTCGCCGCACAGCGCTCGGTGTTGCGCGTCGGCGAGAGCGAAGTCGAGCTGATCGAGCCGCACGGCATCGGTCTCACCGCGCAGTTCATCTCTCGATTCCGCACGCCGATCTTCGCCGTGGGGTTCGCGGTGCGCGATCTCGCCGAAGCACAGGCGAACCTCGACGCGCGCGCGATCCATCACGTTCGCGAGGGCAATCAGGTGCTGCTCAGCGGCGAGTGGGTCGGCGTGCCGGCGCTGCGCATCGTGCTGACGCAGGACGAGAAGCGCCAGTCGGCGGGCCTGCTGTCGCGGATCTACGAAGCCACGCTGCTCTATCAACATCATCATCGCGCGGCGCAGCAGCTCGCAACCGTCTTCGAGATGAATCGCAAGAACTTCGTACCGATCCGATCCGAAGCGTACGGCTACGAAGGCACGCTCGCGTTCCTCGACCCGGATCGGCTCGACCGGATCGAGGTCATCACGCCGTTCGATCGCAGCAAGACGATGGGTCGCTTCTTCGCGCGCCAGGGTCCGAGCCTGTACATGGCCTACGCCGAGGCGCGCGATACGGCGGCGCTGCGCGAGCGACTGCTCGAATGCGCGCCTTCCGCTTGGACCGGAGAACGCACCGGCGCGGCGCCCGACAATCTCTTCGTGCATCCGAAGGCGCTCGGCGGCGCGCTGCTGGGCGTGAGTCGCGAGAGCGTGGCGTGGACCTGGTCGGGGCACCCCGACCGCGTGCGACCGGCCGCCTGAGCGCGTTCAAGCAAGACGTGCTCTCGGCCGATCAGGTCGCCATGGCGACCTGGCTCCGACAGATGTTCCGTTCCGCCGGCAAGCGCAGCCGCATTCCCGAGTTTCACGACGGCGACGCGGCGAGCGCGCTCCGTACTGCGCTCGCAGAAGCCGAGGAGTGGGCCGCGCACGCGACCGCCCTCGCCCGCGTGCTGCGCGAGACGAAGGCGGCCGCGCAACGGCTCGAGTACTCGCAAGCCGGGCCGACTCACTCGCGCGCCCCGGGCAGAATTCTGCACTAGCTCGGAGCTGTGCCCTCGCCGACGCCGCGTTCGAGCCGCGTGACCAATCGGTCTACACCCGACCCCGCGAAGCGCTTCACCTGCTGCCCGCTCAGATAGAGCACGTTGGTGGGCAGATCGTGCAGCTCGGCGATCCATGGGTTTGCGCGTTTGAACGATATCAGCCCCGCCTTGTCGAGCAGTAGCTTGCCGAAGCGAACGTGCCGCCAACGCTCGTCGTGTTCGAGAAACACTTCGAGTTCGGCCGTCCAGGCGGCGCACGCCTCGCAGTCGCTCTTGCCGAGCATCAGCACGGCGGCAGGGGACGCAACGAAGGCCTGCCAGTTCTGGCCGTCGATCTGCTCGAGTCGACCACTCATCCCGCGAACGAGTCGCCCTTCTTCCAGTCGGCTCCGCACAGGCCACCGCTCTGCAGCGCCTGGACGGTGCGCAGTGTCTCGGAGGGGCTACGGCCCGCGGACAGATCGTTCACCGCCACGGTACGGACGATGCCCTTGTCGTCGACGACGACCGTCGCGCGGAACGCGATGCCCTGATCTTCCTTGAGGACATGGAAGGTCTTCGACACTACGTGGTTCGTGTCGGCGATCACCGGGTGCGTGATCTGCTGCGGGAAGGTCTTGCGATCCGCGAACCACGCCTTGTGGGAGAAGAACGAGTCCGTCGAGACGCCGATCACTTCGACCTTATCGTCGCCAAAGTCATCGAGCAGCGACTGGAAACCCTTGATCTCGGTCGGGCACACGAAGGTGAAGTCGAGCGGGTACCAGTAGAGAACGTGCCACTTCCCCTTGTAGTCCGTGTTCGAGATCGTTTTCTGCTCGCCCTTCACGTAGGCGGTGGCGGTCCATGCGGGCTCCGGCTGGCCGACCATGGTCATCTGAGATTCCTCCCTGCGAGTAGCGGTGGGTTGGGTCGAAAGCGGGCGGAGGATAGACGCCGATCTGGACGCAGTCTAGATTTCACGTTGAGAGGAATCGGGTCGCGACGCGGCGACGCGGCGCCTAGACTGCCTTTCCCGTCGGAAAAGAGAGGGAAGTTCACCATGGTGGAGTCGCAAATGCTCTGGTTGGCCGCAGCAGGAGGCCTTCTCGTCGGGATCCTCGTGGGCGCGCTGTTCGCCCGGTCGGGATCACGCCGCGAAGCGGCGCGCGCGCACGAGCTGGAAGAGCAGCTACGCAGCGGCGAGGCCGAGCACACGCGCTATCGCGGCCAGGTCTCGGAGCATTTCACCGAGACGTCGCGCCGCCTTCGCGACCTGACGCTCCAATACAAGTCGGTCTACGAACATCTCGCCGACGGCGCGCGCACGCTGTGCCCGGAAGGCACCATCGAAATCGCGGCGAGCCTGGCCGAAGCCGCGCTGCCGATCGCCGCGGGCCGCGCGCTGCCGGAAGAATCCGACACGCAGCTCGATCTCGAACTCGACCCGCCTGATCGCTGGGCGGCCGCCGGGGCAGACGAGGATGATGACCTCGGTTTGCTGCTCGACGAAGAGGACGCGCTGGCGCCGCCCGATCGGGTCGCTAGCTGACGAGTCCCGACTCGCGTAGCGCGCCGTCGATGAAGCGTCGCACCTGCGGGTGGAACGGGAAGGTCACATGCGCGCCGGGGTACCAGAGCATCTTCGGATGCTCCCAGTGGCGCCACAGATCGCGCACCTGATCGGGCGGGACCAGCTGATCGGCGCTCGCGCCGAAGATGTAGCGACGCTCGTGCGCGACCCGCGACTTCAGCACCAGCGGTGAGACGACCTTCTTCAGGTTCACCGTCTCGCCGAGCCCAACGCCGGCTTCTTCGGCGAGGCGCAGCGAGTCGGGTGGGCCATGTCGCCACGAGAGCCGCGCGAAGTCGGTTGCCGGGATGCCGGCGATCGCGCACGCGAGGTGCTCGTCGAAGCACGACAGCAGTGCGGTGCTGTAGCCGCCGAGCGAGAGTCCGAATACGCCGATCTGCGTCGCGCCCTGGGCGCGGATCCACGACACGAGGCGTCGAAGATCCCAAGCGGTCTGCGCCAGCGCGTGGACGGTGTCGAGCAGGTCGCCGGCGAGGAAGCCGTCGCCCGAGAGCTTGCGGATCTTGCGCGGGCCGTGCAGCGGAAGGACCGGCAGCACCAGATTCAAGCCGTGCCGGTGGTGCAGCCACTCGGGCCGGAACGCGGCGAAGTCCACTAGCGGCAAACCCATCTGATAGCCGTGGATGCAGATCAACCACGGCTTATGGCTTTCCGGGCGACGCATCACCCACGCGTGAGCGGTGCGGGGCGGCACGTACGACAGATAGCGATCGCGGCCCGGTTCACCGTCGTGCGGTTCGTAGCCGCTCTCGAAGCGCAGATGCTCGAACCCGAGGCCGCGCACGCGACCGGGTCGCAGATCGACCTCCTCGAGCGGCGGCGGTGTGCGGTGGTAGCTCTCGGGCTTTTCGAGGAAGCCGCGATCGCGGTACAACGCGAGCGCATCGTGGACCTCGGCCGCAACGCGCTCGCCGTCGCCGCGCAGCGCGCGCGCCGGCGCGGTCAGCGTCATCTGCGCGAGAATCGCTTCGTCGAGCGCGACTTCGAGAATCGTGCGCAGACTGCGACCCGGGTCGGGAACGTCCTCCTCGATTTCCTGCACGCGCAGCGCGAGCAAACCCGTTGCGGCGAAGGCCACCACCGAAACCGCGATCATCGCCACGGCGCCGAAGAAGCCGAGCCAACTCCATGAGAGCAGTCCGACCGCGACGCCCGCAAACGCGCCGAGCGCGCCGAAGTGCCGCTCGCGCGCGTCGCCGGGCCAGAGCAGGCTCGACACACCCGACGCCAGCAGCAGAAATCCGGGGATCGCGGCGAGCACCAGCGAGACGACACCGTGCCCGGCCCCGTACTCCAGCCAGAGCAGTCCAGCCGCGACCAGCACGATCGCCTCGCGGCGCCAGAAGGGTCGGTCGTCGGGTCGATCGTGGGGCATCGCAGTCTCCTGTTCGCGTTGCAGCAAGCCAACGATAACGCGCAAAACGCGGCCGCTCCGTGCCCTTGCCGCGATAGAATGGCCGCCCATGCCCGAGCGACCGTTCGAAGGCGAAGTCCCCTGGCCCGATGCGCGCGGGCGCCGGCTGGTGTTCCTGCTCGACGCCGCGACCGCGCTCGAGCGGCGCATCCTCGAGAGCTGGATCCACCGCCACGATCCGGGGGATACGGTGGCCGACCGCACCGCGATCCCGCCTTCGCGCGGGCGCAAGCGCGGTGCCGGCGGTCTCGACGGGCTCCAGGTCGCCGTCGCGCAGGGCGACGACCCGCTGCTCGCGCCGCTGCGCGTGGTGTGGCTGCCCCCGAAGCGCCCCGACGGCACCCGCGTCGTGCGGCTGCGCGACGTGCTGCTGCGCGGCGATCCGTTCGATCCCTCGGCCGGCCGCCAGCGGCTGATCCTGGCGCGCGACCGCGAACGCTGTCGCATCGTGCACGGCGAGCCGGCGCTGCTTTCGCAACTGCGCGAGCGGTGGAGCAGCCGAGCCGGCGCGGAGGGCGGCGAGACGACGTCGCTGCCCGATTTCATCTCGCGCCAGGCGCAACTCGCGCTGGAACGCGCCGAGCGCCGGTTGCGCGGCGCTCGCTACAAGGTGCCGCGGCTGGTGCGCGAGGAGATCCTGGCGCGCCCGTCGTTCCGCGGCGGCATCGCGCGGCTCGCGCGCAGTCTCGGTCGCAGCGAGGCCGACGTCGCGAAGGAGGCGTCGCGCGATCTCCAGGAGATCGCGGCCGCGCACAACCCGATCACGATCGACCTCGCGACGCAGCTCTACCGCTTCATGTACACGCGAGGCTACGACCGCGCGCTGCGCTACGACCAGACGCGCCTCGAGCAGATCGCGGCACTGTCGCAGCGCTACCCGGTCGTCTTTCTGCCGACGCACCGCTCGAATCTCGATCATCCGTCGCTGCACTGCATGCTGTGGGAGAACGGTCTGCCGCCGAACCACACCGCCGGCGGCATCAACATGAACTTCTTCCCGCTCGGCCCGCTGTTCCGCCGCGCCGGCGTGTTCTTCATCCGTCGCACCTTCAAGGACGACGAGGTCTACAAGCTCGTGCTGCACCACTACGTCGATTACCTGGTCGAGAAGCGCTTCTCGCTCGAGTGGTACATCGAAGGCGGTCGCTCGCGTTCCGGAAAACTGCTGCCGCCGAAGTACGGCATGCTCGCCTACGTGGTCGACGCCTACCGGCGCGGCAAGAGCGACGACGTCTACCTGATCCCGGTGTCGATCGCGTACGACCAGATCCAGGACGTCGGCGACTACGTGGCCGAGCAGCGCGGCGCGAAGAAGGAGGCGGAGAGCTTCGGCTGGTTCCTGGGCATCCTGCGGCGTCTGCGGCGCTACGGCGAGATCCACATCCGCTTCGGCGAGCCGCTCTCGCTCGCGAGCGCGCTCGGTGCGCCGAACCCGAACGCGGAGCCGAATCCCGACGAGGACAACCTGGCGATCCAGAAACTCGCCTTCGAGGCCTGCGTCCGCATCAACGAAGTGACGCCGGTCAGCACGACCTCGCTGGTGACGCTCGCGCTGCTGGGCGTCGGCGACCAGGCGCTGTCCCTCGAGGAGATCGTCCGCTCGCTCGAGCGCATCGTCGAGTACGTCGAGCGGAAGAAGCTGCCCACCTTCGGAACCTTCGATCTGCATTCTTCCGAAGGCGTCGCCGCGGCGCTCGACGAACTGGTGCGCAGCGACGTCGTGAAGCGCTTCGACGAGGGACCCGAGGTCGTCTATCGGATCGCCGACGGCGCGCATCTGGCGGCAGCGTACTACCGCAACGCGGTGATCCACTTCTTCATCACCGGCGCGATCGCCGAGCTGGCGCTGCTCGGTGTCGCCGACGACGCCACCGATCGCGTGCAATCGTTCTACGAAGAGGCGCTCGCGCTGCGCGACTTGCTGAAGTTCGAGTTCTTCTTCCCCGATCGCGAGCGATTCCTCGCCGAACTGCGCAGCGAGGTCGCCTACCACGACCCGGAGTGGGAACAGCGACTCGCCGGCGGCGCCGAGGACGTCTTCGGGCTGGTGCGCCGCTTCCGGCCGCTCTCGTCTCACCGCGCCGTCCGCCCGTTCCTCGAGTCATACCGCGTGCTCGCCGAAGTGCTGCTGCGCTGGGGCACCGAGAAGGCTGTCGACAAGAAGGGACTGCTCGACCGTTCCCTCGCGCTCGGCAAGCAGTGGGTGCTGCAGCGACGCCTCCACAACGAAGAGTCGGTTTCGAAGAGCTACTTCGAGACGGCGCTGCGGCTCGCCGACAATCGCAAGCTGCTCGGCGCAGGCGGCGCCGAGCCCGCCGCGCTCGACGAGAAGCGCCGCGCCTTCGCAACCGAGCTGGCGAGCGCCGTGCGCCGCATCGACGCGGTCGACGCGCTCGCCGCGGCGCGCCGCTCGGGCGTTGCGGACTAGGCCAGCGCGCATGGCGGCTTCCGAGACTCAGTCCGCGGCGCGGGGCCTCGCCGTCTCCGTGCGCGGCGCGCGGCGCGTCTTCCGCAGCGCGGGCGAAGCCGACGTGGTCGCCGTCGATGGCATCGATCTCGCGATCGCGGCCGGCGAGTTCGTCGCGATGCTCGGGCCCTCGGGCTGTGGCAAATCGACACTGCTCCGAATGATCGCCGGGCTCGACCGGCTCGATGCGGGTCAGATCGAGTTCGGGGACGGCGGCGGCGACGCGCCGAAGAACGCGCTCGCGTACGTGTTCCAGGACGCGCACCTGTTGCCGTGGCGGAACGTGCAAGACAACGTCGCGCTGCCGCTCGAACTGCAACGGCGCGGCGCCGGCGAGCGACGCGACGCCGCGGAACGCGCGATCGCGCTGGTCGGTCTGACCGACGCCGCGCGCCGGCATCCGGCGCAGCTCTCGGGCGGGATGCGGATGCGCGTGTCGCTGGCGCGCGCGCTGGTGACCGAGCCGCGGCTGCTGCTGCTCGACGAGCCGTTCGCCGCGCTCGACGAGATCACCCGGCAGGATCTCGACGACCAGCTCCGCGCGCTGTGGGCCGCGACCGGCACGACGGTGCTCTTCGTCACGCACTCGATCGCCGAAGCCGCGTTCCTGGCCGAGCGCGCCGTGGTACTCACGCGGCGGCCCGCGCGCGTCGTGCTCGAGCACGCGCTCGACCTGCCCGCGCAACGCGACGCAGCGCTGCGCGGCGACGCCCGTTTCGCCCGCGAGACCGGAGTCCTCTACGAAGCGCTGCGACGCGGCAACGAGGACGCGGCGTGAGGCATCGTTTCGTCGAGAATGTGCTGCCGCCCGCGGCGACCTTCGTGCTGACCACCGCGGCTGCGGAGTTCGGGATTCGCGCGGCGGGCATCTCGCCGCTGCTGTTGCCGACACCGTCCGCCGTCGCACGCGCCGCATTGCAACATTCCTCGACGCTGCTGCCGGCGCTCGCGATGACGGCGCGGGCGGTGGTGATCGGCCTTGCGCTGTCGATTGTGGTGGGGCTGCTCGTCGCGATCGCGCTCTCGACGTCGCGCTGGGTGGAACGCGCCTTCTATCCGTACGCGATCTTCTTCCAGATCGTGCCGATCGTCGCGATCGCGCCGTTGCTGGTGATCTGGTTCGGTTACGGCGTGCGCGCGGTGGTCGCGGCGGCCTTCATCGTATCGGTGTTCCCGGTGATCGCGAACTCGCTTGCCGGCCTTCTTTCGGTCGATCCCGCGCTGCGCGACCTGTTCCGCCTCTACGGCGCGAGCCGCGCCGCGACGCTCTGGAAGTTGTCGCTGCCGTGGGCGCTGCCGAACGTGCTGACCGGCTTGCGCATCGCAGCGGGACTCGCGGTGATCGGCGCGATCGTCGGCGAGTTCGTCGGCGGCGGCGGGCTCGGGGTCGTGGTACTCGAAGCGATGCGGCAGCAACGCACCGACCTGGTCTTCGCCGCGGTCTTGCACGCCGCCGCGCTCGGCCTCGCACTGTTCGCGGCGGTGAATGCAACCAGCCATTTCGCACTGCGCCGCTGGCACAGCCAGGAGAATGACGCGTGAGACGATTCGAAGCATCGAAGATCGTGCTGGCGCTCGGGGCCATCGTGCTGTTCGGGGCGGTCGCGTGCGGCGGCGAAGACGCGGCGAAGCGGGCGGCGGCGGGCAAGGTCGCCATCGCGCTCAACTGGAAGCCGGAACCCGAGTTCGGCGGTCTCTACGAGGCGCAGCGAACGGACGCGTTCACGAAGCGCGGATTCGACCTCGAGATCACCGGCGGTCCCGGTGCGCCGGTCGTGCAGATGGTCGAGGCGGGCAAGGTGGAGTTCGGCATCGCAGCGGCAGACGAGGTCATGCTCGCGCGCGACCGCGGCACCGACATCGTCGCCGTCTTCGCCACCTACCAGACCAATCCACAGGGCATCATGGTGCACGCCTCGCGCGGCTTGCAATCGCTGCCCGACGTGTTCGCCGCCGGCGGTACGCTCGCCGTCGAACCCGGTGTCGCGTACGTGAAGTTCTTCGAGAAGCACTTCGATCTCGCGAAGATGAAGATCGTCCCGTACGGCTACAGCATCGCGCCGTTCCTGAACGACAAGGAGATGGCGCAGCAGGTCTTCGTGACGGCCGAGCCGATCGCCGCGCGCCGCCAGGGCGCCGACCCGCAGGTGTTCCTGATCGCGGAGTCCGGCTTCAACCCGTACGCGGCGGTCGTGATCACGACCGGCGCCCGCGCGCGCGGCGAAACCAAGCGCGTCGCCGACTTCGTGGCCGCGCTGCGCGAAGGTTGGCGTGGCTACCTAGACGATCCCAGCCAGGCGAACGCGCAGATGGGCGCGCTCAACAAGGAGATGGACGGCGAGACCTTCCGGCTCGGCGCCGAAGCGCAGAAGCCGCTGATCGAGGACGCATTCACCAAGCAGCACGGGATCGGCGCGATGTCGCTCGAACGCTGGACGAAGCTCGGCGAGCAGCTCCGAGAACTCGGCTTGATCGACCAACCCGCGAAGCCGGAGCAGTGCTTCGCGAACGTCGGCGCTCCCGACAGCGCTCCGCCGGAGTCGCGCTGACGTTCAGCGGGCGCCGCCGCTTCGCGACGTCACCTGGAACAACCACGCGTCGCCTGGCGGTCGGCTCGGGTACTTGCGCGACGCGACGTCGCGGACCGTCGCGACGGAGAGGGGATCCTCGACCTTCGCGAGCGTGACGGGATAGAGCTTGCCGTCGATACGAAGCGTCGCGCGCCCGTCCTCGAGCGCCTTGCGGTGCCAGGTCTTGCCGGGCGGGTACTCGGTCGAGGCAGGGATGTACGCCTTGCCGTCGGACACGAGGATCCACGTGGTGCGCGACTGCGACTGCGATGCGAGTTGCAGCGCGATCTCCGGCACGTCCTTCGCAAAGCTCCAGTCGGCGACCGGCTCGCTGACGAGCACACCATTCACGAGCGCGCCGCCGGGAATCGGCCCGAGCGGGCCGTCGAGGAATCGCGCGCCGAAGAACCCAACGACGATCAGCAGAGCCAGGCCGACAACGACTCGAATGATCCAACGCAGGACCGTCATCTCGGAACCCTCCGTTGCGGGGCGTCCCCGCATGGTGACAGCGAAGCGGCAACGCGAACGGCTTCAGCAGCCGCCGCGCAGCAGTCGGCCGGCGAGCTCGCCGGTGTGGATCCCGTGTTCCATGAAGACGCGGCCGTTGACGATCGTCGCGTCGTAGCCGAAGGCGCCCTGGCGGAAGCGGCCCGCGCCGTGCGGGAAGTCGTGGACGTACTCGGGAACCGGAAGCCCGAGCGCAGCGAAGTCGATCACGTTCAGATCGGCAAACGCGCCGGCGCAGAGCGCGCCGCGCTCCGCGATGCCGAAGGTCTGCGCGGTGTCGGTGGTGATCCGGCGCACGGCTTCTTCGACCGTCAGCGCACCGCGCTCGCGCGCCCAGTAGCTGAGCAGATAGGTCGGCGCGCTTGCGTCCATCGTCAGACCGCAATGCGCGCCCGCGTCGCCGAGGCCCATCATCACGACCGGCTCGGCCAGCATCGCGCCGACGGCCGCCGCGTCCTGATTCAGGATCGGCATCGAGAACAGCAGCCGGCCTTCGGTCTCGAGCGCGAGGTCGATGAAGGCTTCGACCGGCGTGACACCGCGCCGGTCCGCGATCGCGACCAGATTGTCTTCGGGCCGAGCGTCGTAGCGCGCACGACCGTCCGGCCCGTTCAGCAGGTAGAAGGCGTCGAGCCCGGCGCGGTCGCCCTTCGCCTCGGCGACGAGCGCAGCGCGCCGCGCCGGGTCGCGCAGCGCGGCGAGTCGCTCTTCTAGCGACAGCTCGTGCAGCGCGCGCCAGCCGGCGTGCCGGTCGAACGGCGTGCGGTGCGCGATACCGGTGAGCAATCCAATGCAGCGCGGCGACGTCTGGGGCCGCAGCTGCGCACCGTGTGCATTCGCCTGCTCGGCAAGCTCGACGGCGCGCCGCCAGTGATCGCCCATCGTTCGCACCTGGGTCAGATTGAAGGTGAGCGGACGACCCGAGCGAACGCTGACCTCGCGCATCCAGGCGAGTTCGCTCTCGACGCGCGGCAACGCCGACCCCTCGCCGTCGAAGCGCGGAGCCACCTCGAAGATGCCGCGGCCATGACGCCTCATCACGTCGGCCACGGCGAGCAGCTCTTCGCGCTCGGCGAAGGTTCCCGGCACATGGCGGCCGTCGGGCACCGTGTGGCGCAGCGTGCGCGACGACGAGAAGCCGAGCGCACCGGCCGTGAAGGCTTCGTCCACGCTCGCAGTGATCTGCGCGAGCTCGTCCGCGGTCGGCACCGCTTCGGGATCGAGGCTGCGCTCGCCCATCGCGTAGTACCGGACCGCGCCGTGGCCGACCATGCCGCCGACGTTCACACCAAGAGGTGTGCTTCCGAGCCAGCCGAGGAATTCGCCGTAGCTTTCCCAGTTCCACGGGATGCCGTCTAGAATGCTCTGGGCGGGGATGTCCTCGACCGACTCCATCATCTCGGCGAGCCAGGCGTGATCGGCACGCTTCACCGGCGCGAAGGTGACGCCGCAGTTGCCGATCACCACGGTCGTGACGCCCTGCCAACACGAAGAGGTGGCGAGCGGATCCCAGCCGAGCTGGGCGTCGAGGTGGGTGTGGATGTCGACGAAGCC
>CAYGWM010000008.1:24623-39174 GCA_964353555.1 uncultured Spirochaetales bacterium
CGAGCGGATCCCAGCCGAGCTGGGCGTCGAGGTGGGTGTGGATGTCGACGAAGCCGGGCGTGACGAGGCGCCCCGACGCGTCGATCTCGCGCGCGCCGCGCCCGGCGACGCGACCCACCCCGGTGATGCGATCGCCGTCGACCGCTACGTCGGCTGCGAAGCCGGGCCGCCCGGTCCCGTCGACGATCTGGCCGTTCCGGATCACGAGGTCGTGTGCCATGGAAACGGATCCTACAGGTGACGATGCGGCGCTGCGATGAGCCCTCCGAACGGGACGTGGAGGGGGAACGACGCGATGCGCTCGGCGAAGGCTCTCTTCGTCACTGCGCCCGATGATTTCCAGCGTTCCGACGATCCAGCTTGCTCACCCGAGTACCCGCTCTCGGCGCGGCGGCGTTGTAATTCGGTTCGAGAGTCGATACATCGAGGGGCAGGGGGACGTCGCATGATCCTCGAGAAGTTCTGGGGCGCGATCCGGGTTCGGCTCAACAAGCTCGCGAACCTGTTCTGGCAGAGCGATCCGATCGCCGCGATGCAGTACGAGTACGACCTCGCGGTGGAGCAGATGAAGGAGGGCCGCGTCGGGCTCGAGCAGTACCGCGGGCTCGTCGAGCGCGTCGCGCGCCAGGTGGCGACGAACCGCCGCCACAGCGAGCAGCTCGCCGCGCAGGTGAAGGCCTACCTGAAGGCCGGCGACCGCGACACCGCCTCGCGCTTCGCGCTCGAGCTGCAGAAGGCCAAGCAGGAGCTGGGCAAGAACGAAGAGCAGCTCGCGATGCACGAGCAGGCCTACCAGAACAGCCTGAAAAAGATTCAGCACGCCAACAAGAAACTGCTCGACGTGCGCGAGAAGATCCAGCGCTACGACGCCGAGTTGAAGATGAGTGCGGCGGAAGCGGAGATCGCCAAGCTCTCCGAGAGCTTCGACATGAACGTGACCACCGACTTCGGCGAGATCGAGCGCGTGATCCAGGAGCGCATCGATCGCAACCGCGGCGCGGTGCGCGTCGCGGTCGACCTGTCCGAGAAGGGTGTCGCCGAGGTCGAAGCCGAGGAGAAGATGGAACAGGTGCTGGCCGAGGACGCGCTGCGCAGCTTCGAGGAAGAACTCGGCCTGCGCACGCCCGAGACCGCACCCGTCATCGAGACAGCGAAGGATCTCGGCCCGATGACCGAGAAGCAGGGCTCGTAGCCCCGACGCGCGGCGCGTCGGCCCAGCTCGGGCCCGTTCGATGATCCGGAGGGCCAGGCGCGTCGCGCCGGGCGAGTCGGAGAGGGAGCAGGAATGGCGGAACCGGTAACGGGCGGCGGGGGACCGAAGCCGCTCTTCTACCTCGCAGTGATCGCAGTAATCTTGGGCCTGGTCTGGCTCGCGATGTCGCGGTTCGGTGTCTTGCCGCAGCTCGGTCCGGGCGAGCCCGCGTCGAAGCCCGTCGCGCAGGTGCCGGCCGCCCCGGTCGCGCCCGCGGCCGCCCCGGCCAACGAGGCATCCGCCAGCGAAGCGCCCGACAGCGCCGGCATCACCACGGTGAAGGAGTACGACTTCGTCGCCGCGCAGCGCCTGCCCGAGGTGAAGGGCGTCTCGGGCTACAAGGCGCTCGAGAACCGCACGGTGCGCTTCGCGATCAACGTGTGGGCCGGCTGGAGTCCGATCCTACAGGCGAACCGTGGGATGAGCGCCGGCAAGGTCTGGAAGACGCCCGGCGGCCAGGACTTCAAGGTCGAGCTGGTGTTGATCGACGATCCCGTGGCGATGCGCGACGCGTTCGCGGCTGGCGACATCCAGGTTGGCTGGGCGACGCTCGACATGTTGCCGCTGATGATCGAGGGCTTGCGCAAGGATTCGCGCGTGATGCCGCGTGTCTATCAACAGGTCGACTGGTCGAACGGCGGCGATGGCATCGTCGTGCGCGATTCGGTGAAGACGATGGCCGGTCTGCGCGGCAAGAAAGTGGTGCTGGCGCAGAACTCGCCGTCCCATTTCTTCTTGCTGAACGCGTTGATCAACGCCGGCGTGCAACCTTCGGAAGTGGATATGCGCTTCACCGGCGACGCGTTCCAGGCGGCGGCCGCTTTCAACGCCGACAAGTCGATCGCCGGTGTCGTGTCGTGGGCGCCCGACATCTACAGCCTCTCCGAGATCAAGGGCAACAAGCTGATCATCAGCACCGGCACCGCGAACAAGCTGATCGCAGACATCTGGTTCGCGCGCGCCGACTTCGCGAAAGATCATCCCGACATCATCGAAGGACTCGCGCGCGGGATCTTCGATGCGATGGAGGAGCTGAAGCAGCAGTCCGCGAAGGTCGCCGTCTCGAAGATCATGGCCGACGCCTACTCGATTCCGGAGTCCGACGCGCTCGGGATGCTCGCCGACGCCCACTCGACCAACTACGCCGAGAACCGCGAGTTCTTCCTGAACCGGAACAACCCGACCAACTTCGAGCGGACCTGGAACACGGCCTATTTCCTGTACAAGCGGATCGGTGCAGTCACCACCAAGACGCCGTTCGACCAGGTCATGGATTTCAGCGTGATCCAGAAGCTCGCCGCGGAGCCGCGCTACGCCAATCAGAAGAGCGACTACGACGTTCAGTTCGCACCCGCCTCGGCGAGCGCGGTGCAGGCCGAGTCCGCGGAGATCCTGACCAAGACGGTCGTGATCCATTTCTACCCGAACTCGTGGGACCTGAACCTGCGCGTGAAGGACCAAGTCGGCGGCGCCCAGCGCGACGAGCTCTACGACCCAAACGCGCAATTCGTGATCGAAGAGGTCGGCAAGCTGGCCGGCCAGTACGGCGCCGCGCGGATCATCATCGAGGGGCATACCGATGCCTCGATGAAGGGACGCGTGCCAGCCAGCACCGTGCAGGAACTCTCGGCGAATCGCGCCAATGCGGTGAAGCAGCAGCTGGTGCGCGCGTTCCCGACGCTCTCGCCGAACCAGTTCTCGGCGACCGGCGTGGGTTGGGACAAGCCGGCCGACGAGAACGACCCGACGAACCACGCCAAGAACCGCCGCGTCGAGGTGAAGGTGTACCCGGCCGAGGCAGCGGAGTAACGCGGCGAGATGCCCCTCGGCATCGGGGATCGGCTGCTCGCGCTGCGGCGGGAGCCACCGCGCAGCGCCGCGATCGCCCTCGGCGCCGCGGGCGTCGTTGCGCTCGTCTGCGGCTGGGCGCTGCTTACGATGGGCGACATTGCCGAGGAGCGTTGGATCTCGCCGACCGTGCTGCCGAGTCCGGCGGAGGTCGTGCGCAGCGCGGGCTCGCTGTTCACCGAGCGGCATCTGCTGCAAAGCGTGATAGCGACACTTCGCCGTGTTGTTCTGGGCTTCGCGCTGGCGCTCCTCATCGGTGTGCCGGTGGGAATCGTGGCTGGTTCCTGGCGGGCGCTGCATGCTGTGCTGGCGCCGCTGGCGCTCTTCGGTCGCAACATCCCGATCGCGGCACTGATCCCGCTCACGGTGCTCTGGTTCGGGATCGGCGAGGCGCAGAAGACTGCCTTCATCTTCATGGCCTGCGTGCCGTTCATCTTCTCGGACGCGGCGTTGGCGGTGGTGACGGTGCCCGATCGCTACGTCGAGACGGCGCAGACCCTCGGCGCGTCGCAGTTGCAGATCGTGCGCAAGGTGCTGGTGCCGCTGGCGCTCCCGAGTGTCTTCGAAAGTTCGCGACACCTGTTCGGACTGGCGTTCGGCTACATCATGCTCGCCGAGCTGATCAACGCCCAGCACGGGCTCGGCTGGCTGCTCTCGACCAGCCAACGCCGCGGGATGAATGAGCACATTCTGCTGATCCTGGGCGTGATCGGGGCGCTCGCCTACGGCATCGATCGGCTGTTGGGGTGGCTCGCGCGCCGGCTCTTTCCGCACCGGCAGAGCGAGGCAAGTTCATGAGCGCACCCGCCGCCGCGCCGGCGCCCGAAGCGATCGTGGAGTTCGATCGCGTCTCGAAGGTGTTCGGTGCCGGGACGCCGCGCGAGTCGCTCGCGATCGAGAACGTGACGTTCCGCGTCGACGACCGCCCCGGGCACGGCGAGTTCATCGCGCTCGTCGGTCCATCCGGATGCGGCAAGTCGACCGTACTGCGGCTGATTGCGGGGCTCGCACCGCACCACCCGCCCACCCGCGGTGCGGTGCGCGTCACGGGACGCAGCGTCGACGGCCCGAGCGCCGAGCGCGGCATGGTGTTCCAGGACTACACGTCGTTCGATCACCTGACGGTCGAGGACAACGTGGCGTTCGGGCTCGAGTGTCGCGGCGTCGCGGTCGCCGAACGCCGCGCGCAGGCACACGAGTGGATCGGCAAGGTCGGGCTCGACGTCGCGCGCGACGCACGAAAGTTTCCGCACCAACTCTCGGGCGGCATGCGACAGCGCGTCGCGATCGCGCGGACGCTGATCCTGCGACCGCGCATCCTGTTGATGGACGAGCCCTTTGGTGCGCTCGACCCGACCACGCGGCTGTCGATGCAGGATCTGCTGGTCACGCTCTGGCGCGACATCCAGGCGACCGTGTTCTTCGTGACCCATTCGCTGGAAGAGGCGGTGTTCCTCGGCGATCGCATCTACGTGATGGCCGCGCGCCCGGGACGCCTGCTGCGCGAACTCCCGTCCCCGCCGCCCGACCGCCCGGCGCGTGAGATGCAGAGCAAGCCCGGCTTCCAGCAGCTCGTGGCCGAGGTCCGCGACCTGCTCCAGCAGCTCGAAGGTGAGGCGAAGAACGCCGCGCCGCCTGCGAAGTCGGCCCGTGGTTGAAACGCGCCAGGGAGGCCTCGGCCGCTATCTGCGCGAAGCATTCCTGTTCCGCTGGAATCTGCTCGGGCTGATCGGTGCGGCGGCGGCGGCGGCGCTCTCTCCGTTCCCCGCCGCGGCGCTCCCGCTGGTGGCTGCCGCCGAACTCGCGTACCTCGCCGGCCTGGTGACGATCCCGCGCTTTCGCAAAGCGGTCGATGCACAGCAGGCGGCTCGCTTGCGCGCGGAGGACGCCGACGGCGCAGTCGTGGCCCGCCTCGAGAATCTGCTCTTCAACCTGTCTGCCGACGGCCGCGAGCGCTTCGAGAGCCTGCGCACGCGCTGCGTGCGGATGCGCGCGCTCGGGCGCGGAGCGCGGGGCAGAGCCGAGCCCGGCCCGGAGCGCGGCGACGAACTCCAGTCGCCTGCGCTCGACAGGATGCTGTGGGTGTTCCTGCGGCTGCTGCACACCCAGGACTCGCTCCGACACTTCTTGCAGTCGACGCCGGAGCCCGAGCTCGAGCAGCGCGTCGAAGCGCTGCGTCGCGAACTCGAGCAGGCGCAACAGGCGAAGGACGAACGCATCGTGCGGTCGCTCACCGACAGCCTGGCCTCGGCGCAGCTGCGGCTCGACAACTACCGCACCGCGAAGAGCAACGAGCACTTCGTCGGCGTCGAACTCGATCGCATCGAGCAGAAGATCCAGGTGCTCTCGGAGCAGGCCGTGAATCGCCAGGATCCGGACCTGTTGTCGAGCCAGGTCGACTCGGCGGCCGAGAGCGTGCGGCAGACCGAGAAGACGATCGGCGAGCTCCAGGCGATCACCGGGCTCGTCGAGGACCTCGACGAGCCGCCCGCGATCCTCGACGCGCGCTTCGAGGAGATCATGAAGCGGTGAGCGACGTCGACAAGAGCGTTGGCGCGAATCCGGGAGCCACTGCGGTTCCGTCCTTCTGGCCGGACTGGGCCCAGCGGATGGCCGAGCTCTACTACACCGGCACGACCGCGATGTTCGTGTTGCACGGCGCCACACACGACCTCGTGCGGAACGAGGGCGCGAACGGCGCGCGCTACGGCGCGCTCGCCGAGTTTCTCGCCGAGCAGCTCTTCGGTCGCTGGGATCTGGTGCTCCACTACGACCTCGGCCGCGGACTGCGCGCGTTCGCGGGCCGCGACGAGGCGCGACTGCGGACGATGGTCGAGAAGGCGTCGGCGCGCATCGGCGACCTCGCGGCGCTCGGCAAGGAGCCGGGAGCGGTTTTCGCCGCGCTCGACCATTTCGTGCAGCGCAACGTGATGGCCGACGAGAAGGACCGGCTCCGTACGGCCGTGCTCTTCGACCACGCGTCCTTCTTCGCGCCCAACGTCGAACCGGGCCGCCTGTCGATCGCATCCGCTTCGCAACTCGTGACGCTGCTCAACTGGGCGGCGAGCCCGTACGTGAAGAGCCTCAACATGGCGTTCGTGCTCTGCGACGAGAAACTGTCCCAGCTCTCTGAGCGACTCACGACCAGTCCGCACGTGGCGTCGCTGGAAGTGCCGCTGCCCGGCGAGCCGGCGCGCGCGCACTTCGTGCAACACCGGCTCGCCGGCCGCGATCTGACGAAGGTGTCAGATTATGGCGTCCCCGAGCTGGCGCGGCTCACCGCCGGACTCTCGCTCGTCGATCTCGACACGTTGGTACGCTCGACGCTCGAGACCGGACGCCGACTCGACGCCGATCTGTTCCGCGCCACCAAGAAGCGACTGCTCGAACGCCTCGCAGAGGGCCTGCTGGAATTCGTCGAGCCGGACTTCGATCTCGATCTGGTGGTCGGTCACGAGGCGACCAAGCAGCGTCTGCGCGACGACGCTGCATTGCTGCGCCGCGGCGCGCTCGAAAGCGTTCCGATGGGCTACCTGATCTGTGGGGCGGTTGGCACGGGCAAGACGTTCCTCGCCACCTGCGCGGCCGGCAGCTTCGGCGTGCCGATGGTCACGCTGAAGAACTTCCGCTCGAAGTACGTGGGCGAGACCGAAGCCAACCTGGAGCACTTGCTCTCGGTACTGCGCGCGATGGGGCCGGTGGTGGTCGTGATCGACGAGGCGGACGCCGCGCTCGGCGATCGCGAACAGGAAGGCGATTCGGGTACCGGCGCGCGCGTGTTCGGGATGATCGCTTCGCAGATGGGCAACACCCGCTATCGCGGCCGCATCCTCTGGATGCTGCTCACGTGTCGCCCCGATCTGTTGCCGATCGACCTGAAGCGCCAGGGCCGCGCGGAAGTGCACATCCCGCTCTTTTATCCCGAAGACGACGCCGAGATCCACGCGATGTTCCTGTCGATGGCAAAGAAACTCGGGACCAGGCTCGCCCCAGAAGACGTTCCGGCCGTTCCGACGGCACGGCGTGGGCAACTGTCGGGCGCCGACATCGAAGGCATCGTCGGCCGTGCCTGGCGGCGCTCGCTGTTGGCAGGTTCGGACCGCGTGACGGCGGAATCGCTGCGCGAGGCGGCCCTGCAGTTCCTGCCGTCGATGGAGGGCCTCGAGAAGGAACTCCAGCAGACGGCGGCGATCCTCGAATGCACCGATCGCGATTTCCTGCCCACGTCGCTGCGCGATCGGCTCGACGCGCCCGGCGCCCGCGCTGCGCTCCAGGGACGCCTCACCGAGCTGAAGCGGCTCGTCGATTCGTAGCGTCGCACGCGCGACGCGTGGTGCATCGAGGATCGGCTGGAAGGCGTCCGTCGAGATCGGAGTGCGGCTCACTCTTCCGAACGCGTGGACTCCTCGAACAGCAGATAGTGCGTCTCGAACATGCCGAGCGCGCGGTAGGTGGCCTGCGCGCCGGTGTTCTCGCGCTCGACGTACAGCCGCAGGCCGCAGACGCCGGGCTCGCGCGCGGCCAGTGCGCGCACGTGCTGGTGGAGCCGCCGGTAGTGGCCGCAACCGCGATGCGCCGGTCGCACGTAGACGCTCTGGATCCACCAGAAAAAGCCGTTGCGCCATTCGCTCCACTCGGTGGTCAGCATCAAGCTCGCCGCCACTTCGCCGCCCGACTCGAGTACAAAGGTCCGGCCGCGCGCCGGATCGGCGAGCAGCGCCGCGACCCCCGCGCGCAGCGTCGGCTCGTCGAGCGCGAGATCCTCGGTCTCGCGGGCCATCGCGAGCGCGAAGCCCGCGAGCATATCGAGGTCGTCCGGTCCCGCCGCGCGAATGCGGGGTTCCGCTGCACTCATGTCCGCTGCTCCGGCGCGAACGTCACCCTCATCGCGTCAGTCCCTGCTCAGCGTCGTGCACGACGCGACCGCCGGTGACGGTGCGCAGCACGCGGATGTCTGCGATGCGGGTCGGCTCGACCGCGAGCGGGTTCGCGGACAGCACGACGAGATCGGCGCGCTTGCCAGCCGCGAGCGTGCCCTTCTCCGCTTCCTCGAACTGAAGGCGTGCCGCATCGCTCGTGAATAACCGCAGCGCTTCGGCCGGAGACAGAGACTGCTGCGGCTCGAAGCCCTCGCGCGTCACGCAACACTGGATCGCGTGTAACACGTCCAGCGATTCGACCGGCGCGTCCGAGGCGCCGCCGACCAGCACGCCGCCATCGAGCAGGGCGCGCAGCGGGTAGACGTGCTTCGCACGCTCGGCGCCGAGTCGGCGATGTAGCCACTCCTTCTCCGAGTGGATGAAGAGCGGCTGCGTCGAGACGCAGAGGCCGAGGCGCGCGAGCCGCGCAATCTGCTGCGGCAGAACGATCGAGGCGTGTTCGATGCGGTGGCGGTGATCGCGTCGCGGCGACTCGCGCAGCAATTGCTGATAGAGGTCGATGCAGCGCTCGACGGCGAGGTCGCCGATCGCGTGGATGCAGATCTGCAATTCCGCGGCGTGCGCCGCGCGCATTCGCGCGAGGATCTCGCCTTCGTCGAGCGTCAGCAAGCCGCGCTCGCCGGGCCGATCGCTGAAGGGTTCGTGCATGCACGCGGTGCAGCTGCCGAAGGTGCCGTCGGAGAAGATCTTGAAGCCGCCGACGCGGCGTCCGGCGGCGGGATCGTGCAGCGGCGTCGCGCGTGCCGCGATCGCGGCGTCGACCGAGCGGCCGACCAGGATCGCGTAGGTCGAGAACGGCACCTCGTCCAGCAGCACCTGCAGCGCGATCGCTTCGAGGCTGCCGGCGGCGCCCGCGGGGCCCTCGTCGTCGGTCTGCAGGATCACACCGGCCGACGTGATACCGCACGCCGAGAGCCGCGCGAAGGTGGTGCGCGCACCCTCCCGCAGCCGTTCGATCGACGGCGACGGCGCCGCGCCGAGCAGGCGCTGCGCCGCCGTCTCGAAGCACGGCCCGAGCGGGCGTCCGGCGGCATCGCGCTCGATGCGGCCGCCGGGCGGATCGTGCGTATTCGCGCCGATGCCTGCGGCCGCGAGCGCGAGGGTGTTGCCGGCCGCGCTGTGTCCGTCGTGCTCGACCACCAGCGTGGGACGATCCGCGCACGCGGCGTCGAGTTCCGCGCGCGTCGGCAGCCGGCGCTCGGCGAGATCCTCATCCTGCAACTGCAAGCCGACCAGCCACTCGCCGTCGGGCAGCTTCGCGGCGCGATCGCGCAGCACCTGCTGCAGCGCGGCGATGCTGCGCACCTGCCGCAGGTCGGCGTTCAGGTCGAAGTAGACGAGCATGATCGGGTGCAGATGCGTGTCGATGAAACCCGGCAGCAGCGCGCGACCGGTGAGATCGACGTGATGGAACTCCGCCGCGCCGGCCGTGCGCAGCGCGTCGCGACACGCTGCCGCCTCGCCCACTGCGACGATGCGATCGCCAACCGTTGCGAGGGCCGCCGCGCGCTGGTTCGCCGCGTCGAGTGTGACGATCTCGCCGCCCGTATAGAGTGTCGCGACAGCGCGGTCGCTCATCACGCGCGTTCCAACCTCACGGCCGCGCCAGTCGCGTAGCGATCGAGCGCATCGACGTCGAGCGCGACGCCGAGTCCGGGGCCCTTCGGCACGCACACCTGACCGCCCGCATAGTCGAGCGGCTCGACGATCAGATCGTCCTCCATCATCACGTGTCCGAAGAGTTCCATCGCGTGACCGAGCACCGATGCGCGCGCCGCGCCCAGATGCACCTGCGCGGCGGACGCGATCCCGAGCGGCTGGTTGTGGAGGATCGTGCCGAGGCCACGGCGCGACGCGTAGTCGATCGCGCGCAACGCCTGGGTGATCCCGCCCGGTCTCTCGGTGTTGACGCCGAGCACGCCGACGGCACCGAGCTCGATCAGCGCGGTGACGTCGGTGAGCGAGAAGCAACCCTCGTGCGCCATCAACGGCACCGAGACGCGGCGCTGCACGCGCGCCATGCCGAGCCAGTCGCCCGCGCGCACGGGCTGCTCGGCGCAGTCGATGCCGAACGGCGCGATCGCTTCGATCGCGCGCACCGCCTCGTCTGGCGTGTAGGCCTGGTTGTAGTCGACGCGCAGCCGGGCGTCGGGGCCGAGCGCGTCGCGTGCCGACGCGATCACGTGGCGGTCTGCTTCGATGCCGGTGCCGAGCTTCAGCCGGAACGTCTTCGTCCCGCCCTTCTGGAACGCCAGCGCCATCTCGATCATCGACGCGGCGTCGCCGAGCGGGATCAGCGCGGCCAGCGGCAGCGACTCGGCGCCGCGTCCGCCCATGAACTCGCAGGCCGAGCGACCGCAGAGCTGGCCCATCAGGTCGTAGCAGGCCATGTCGATCAGGCCCTTGGCGACCTCGCTGCGCGCGACGTTGGCGTCCATCCGCGCGCGCAGCCGCTCGACGTCGAAGGGACTCGCACCGAGCAGGTAGCGCGCGACGCCGTGCTGCACGGCGTCGATGATCTGCGCGGGCGACACGCCGGTCTCGGGCAGCCACACGAAGGCTTCGCCGATGCCGCACGAGCCGTCCTCGGCGCGGATCCGCGCGATCACGAAATCGCCGCCGAGCCAGGCCTCTTCGGCGGGGATCGCCATCCCGAGCCCGCCCGCCGAGCGCGCCATCGTCTCGCGCACGACGGCGCGGAACGGTACGTGCAGCGGAAACAGCTCGATGCGTTCGACGAGCGGCGCGTGCGTCATGTCCGCCGAGGATGCCTCGTCTGTTCTCCGGGCGTCACGACTGTGCGTGCGGCTGCGTCGCCGCGTCGACGCGATCCATCCACGCCGCGACCCGCGGGTACGCGGCGACGACGCGCGCGCCCTCGTCGCTGCCGCGGATGCAGAAGATCTGTACGAACACGGCGATGTCGGCGAGCGTCAGCGCGGAGCCGACCAGCCACTGCCCGTCGCCGACCAGCCCGTCGAGCGCGCGCACGTGACGCTCGACGTCGGCGACGACGGCTTCGGTGGGTTTGCGGCCGACCCCCTGCGTCCGCACGCGACGGTGAAAGATCATCGGCATCACGAACGGCGCGATGCGCTGGAACCACGCGGAGTCGTACTTCGTCAGCACGGGCAGCCAGCGCCGGCGGTTGTGCGGCAGCCCGAAGCGCAACGTCATCTCGTAGAAGTAGAGGCTCTCGTCGGCCCAGTCTTCGAGCACATGCACCAGTGCGCGCTCGAGCGGATGTTTCGGCAGCAGCGGCGGCTCGGGGAAACGCTCTTCCAGGTAGTACGCGATCTCGGTCGAGTCGGCGACGAGCCGGCTGCCGTCTTCGATCGTGGGCAGCTTCCCAATGCGATTGATGCGCCGCACGTCGATGACGGCGCGACTCGGCGGCACCTCGCGCACTTCGTAGGGCTCGCCCTTCACGTGCAGGATGCGGCGAACCTTGTCGCAGAACGGCGAGATCTCGAACTGGTGCAGGACGATCATCGTTGCTCCCAATGACGACCGTAGTGGAACCCATCCCACAAGTCCTCCCGTCGCCGGATCACGGGCATTCGGACCGAGCGCGCCGTCAGCGGCACGATCGGGTTCTCGCTCCCCTATCATGCGCCGCGTCTGATGATCTCCGCGCCGGCCGCAGCAAGCGGCCGCGCCAACACGGGTCGAGGGGCGCCGGGCGCCCATCGACGGCACGCACCCTTCACACCCATCGGAGGAGCTCCCTTGAACGACCGCGGATCGGCCGGCGCGCGGCGCCGGGCAGGCCATCGCCTCGCACCCGACGTCGTCCCGAGCCATTACGACCTGCACCTCGACGTCGATCCCGAGCGCGGTCCCGAATACAGCGGGGAGCTGAAGATCGTGGCCGAATTGCGCACATCGGTGCGCGCGATCGAGCTACATGCCGCCGAATTACGCATCGCGAAGGCGCGCGTCGCGGCCACCGAAGGCGTGCTGACGGCGCGCATCGAGCTGCGACCCGACAGCGAGACCGTCGCGCTGCGGCTCGCGCGCCCGGTGGGCCCCGGCAAGATCGAGGTGCAGCTTTCGTTCACCGGCAAGCTGCGCGACAACCTGCGCGGCCTCTACGCCGCGAGCGCAGACGGCAAGCGCTACGCGCTGTCGCAGCTCGAAGCCGCCGACGCGCGGCGCTTCTTCCCGTGCTTCGACGAGCCCGCGATGAAGGCACGCTTTCGGATCGCGGTGACGACACGCGCGTCGCACGCGGTGCTGTCGAACTCCCCGGTCGCCCGCGAAGAAGAACACAAGGGCGGTCGGAAGACCGTACACTTCGCCGAGACGCCGCCGCTGTCGACCTACCTCGTCGCGCTCGCGGTCGGTCCCTTCGAGCGATCGGTCGCGACGCGCTGCGGCCCGACCGAGATCCGCATCTGGCACGTGCCCGGCAAGGGCAAGCTCACCGGCTTTGCGCTCGAAGCCGCACGCGAGTGCCTGTTGCGCCTCGAGCGCTGGTTCGGCCTGCCCTATCCGTACGCGAAGCTCGATCTGGTCGCGGCGCCCGACTTCGAAGCCGGCGCGATGGAGAATGCAGGCGCGGTCTTCTTCCGCGAGAACCTGCTGCTGCTCGACCCGGCCGCCGCAACGCTCGCCGAGAAGAAGCGCGCCGCGGAAGTGATCTGCCATGAGCTCGCGCACATGTGGTACGGCGATCTCGTCACGATGGCGTGGTGGGACGACCTGTGGCTCAACGAGTCGTTCGCGACCTGGATGGCGTTCCACATCGTCGACAGCTGGCGTCCCGAGTGGAAGATGTGGCAGGACTTCCAGCATCACCGCGCCGCCGCGCTGCGGCTCGACGCGCTCCGCCACACGCACCCGATCCATTGTGAGGTGCACACGCCGAACGACGCGACCGAGAACTTCGACCTGATCACCTACGAGAAGGGCGCGTCGGTGGTGCGGATGATCGAGCGCTACCTCGGCGCGAAGACCTTCCAGAAGGGCGTGCGCGCCTACATCCGCCGGCACAAGGAGTCGAACGCGACCGCGGCGGATCTGTGGCGCGCGCTCGGCGACGCCGCCGGCGAGCCGGTCGAGCCGATGGTGCGCGGCTGGATCGAACAGGAAGGGCATCCGGTGCTGTCGCTGCGGCGCGGACGTTCGCAGGGCCGCACGGTGCTCACGCTGCGGCAGCAACGATTCGATGCGGCAAGTGCCCTGGGGACGCGCGCAGCGACGCAGAGCCGAGCGAAGTCGACAGACGCAGAACGCGGTGGCACGGCAACCAAGCAGAAGTGGATGATTCCGTGGGTCGGTCGCGTCGGCGACGCGCGCGGTCGGGCGCGCATCGTCCGAAAGATCATCACGGGCGCGACGGCGCGGATGGACCTCGGCGCCGGCGAGACGCGCTTCCTGTACGGCAACGCCGACGAGGGTGGCTTCTTCCGTCCGCTGCACGACGCCGCGGGCCTGCGCGCACTGGCCGAGAATCTGCCGATGCTCAGCGCGGTCGAGCGGATGGGGCTCGTCGATCACCAGTGGGCGCTCGTGCGCGCGGGGCGCGCGGGCGTCGAGAGCTTCCTCGATCTCGCGACCGCGCTGGCCAGCGAGGAGGAACCGGACGTATTGCTCACGCTACGCGGACCATTCGCGTTCCTGGAAGATCGCCTCGCCGCGGGCGTCGGTGGCGAGCTTCCCGAACGCTTCCGCGACTGGATCGCCGCGAACTTCGGCCCTGCGCTGCTCGAGCTCGGTTGGGACACGCGGCCCGAGGAAGCCGACGACCGGCGTTTGCGACGCGCGGTGCTGGTGGGGCTGCTCGGCGAGATCGCCGACTGGCCGCCGGTGCTCGCGAGCGCGGCGGTGCGCTTCGACGCGTACCTCGCGCACCGCGACGCGATCGACCCGAACCTGGCAGATGCCGTCGTGACACTGGCCGCACGCGACGGCGACGCGGCGCGCTTCGATTCGATGCTCGGCGCGTTCGAGCACGCAGCGACGCCCCAGGAGCGCCGCCGCTTCCTGTTCGGCCTCGCGGAGTTCCGCGCGCCCAAGCTGATCGATCGTGCGCTCGCGCTGTGCCTCACCGATCGCGTGCCGACGCAGGACGTCGCCTTCGTGGTGGTGCGGCTACTCGCCAATCGCGAAGCGCGGCTGCGCACGTGGGAGTTCGTGAAGAAGCGCTGGCCGCGGCTGCGCCGACGGATGCCGCCGATGCTCGCCACGCGTCTCATCGAAACCACGCCGGTTCTCGGGCCGAAGTGGCGTCGCGACGTCGCGGCGTTCTTTCGCGCCAACCCGCTGCCCACCGGCGGTCGCTCGCTCGATCAGGCGCTCGAGCGCTTCGACCTCGACACCGCGTTCTGCAAAGTCGCCGCCGCCCCGTTCGCGCAGTGGCTGGCCAAACAACCTGACAAAAAATAACCTGACGCCCGGCACCTGAATCAATGAATCACGGCTTCGGCGGGGGCGGGGGCGCGGCAGGAGCGGGAGCGGGTTGCATCCCCGGCGGCATCGGGTGGCCCGGCGGCATCCCTTGGCCGGG
>CAYGWM010000008.1:39274-63792 GCA_964353555.1 uncultured Spirochaetales bacterium
GGCGGCATCATCCGTGCGGTGGGCGGCGGTGCGGGCGGCAGCGGCGGCGGAACCGGGAGCTTCAGCCGCGCGAGTTCCTCATCGATCGCCTTCGCGAAGTCGTTGAGCGAGCGACCCCCCGCGAGCGGCACGCCGTTCACGAAGAACGCCGGCGTTCCCGACACACCGGCTTTCTTGCCCGCGTCGAGATCGGCTTGCACGATCGGCGCGCTTCGGTGCGAGGTCAGGCACTCCTCGAACTTGGCCTTGTCGAGACCGGCTTCCTCGGCGATCGGCGCGAGCTGCGCGACGTCGATCTGCGGCGCTTTCTCGAAGAGCTTCGCGTGGAACTCCGAGAACTTGCCCTGCTCGGCGGCGCACATCGCCGCTTCGGCAGCGGGCTTCGCCTTCGGGTGCGCGTCGAGCGGGAAGTTCTTGGTGACGACGCGGAGCTGCGTCGGATAGCGCAGCATCACCTGCTTCAGGATCGGTTCGGCCGACTTGCAGAAAGGGCACTCGTAGTCGCTGAACTCGACCAGCGTTATGGCCGCGTCCGCGGGACCCGCGCTGGGGCTCGTGCCGACGGCGATCTCGAAGCGCGGCGGCTCCAGCTTGTTCTCGTAGCCGAGCGTCTGGCGCAGGCCGCCGACGTACTCCTGCATCGCCGATACCTGGCGCTGAGCGAGCAGCTGTCGCTTCACCGCGGGCGACACCTTTTCGAAGGGCATGCCACGGAAGCGGTCCTTGTGCTCGTCGTAGTACTTCTGGACTTCCTCATCCGAGACGGCCGCGCGCTTCTCGACTTCTTCCTTCATCAGCGCGTCGCGATCCTTGCCGGCCTTGCTCGCTTCCTCGTCGAGCGCCCGCTCGCTGGCCATCTGCTCGAATGCACGATTGCGCACCTCGTAGACCTTGAGCGCGTTCTTGCCGCGCGTCGTCTGATTGAAGAGCTGGTCCTTGATCCACGCGTCGATCTCGCCGACGGTGACGTTCTCGCCGGCGATGCGGCCGGCCACCACCTTGTCATCGGGGCCAGCCGACGCAGCGTCAGCCGCCTTCTTCGGTTCCGAACAGGCGGCAAGCGCCAGAACCAGCACGGCGAGCGGGACGGCGGCATGACGTACGATGCGGGATTGAACCATTCGGGGATCCTCCAGCGCGACGTCTCGGGGCATCCCCGGAGCCGCGAAGCACGGGACTATAGCGGCGCAATCGAGCGCGACAGGCGGCCACCGCGGGTCAGCAAACCGTTTCGAGACGCCAGATGCGATCGGCGTACTCGCGGATCGCGCGATCCGCGGAGAAGAAGCCCATCCGCGCGACGTTCAGCACCGCGCGGCGCGACCACGCATCGGCGTCGCAATAGTCGCGGGCGACCTGCTGCTGCGTCGCGGCATAGCTCTCGAAATCGGCCAGCACGAAGTAGCGATCGCCGTCTCCGAGCAGGCTCTGCAAGATCGGCGCGAAGACACCCGGCTCGCCGCCCGCGAATCGCTCGGAGCCGAGCGCGTCGAGCACGCGCCGCAACGCTTCGCTCGCCTGGTAGCGCTCGCGCGGGTCGTAGGCGTCGCGCGCACGCAGGTCCGCGATCTCTTCGGTGCGCAGCCCGAAGATGTAGAGATTCTCGGCGCCGACGTTCTCGCAGATCTCGATGTTGGCGCCGTCGAGCGTGCCGATCGTCAGCGCGCCGTTCAGCGCGAGTTTCATGTTGCCGGTGCCCGACGCCTCGGTGCCGGCCGTCGAGATCTGCTCCGACAGGTCGGCGGCGGGAATGATGTTCTCGGCCAGCGACACGCGATAGTCCGGCACGAACGCGACGCGCAGCTGGCCCTCGGTGCGCGGATCGGCGTTCACCACCGCCGCGACATTCGAGAGCAGCCTGATCACCAGCTTCGCCATGAAGTACTCGGGTGCCGCCTTGCCGGCGAACAGGCACACGCGCGGCGCATCGAGACAAAGACCGTCGTCGGCGATCTGCAGATAGAGATGGATCACGTGCAGCGCCGCCAGCAGCTGGCGCTTGTATTCGTGGATGCGCTTCACCTGGACGTCGAAGAGCGCGTCGGGATCGATCCGCACGCCGGCGACCTGCGCGACGACCTTCGCGAGCCGCTCCTTGTTGGCGCGTTTTACCGCGCGGAACTCTGCGCGGAACGCGGCGTCGTCCGCGGCGGGTTCGAGCGCGCGTAGCGCGCAGAGGTCGCGCACCCAGCCATCGCCGATGCGGCGCGTGATCGAGTCGGCGAGCAGCGGGTTCGCGCGCAGCAGCCAACGGCGCGGCGTCACGCCATTGGTGATGTTCTGGAACTTCGCGGGCCACAGCGCCGCGAAGTCCGGCACCAGATTCGTCTTCACCAGATTCGAGTGCAGCGCGGAAACGCCATTCACCGCATGGCTTCCGGCGATCGCGAGATGCGCCATCCGCACGTGCTTCTGCGGATCTTCGTCGATGATCGACATCCGACGCACGCGCTCGACGTCGCCTGGCCAACGCAGCTCGACCTCGCCGAGCAGCCGCGCGTTGATCGCTTCGATGATCTGCAGATGGCGCGGCACGACACGCTCGAGCAGCCAACTCGGCCAGATCTCGAGCGCCTCCGGCATCAGAGTATGGTTGGTGTATGCGAAGCTGCGATTCGCCAGATCGAGCGCGCGCTCGAAGGGCACGCCGTTGTCGTCGACCAGCAGCCGGATGAACTCCGCGACCGCCAGCGCCGGGTGCGTGTCGTTCAAGTGAATCGCAACCTTGTCGGGCAGCGCGTCCCAGCTGTCGTAGGTCTCGCGGTACTGGCTGAAGATGTCGCGCAGCGCGCAGGCGACGAAGAAGTACTCCTGCAGCAAGCGCAGCTCGCGGCCCTGTTCGTTCGAATCCGACGGATAGAGCACTTTCGAGATGCGCTCGATGCCGAGTTTGCGCTCGAAGGCGCGCAGGTAGTCGCCGCGGTTGAAGATGTCGATGTCGAACTCGTCGGACGAGCGCGCCGAGTAGAGCCGCAGGTGGTTCACCGTGCGCCCGCCGAAGCCGACGATGGGCAGGTCGTGCGGAACGCCGATGATCACGCGGAAGTCGCGCCAGCCGGTCGGCTCGCCATCCTCGGGGCGGCGCCCCGCCCGGCCGTACACCGGAACGAGGCAGGCGCGCTCGGGCCGCTCGATCAGCCACGCGGATCCCGGCCGCTGCCAGCCTTCCGGATACTCGCGCTGCTGGCCGTGTTCGATCGCCTGCCGGAACAGGCCGTAGTCGTAGTTGATGCCGTAGCCGAAGCCAGGCATGTCCTGCGTCGCGAGCGAATCGAGGAAGCACGCGGCCAGCCGGCCGAGACCGCCGTTGCCGAGCGCCGCATCGGGCTCGGCCTCGACGACTTCCTCCCAGTCGACGCCGAGACGCCGGAAGGCGCGCTCCACTTCGTCGAGCACGCCCAGGTTTTGCAGCGAAGACTGCAGCGAGCGCCCGATCAGGAACTCGACCGACAAGTAATAGAGCCGCTTCGCGTTCGCCTGACGGACGCGATCCTGGGTCTCGAACCAGCGCTCGATCAGCATCTCGCGGCTGGCGAAGGCCAGCGCGATGAAGAGATCACGCGGTGTAGCGTCGTTCCAGCGCTTGCCCATGAAGGAGCGGACGAGCCGCTTGACCGACGTTGCGATGGCGTCGGCGTCCCAGACGGAGCGCGCTGCGACCTCGGCGGTCGCACTCATGGATCGATGTCCCCCCCTGCCTCGACGCAAACGCGCGGGATACTAGCGGCAGCTTTCGTCAGCGAGTGGTCGGCGCGAACTTCGAGCGCCGCGAGCACGGCCTGCGCGGTCGCGGTCTCGGGCAGCCGCTCCAGCGAGACCGACATCCGCCGCGACCAGCTGCGATGCTGCTCGACCGACACGCCCGGAACGTTCACCGGCTCCGTCTCGCCGGCGAGATCGTCGAGCGACGCGGCCACCAGCGGCGCCGGTGTTCGCGCAAGAAACGCGTGGAACGCGCCGGCCAGCGCGGCCGCGTCGGGCTCGCCCTCCGCAGCGAGACAGCCCTCCTCGCGCAAGCGCGCGAGCCAGGCCGCGTGGTCGCCCGCACGCTCGGCGAGCGCGCCTTCGAGCGCGGCGTCGTCGGGGATCTGCAGGGCCGCGCGACGGATGCGCAGATCGCGTCCCGCGGCGAAGCCCGCCAGCGGCACCAGATCGTGCGTCTCGACGGTCGCGAGTGCGCGCGCCGAGATGCTCTGCGCGGATCTCGGCAGCGCGCCGTCGCGCTCGAAGTAGAGCACCGACGACGACAGCATTCCCCAGTCGACGAGCAGCGGCGGGAACTCGGGCGGCACGGTGCCGAGATCCTCCGCGATCACCAACGCCGCGTGCCGCCGACTCTCGAGTGCGAGCACGCCGAGCACTTCGTCGTGCCGATACGACACGTAGGTGCCATCGCCGCCCGGCCGACCGGCCGGGATCCAGAACAATCGCTGCAGACCCATCGCGTGATCGATGCGGAGCGCGCCGGCGCTCGCAAAGCTCGCGCGCAGCAATGCGCTGAAGAAGCGGTAGCCGTCGGCGCGGATCGCGTGGGGATCGAGCGGTGGGAATCCCCAGTTCTGTCCGTCTGGCGCGTAGTCGTCCGGCGGCGCGCCGACGGCGACGCCCGACGCGAACAGCGACGGCGCCATCCAGGTGTCGGCCGAGTCGTCCGCGCAGCCCACCGCGAGATCCTGATAGAGCCCGATCGCGAGCCCGGCGTCGCGCCCGCTGGCTGCGACCTGCTCGAGCTGTTCCGCAACTTCGAACTGCAGCCAACAGCGGAACTCGATCTCGCCCGCGTGCTCGCGACGGAACGCGGCGACGGCCGCCGTATCGGGGCGCTGATAGGCGTGCGGCCAGCGACGCCATGCCGTCGCCGGCTGTTCGGGAGCCACTGCGAAATGCGCGGCGAGCGCCTCCCAGGTGGCGAAGTCGCGCAGTCGTTCACCCTCGCGCTGCCGATACGCATCGAACGCCGCGCTGCGCGGGTACACGCCGGCGACGCGCCGTGCGCAAAAAGTCGCAAAGAGGTCGCGCAGCACGGGCATCTTCAAATCGAGAACGGCGCCGTGGTCGATCGTGCCGGCGCCGCGCAACTTCGCAATGCGCGCCGTGAAGACAGGATCCGCGAAACGCGCGCGCGCAGCCGGCGATGCATCCCACTCCGGGACCGCCAGCGCGTCGAGGTACAGCACGTTGCGGTAGAGCCGGCTCGATGGGCTGTACGGCGTGATCGCAAGGCCGCGATTCGGAATCGCGTGCAGCGGGTTCGATCCGACGAAGGCGCCGCCAACCGACCCACACCAGCGCATCAGCGCCTGGAGATCGCCGAGGTCGCCGAAGCCCCAGTTCCGCGCACTGCGTACCGAGTAGAGATTCGTCCAGAATCCGAAGACGCGCGCGTCGCCGAGTCGCTCTTGCACCGTGCAGACGGTGCGCGGCGCCATGATGAAATGCTGGCGACCTTCGCGCAGCACGCCCGGGCCCGAGATGCGGACGCACAACTCGTGGTAGCCGATCGGTGGTCGCACCGGCAGCACGACACGGGGCGCATCGGGATCGAGGCGGCCCTCCGCGCGGTGCAACGCGCCGTCTTCCGTCCGCACCTCGATCTCGAAGTCGAGCGCACCCGATGACGGCGGCAGCCGGAGCGGCAGCGACGGAACGACCTCTTCGTATTCGCGCCACACCAGCACCGGATCGACGAGCGACTCCGCTTCGGCGCGTGCGAGCTCGTCGAGAGCGCGCTCCGCAGCGGCTTCATCAGAGCCGTCGAAGTGCATCGCTGCGACCAGCGCTTCGCGCGTCGCGTCGGACGTCGGACGCGCGCGACCGACGAGATCCCAGTACGAGGATGCGATCCCGAGGCGCTCGGCGAGCACACTGAGATTCGGTCGCTCGGCGCTCAACTAGGCTCCCGGAAGACCAACAGCGCGAGCGACCACGGCGCTAGCCCCAGCTGACCGTCGTCGATCTGGCGCTGCGTGACGAAGGCGGTGTTGAGGACCTCGTGCCAGGTGCCGGGGCGACCGAGAGCGGGCAGCGTGTATACGCGCTTCTGTGCGTGGCCGTTCAGGATCAGCAGCACCGTTTCGGCGGATTGAGTGCGGCCCGCTTCGTCGCTCGCGTCGGCGGCTTCCCGGGGAATCAGCATCGCGATGCTCTTGCGATCCGGATTCTCCCAATGCGCGAGCGTGGTGACCGAGCCGTCGGGCCGCAGCCAGGTCACGTCGCCGGTGCCTGCTGGATCGACCGACTCGCCGCGAAAGAACCGGCGGCGGCGAAACACCGCGTTGTCACGGCGCAACGCGAGCACCGTGCGCGCAAAGTCGAGCAGCGCGCGCGCCTCGTCATCGAGCTCCCAGTCCACCCAGGTGATCTCGTTGTCCTGGCAATAGCCGTTGCTGTTGCCGCGCTGGGTGCGGCCCAGCTCGTCGCCATGCGAGAGCATCGGGACGCCTTGCGAGAACGCGAGCGTCGCCAGCAGGTTCCGCCGCGCGCGCTGCCGGCGTTTGCGCACGCGCATCGACTGCGTAGGACCTTCCTCGCCCCAGTTGTGCGAGTCGTCGTGCGGACCGTCGCGACCGTCTTCGCCGTTCGCGAGGTTGTGCTTTTTCGAATAGCTGACGAGATCCGACAGCGTCATGCCGTCGTGACACGCGACGAAGTTGATGCTCGCCTGCGGCGTGCGACCCGATAGCGCGAAGAGATCGCTCGAGCCGGCCAGGCGCGTGGCCAATTCGGCGAGCTGGCCGTCGTCGCCGCGCCAGAAACGTCGGACAGCGTCGCGGTAGCGGCCGTTCCATTCGGCGAAACCGCGCGGGAACGAGCCCAGCAGATAGCCGTCGGGACCGAGGTCCCACGGCTCGGCGATCAGCTTCACCTGCGACAGCACGGGATCCTGCCGGACGATCTCGAAGAAGCGGCCGGCGCGCTGGAATGCGACCGGATCGCGCGCGAGCACCGGGGCCAGGTCGAAGCGAAAGCCATCGACGTGATACTCGGTCACCCAGCAGCGCAGCGAATCGAGCACCAGCTGGAGCACGCACGGATGGCTGGTGTTCAGCGTGTTCCCGCACCCGGTGTAGTCGATGTACGTGGACGGGTCTTCGAGGTGGAGCCGGTAGTACGACGCGTTGTCGATGCCGCGCAGCGACAGCGTCGGCCCGCTATGACCACCTTCCGGCGTGTGGTTGTAGACGACGTCGAGGATCACCTCGATGCCGGCGCGGTGCAGCGCCTTCACCATCTGCTTGCACTCGACGACCTGCGCGCCCGTATCGCCCGATGCGAAGCGCGCGTCCGGCGCGAAGTAGCCGAGCGTGTTGTAGCCCCAGTAGTTGGTCAGCCCGAGCGCCGCGAGATGCGCATCGATGCTCGAGTGGTGGATCGGCAGCAACGACAGCGCCGTCACACCGAGGCTCTGCAAGTGCGCGAGTACCGGCTCCGCCGCGAGTCCGAGATAGCGACCGCGCTGCGCTTCCGCGACGCCCGGATTCTGCTGCGTCATGCCCTTCACGTGGCATTCGTAGAGCACGCTGCGACTCCACGGCGTGCGCGGCGGGCGATCGCCCTCCCAGTCGAAGCGCGGATCGATGACGACGCACTTCGGCGCGAACGGCGCGGAGTCGCGCGAGTCGGGTGCGTCGGGCTGCGCCGGATCGTCCCCTTGCAGCGCGGCGTCGAAACGCAACGTACCCGCAATCGCGCGCGCATACGGATCGACCAACAACTTGTTCGGATTGAAGCGATGACCCACATGCGGCGCGAACGGACCGTGCACGCGATAGCCGTAGAGCTGGCCCGGGCACAGTCCGGGAACCCGCCCGTGGAAGACGTCGCCGCTGCGTTCGGGTAGCGCGATGCGCGCCGATTCGGTCGTGGCGCCCGGCGTCTCGAACAGACACAGCTCGACGGCGGTCGCGGACTCGGAGAAGAGCGCGAACGAGACGCCGTCGCCGTCCCAGGTCGCTCCGAGCGGAATCGGCGCGCCGGCTTCGATGCGCAACGTCACGTCGCTAGATCCGCTGCGCGGCTTCGCGCGCGACCGCTGCGAAGACACGCTCCCAGGCGGCCGCTGGCGTGGCCCACGAGACATCCACCGAGAGCAGTCGTCGCTGCACCGCGACTTCGCTGCGCTCTCGCATCAGCGCGGCTGCGCGATCGACCGCCTCGGCGATCGCCGCGGGCGTCAGCGGCTCGAACAGGATGCCGGTCTCGCCATCCTCGATCGTGTCGACGAAGCCGCCGACGCGATGCGCGATCGGCAGCGTTCCGTAGCGCTGGCCGAGCAGCTGCACCAAGCCGCACGGTTCGAAGCGCGACGGCGCCAGCACGCAGTCGGCGCCCGCATAGATGCGTCGCGCGAGCGCGTCGTCCCAGCCGATCGTCACATGGACGCGCTTCGGCCAGCGCGTTGCGGCCTCGCGCAGTTGCAAAGCGAGCCCAGGATCACCGTCGCCGAGCAGCACCAGCGACGCGCCCCCGTCGACCAGTTTCGCCAGCGCGGCGACGAGAACGTCCCAGCCCTTCTGGGCGGCGAGCCTGCCCACGGCGGCGAGCAGTCGACCGGGCTGCGGCGCCTCGAGGCCAGTCGCATCGAGCAGCGCCTTGCGGCAAACGCCCTTCGGCTTCGGGTACTCGGCGCCGTAGCGCGCGGGCAACGACGCGTCGGTCGCCGGATCATGGCTCTGCGTGTCGATGCCATTCGCGATGCCGAGCAGGCGCCGCGCGCGGAAGCGATAGAGCCCGTCGATCCCCTCGCCGAACGCGGGCGTCTGCACTTCTTGCGCGTAGTTCGGGGAGACCGCGACGATGCGATCGGCCCAGGCGAGTCCGCCCTTCAGCAGCGCGAGGTCGCCCCAGAACTCGAGTGCGTCGGGATGGAAGAGTTCACTCGGGAGTCCGGTGGCGCCGAAGGCAGCCGCCGGGAAGCGGCCGAGGAAGGCGTTGTTGTGCACGACCTGCACTGCGCCGACGCCACGCGCCGCGCCGAAGTCGTGGCAGGTGCGCAGCGCGCAGAGCGCGATCGCCGCATGCCAGTCGTGTGCGACCAACACGTGCGGACGCGTCGTCGCCGCGAACTCCGCCGCCGCGCGCGACAGCGCGATGTAGCGCTGCGCTTCCGCGACGTCCGCGGCGCCGTAGAGCTCCGGGCGGTCGTAGAGCGCGGGGATGTCGAGCAGTTGGAGCCGGATCCCAGTGAGTTCGCCGACCAGCCAACGACCGATCAGCTCTGCGCCCGGCGTCGCGATGCGCACCGCGCCCGCGGGCACGAGCGTGGGACACGCGGGATGTCGCAGCACGTCGCGATGCGCGGGCAGCAGGCAGGTGACCTGATGACCGCGCACGGCCAGCGCGCGGGCGAGGCCGCTCGCCATGTCGCCGAGCCCGCCAGTCTGCGCGAGCGGCGCGAGTTCCCAGCTGGCGAAAACGATGCGCAGCTCTCTGCGCCGCGCCGCGGGCGCTGTGGGTCGCGCCGTCAATCGACGTCGAACTCATCGCGCTGACCGAGGTCCTGCCGCGTCACGACGACGACGCCGCCCTCGCTCACCGTGAAGCGCTCGCGATCCGCGACGGGATCCTCGCCGATCACCTCGCCGGCCGGCACGCGCACGCCCTTGTCGATGATGCAGCGGCGCAGCAGCGCGTTGCGTCCGACGCTGACGCCCGGGAACAGGATGCTGTCCGAGACACGGCTGAAGCTGTTCACACGCACGTTGTTGAATACCACCGAGCGATCGACCTGCCCGCCCGAGATGATCGTGCCGGAGCCGACGATCGAATCCACCGCCGAGCCGACACGGTGGTCTTCCTGGTCGGCGAACACGAACTTGCAGGGGCCGCCGCCCCCGATCACGCCGCGGATCGGCCACATGTCGTTGTAGAGGTTGAGGTGCGGGTTCACCGAGATCAGATCCATGTTGGTTTCGAAGAACGCGTCGAGTGTGCCGACGTCGCGCCAATAGCCACGCGCGTGCTCGTCCTCGCCTGGACAGAGCTGGGTCATGTAATCGTAGGCGGCGACCTTCACGCGATGGTGAGCGTCGGTGAGGATGTCGCGGCCGAAGTCGTGGCTGGTTTCCTTCAGTTCGGCGTTGCGGCGCAGCTCGGCGAGCATCGTGCCGGTGCGGAAGATGTAGTTGCCCATCGACACGAGCGTGTGCTCCGGATCGCCAGGGATGGCCGGCGGGTCGTCTGGCTTCTCGACGAAACCGCGTACCCAGCCCGAGGCGTCGACGTGCAGGCAGCCGAACGCGCGCGCCTCGCTGCGCGGAACCCGCAGCGTCGCGACCGTCAGATCGGCACCCATCGAGCGGTGGAACTCGAGCATCTGCGAGACGTCCATCTTGTAGACGTGGTCGGACCCGAACACGAGCACGTCGACCGGCCGCACGTCGCGCAGCAGGTCGAGGTTCTGCCAGATCGCGTCCGCGGTACCGCGGAACCAGGTGGGCCCGATGTTCATCGCGGCGGGGACCGGCTCGATGAATTCGTCCACCACCGTCGAGGCCAGCGTCCAGGCGCGCGCCAGATGCCGGACCAGCGAGGTCGCGCGGTACTGGGTCAGCACCTTGATGCGTTGGAAGCCGCTGTTGACGAGGTTCGACAGTACGAAGTCGATCAGCCGGTAGCGCCCGCCGAAGTGGACGGCGGGCTTGCTGCGCTCGCGTGTCAGCGGATAGAGACGCTTGCCTTCGCCGCCGGCCAGCACCAGGGCCAGGGTTTCACGCACGACTCGTCCTCCGTTCAGGGGAGTAGCGCGTCATCACGAGGGTCGCCCGATCCCGTTGAGCGACCAGTCGTAGTCGAAGAAGATCAGCTGCGGCTCGGGACCGAGCTGGTCGATCGCGGCGCGCAGATCCGGTGTGGCATGACGCCGCACGAACGCGAGCACGCCGCCGCCCGCCACGAAATCTTCGCCGAACCAGTCGAAGATCTTCGAGACCCGCAGGCTGCGCGATTCGACGCGAGCGCCCTTGCCGGGGCTCGCGACGAACGCGCGCGCGGCCGCATCGAGCTGCGCGTCGAGGCGCTCGGCGCGGAATGGCTCGCGTGCGAGCGACGGGCACGACGTCGACGCGCAGACGATCGCCACGTGCATGCGCGGATCGCCGATCGGGCGCAGCATCGCGTGCTCGACCTCGTCGAGCGTGACGGCCCGCCCGCCGACGCGACCGGCATCGCGCTTCCAGACCGGGCGCAGCAGCGAACCGATGTCTCGAATGCTCGCGACCGGGGCGTTCCGCACGACCATGTCGATCGCCAGCATGTTGTACGCATTGATCCAATACGCGAGTCGCTCGGCCTGCGCGGCCGACGCCGCCGGCGTGGGCGCAGCGGCGAGGCCTTCGAGCAGCTTCCGCCACTCCGGATCCGCGCGCAGCGCCGCGTAATCGACGCGCGTGCCGGCCGTGTCGGCGACGACCCGCGTATGGCGTTCGAGCAATCGTCCGTAGAGATCGAGATCGACACCGTTCACGGCTGCCGAAGCTTCGCACGTCGCGCCGGCGAACGTGCCGATCAGCAGCAGAAGGACGAGCAGGCGCGTGCTCAGCTCGCCGCGTCGGCCGCGTCGCAGAGTTCGCGAAAGGACGCGTCGATCGCGCAGACGAAGTCGTGCAGGTCGGGGAACTGGTCCCAGTCGCACACGAAGCCCCAATAGAGTCCGCCCGCGTACGAGAACAGCGCGATGCCGAGTCCCTGGGACGCGAAGAGCGGCACCATCGGATAGCTCTCGGCCATGCGCGCCCCGAGCAGGTAGAGCGGGATCTGCGGGCCGGGCACGTTGGTCACGACCATGTTCGCGGTGCGGTTCTCGAAGGCGAGTCGCGACGCCATCGACGCGAGCGTCGGCGCGGTCCATTCCGACACCGAAGTCAGCACCGAGGCGCCGAGCGCTTGCTTGCTCTCCTTCAGTTGCTTCGTGATCGCGCGCACGCGGTCGAGGCGACGCTGCGGTTGCGTCTCGCCGATCGGAAGCTTCGCGATCATGCCCGAGACGCGATTGCCGAGCACGCCGCGCTCGCTCTCGCTGCGCACGCTCACCGGACAGAACGCGCGGAAGTCCATCACACGCTGCCGCGAGAATGGAATGCCGCGCTGTTCGAGGAATCGCCCGACCGCGCCGGAGACGGTGGCGAGAACGACGTCGTTCACCGTTCCACCGAGCGCGTTCTTGACCTTCTTCACTTCCTCGACGTCGAAGCCCACCCAATCGAAGCGCCGGTGCGGGCCGATCGGCCGGTTCAGCGGCGTGTCGGTTGCGGGAGAGATCGCCGTCGAGAGCGTCTCGCCGAACGCGGAGATCGTTTCCGTGACGCGAGCCAACGTCGCCTCAGGAGCGCGCAGCGCGGCGCCGACGACGCCGGCCAGCGCGATCGGCAGCTCGACTCGACGCAGCATCGCGTCGCGCAGCAGCACGCCGCCGCTCGGCGCCGGGTTCGGCAGCCAGCGCGCCGGCGGCTCGAACTCCTTGTCGGGCGTCGGCGAGAGCAGCACCGCCAGTAGATCCACGCCCGAGATGCCGTCCACCATGCAGTGATGGGTCTTGCACACCAGCGCGAAGCGATCGTGCTCGAGACCTTCGACGACCCACATCTCCCACAGCGGCTTGCCGCGGTCGAGCTGCTGCGACATCACGCGACCGCAGAAGCGCTTCAGCTGGCGATCGTCACCCGGCGCCGGCAGTGCGGTATGGCGCACGTGGTAGTGGATGTTGAAGCGGTCATCGTCGACCCAGACGGGATGGTTCTCGACCGGAATCCACGCGATGCGCTGGCGATAGCGCGGAATGCGGTGCAGCCGCGACGCGACGTACTCACGCAGCTTGTCGATATCGACGCCACCGGCGGGCGTCGAAAGTTCGCCGCGCTCGAAGATGAAGCACCCAGCCACGTGCATGTGGCTGTTCGGAGCTTCGAGATCGAGGAACGAGCGATCCTGGGCGGAGAGTCGGTCGTAAATCGCCATGGAACCTCCCGGCGCCGCGGCCGTCCGGCTGCGGCGCGAGATCAAAAAACGTGAAAGGCGTCGAAGAGCAGCTTGCCCTGGCGTTGCTTGTGCAGACGCATCGAGCCGCCGGCCGGCGCTGCGGCGGCCGCGCGACCGGCGTAGCGCAGCGTGATTCCCTTCGGGAGCTGCGCCTGCAGCAGATCGTGCACGAAGAACCAGGGGCCCATGTTCTTCGGCTCTTCCTGCACCCAGACGACGTGCTCGAGATTCCCGAACGCCGCCAGCGCGTCGGCGATGCCGGCGCTGTTCCACGGATAGACCTGCTCGACGCGCACGATCGCGACTTCCGCTTCCGCGCCGCGCTTCTCGCGTTCTTCGAGGATGTCGTAGTAGACCTTGCCCGAGCAGAACAACGCTCGGCGCACGGACTCCGGGTTGCGCGCGCAGAGCGCGTCCGGGATCACCGGCTGGAACGCGCCGCTCGAGAATTCGCTCGGATGTGACACCGCGCGTGGTGCGCGGAGCAGGCTCTTCGGCGTGAAGACGACGAGCGGCGCCCGGAAGTTGCGCCGCATCTGGCGGCGCAACACATGAAAGTACTGGGCGGGCGTCGTGCAGTTCACGACCTGGATGTTGTCCTCGGCGCAGAGCTGAAGGTAGCGCTCGATGCGCGCGCTCGAATGCTCGGGGCCCTGCCCTTCGTAGCCGTGCGGCAGCAGCATCACGAGACCAGACAGCCGGCCCCACTTCACCGCGGCCGACGCGACGAACTGGTCGATGATCACCTGCGCGCCGTTTGCAAAGTCACCGAATTGCGCTTCCCAGAGCGTGAGCGTGGTCGGATCCGCCACCGAGTAGCCATACTCGAAGCCGAGTACAGCCTGCTCGGAGAGCAGGCTGTCGTACACCTCGAAGCGACCCTGCGTGGCCGACAGGTGCGCGAGCGGCGCGTACTCGACCTCGGAGGTCTGATCGACCAGCACCGCGTGACGGTGCGAGAACGTGCCGCGCGACGAGTCCTGGCCCGAGAGCCGCACGTTGTGGCCCTCGAGCAACAGCGAGCCGAAGGCGAGCGCTTCGGCGAACGCCCAATCGATCTCCCCGCCGTCGGGAAT
The DNA here is from genome assembly GCA_964353555.1 of uncultured Spirochaetales bacterium. GTDB lineage: Bacteria > Myxococcota_A > UBA9160 > UBA9160 > PR03 > PR03. Next base: position 53,326 of record CAYGWM010000008.1, read on the forward strand.
GGCCTTCGCGCGGCGCTCGAGGAATGGCTTCAGCTTCTTGTGCAGATCGAAGCCGGCAGGCGTCTGCGCGATGCGCTCGGCGACCTGCTGGAGTCGTTCGACCGGGACCGCAGTGATCGCCGCGACCGACGCCTTGCGATCGAAGCCGGCCCACGGGCCGCGCAGCTCGTAGGGCTCGTCGGGACCGGGCGGGTCTACCTTCATTTCGGCGAGCGCTTCATCGAGCTGCTCCGAGAGCCGCGTCTCGATCGCCTGCGCCGCTTCGGTCGTGAGCACGCCCGCTTCGATCAGCGCATCGGTATAGAGCCGCCGCACCGACGGGCGCGCGCGGATCTTCTCGTACAGAAGCGGCTGCGTGAAGTTCGGCTCGTCGCTCTCGTTGTGACCGTGGCGGCGATAGCAGAGCAGATCGATCACGACGTCTTCTGCAAAGCGCTGGCGGTAGTCGAGCGCGAGTCGCGCGACGTGCACGACCGCTTCGGGATCGTCGCCGTTCACGTGGAAGATCGGCACCTGGATCATCTTCGCGACGTCGCTGCAGTAGAGCGTCGAGCGCGTCTCGGCCGGCGTCGCGGTGAAACCGATCTGGTTGTTGATGATCACATGCAGCGTGCCGCCGGTGGAGTAGCCGGCCAGCTTCGACAGATTGAGCGTCTCGGCGACCATGCCCTGCCCTGCGAACGCGGCGTCGCCGTGGATCAGCAGCGGCACCACGCTGCGGCCGCGCAGATCGCCGGCGATCATCTGCTTGGCGCGCACGCGACCTTCGACGACCGGGTTCACCGCTTCGAGATGCGACGGGTTGCCGGTGAGCGACAGGTGCACGCGCGCTCCGCTGCGCGTGCGGCGATCACTCGAGTAGCCCTTGTGATACTTGACGTCGCCCGAGCCGAACGGCGCTTCGATGTCCTCGATGTCCTCGAACTCCGAGAAGATCATCTCGAAGGACTTGCCGAGCAGGTTCGACAGCACGTTCAATCGGCCGCGATGCGCCATGCCGATCACGTATTCGACGATTCCCTGCTCGGGCGCGTCCTCGACGATCGTGTCGAGCAGCGGGATCAGCGACTCGGCGCCTTCGAGACCGAAGCGCTTCTGTCCGACGAATCGGGTGTGAAGGAAGCGCTCGAAGAGTTCGGAGGCCGACAGCATCTCGAGCACGCGCTCGCGCTCGGCGCTGTCGAGCGGCGTGTGGTTCTTGGTGGCTTCGAGATGGCGCTGCAACCACGCCTTGCGACCGGGATCCTGGATGTGCGTGAACTCCACGCCGACCTTGCCGCAATACGTCGCGCGCAACGTGTCGAGGATCTTGCCGAGCGGTTGCATCGGGCCGCCGGGCAGGTCGCCGGCGAGGAAGCTCTTCCCGAGGTCGTCGTGGCCGAAGCCATAGTGCGCCGGATCCAGCTCCGGGAAATACATCGCGCGACCGCCGAGCGGGTCGATGTCCGCGATGCGATGCCCGCGCGCGCGATACGAATGGATCAGGCGCAGCGCGCGCGCGTGCTTCTCGGCCTCGCGGCGGTCGAGCACGACGGGCGCTTCGCTGGCGCCGAAGACCTCGGCCCACGCCGGATCGACCGACGCGGGGTCACACGCAAAGCAATCGCGGATCTCTTCGACGGCCGCAGCATTGATGCCGAAGTCCGCGAGATCGCGGCTCTGTCCATTCCGAATCTGAATTGGGATGTCCCGATTGTTGGGGGAATGCGAGACTACCCGACCCTCATCGGCACTTCCACGCGAGTTATGAGCGGCCGGACACCGGGATTGCGAGATGGCTCAGCAAGCCAGGCGCTTCGCGATGCGCGACAGCAGCGCGCCCGCCTCGCCGGTCGATGCGAAGCGATCCTCGGGACGCTTCGCCATCAACTTGGCGATCAGCGCAGCGAAGTCCTCGGGCAGATCGGGCGCGGCGCTGCGCGGGTCGGGCGCGGGTGTGTGTCGATGGTGATACGTGACGTCGCCCTGGCGGAACGGAACATCGCCGGTGACCAATTCGTAGAGCGTGACGCCGAGCGCGTACTGGTCGGCCCGGTGGTCGACGTCCTCACCGGCCGCCTGCTCGGGCGCCATGTAGTACGGCGTGCCGCCGACGACCGTCGCGGCGCGTCGCACCTCCTCGGTCATCTTCGCGAGACCGAAGTCCATGATCTTCAGCAACCGGTCCTTCGTGAAGAACAGATTGGAGGTCTTGATGTCGCGATGCACGACGCCCTGCGCGTGGGCGTACTCGAGTCCCGCGGCGGCCTGGGCGCCGAGGCGGGCGGCGTCACGCGGCGAGAGCCGACCGCGCTTGGCCAGCACTTCGTGCAGCGGCAGGCCTTCGAGCAGCTCCATCGTCAAGAAGTACTGGTCGTCTTCCTGACCGGCGTCGAAGAGCGTGACGATGTTGCGGTGATTGAGCGACGCCGCCGCACGCGCTTCGCGCAGGAACAGCCTTACCGCCGTCGGGTGATTGCGCAGGTTGTCGGGTAGCCGCTTCAACGCGACGATGCGGCCGAGTCGCTTGTCGCGCGCCTTCAGCACGACGCCCATGCCGCCGCGTCCGATCTCGCCCAGCAATTCGTAGCGGCTCTCGGTGGGCGATCCGCCGGTCGCAACCGCCGTCTGCGTCGCGCGCTCCGCTTCGATCGTCCTGCGCAGCGACTCGATTTTCGGTGTCGCTTCTGGGTAGTGGAAGTCGCGCGCGCGGATCGCCTCCCAGGTCTCCACCGCCTTGTCGAGCCGGCCCGCCGATTCGAGCGTGCGCGCCAGCTGCTCGACGACTTCGAGCGGCGCGCTCTCGCCGCCGCCCACCGTCACCGCTTCGTCGAGCTTCTGCACCGCGAGATCCAGTTCGTTGCGCTCGGTGAAGATCTCGCCGAGCAGGCGACAGGCGTGCACGTACTCGCGGTCGCGCACCTCGATCATCTGCAGGTTGCGGATCGCACGGTCGGGGTCGCCGTTGTCCATCGCGCAGCGCGCGGCCTCGAAGAAGTGCGCGAGCTTCTCGAGCAACTCGCAGACCTTCAGGGCGTTGCCGGCCTCGCGATGGCACTCGACCGCGTCCTCGTAGCGATAGGCGATCTCGAAGTGATGCGCGGCGCGGCTGGGATCGCCGATGCTGCGGAATGCCTCCGCCGCCTTCTCGTGGTTGCCGGCCTGCTCGTAGAGCGCGGCGGCCGCCCGCGGATCGGCGCTGTCCGAGATCAGTGTGGCCGCCTGCTCGAAGCGACCCGCGCGCTGGAACGACTGCGCGGCCTTCTCGGTGTCGCCGATCGCGGCGAAGTGTTCGCCGCGAATGCGCGCCGCAGCGACATCCTCGCCCGCGCGCTCCAGCGCATCGGCAGCGCCGGCCAGATTGCCCTGCATGTACGGCTCGACGGCTTCCGCGCACTTCGTGAAGAGCTGCGCGTTCTCGTCCTGGGTATCGATCGAGAGCGTGCGCGGCGCGAAGGTCTCGATCGATACCTCGCTCTCGAGCAGACGATCGCCGCAGCCAATCAAGATCTTGTGGCGACCGGGGGGGAGGTACAGCAGCGTGCGGCCAGAGCGCGCATAGCGAAGGCTGTCGGCCTCGCCGCGCACCCCGACGACGGCCTGCGCAACCGGCTCGCCCGCGTCGAATACACAGATTTCGACCGCGCACTCCTTCGCGCGGAAGTCGAAGTCGAGACGCGCCGGATGGCCGCGTCGAACCACCACCTTCTGCTCCGCGGCGTAGTTGCCGATCACCGCGCCGGACGCCGGGTCTTGCAACAGACCGTGCACCGTCACGTAGTAGCCCCGTGCGGGCAGCCAGCGGAAGACCGTCTCGCGCCCCACCATCGAGCGCTCGTAGCGGCCCACGAGGCGCATCTTGCGCCGATAGCGGCTTTCACCTTGCTTGCGCGTCTCGCCCACATCGGCCTTCTGCGGGCCCCTCGACAGCTTGATGCTGAAGAAGCCCTTGCCGAGCGACGCGTACTGGATCCCAACCTGGAGTTCGCCCCAGCCGCGAACCAGTGGCAGCACCGAGACGACCAACACGATCGAATAGATCACGATCGCGATGGGATTCCATTCGGAGAAGAGTTGCTCCCCGCTGGCGATCCACGTCTGGTTGCCGAAACGGCGGACGTGCATCGAGTCGTTGCCGACGAGCATGCGCACCTCGACGTGCATCGCGCCGGGACGCCGATCGGCGCGGCCCTCGCTGCGCAGCCGCGCGACGAACACCGCGTCGGTGCCGAGCGCTTCATTCATGTGCGCGACGACGGCTTCGCCTTCGTCGAAGGCGCGCAGCGTCTGCTGCTCGGCAGCAGCCAGTTCGCGCGGGATCTCGTGCGGCGTGACGACCTCGAAACGCGTCGCGAGGGCGCGCGCGAGTTCGTCGCCGAGCGCGTCTGGCGCGGGACGCTTCAGGCCGAAGAAACGCGCCAGCGGACCCGCCTCGTTCTCGAGCGACGGCGCCAGCAGCGCCACCACCTGGACCGGCGCGTCGCGACCGGCGACGCGTTGCGGGAAACTCGCAGCGAGCTCGTCGAGCGTGCCCGGACCCGCGTTTCCCGCAGCGTCCATGGGGCCGAGGTCAGAGGCGGCAGCGCTGGTACCGCTACCCATCCGCTCGGCCATCTTGCGCAGCGATTCGGCGCCCGCGGTGTCGCCCCCGGATTCGCGCACTTTCGCGAGTTCCTGGGTGAGCGTGATGTTCGCGGGCGCCAGCTCCATCGCCTGTTCGAGCATGCCCGCGGCGCCGACGAGGTCACCTTGCGCCGCGCGGATCGACGCTGTCTCGCGGAGCAGGTCGGCGTTGGGACCATCGGGATGTCCGTCGAGCAGCGTGAGTGCGGCGTCGACCTGACCGGTTGCGCGCATCAGACCCGCGAGCGCGATTCGCGTCGGCGTGTGACCTGGCGCTAGCTCGAGCGCCTGCCCGAGCAGCACGTTCGCGGCGACCGTGTCGCCCGACTGCATCGCGATCTCGCCGAGCCCCATCAGCGGTCCCGGCGCCTGCGGCTCCAGTGTGCGCGCCTGCTCGAAAGCCGCTTTCGCTCCGTGCGCGTCTCCGGCCGCGCGTCGCGCCGAGCCGAGCGCTTCGAGCAGCGGCGCATCGCTCGCGCCGAGTTGCAGTGCCCGCTCGGCTGGCGCCAGCGCCTGCTCCGGCTCACCGAGGCGTGTATGAAGCAGGGCGGACTCGCGCACGGTTGCGCCCTCGAGCGTCGTATCGAGTTCGGCCGCGCGTCCGAGATGTTCGATCGCGCGCTCGGTGTCGAAGTTCGCTTCGAGCTGCGTGGCGAGCCGCCACTGCAACTGGGCCCGTGTGTTGGGTTCGAGGTTCGGCACCTCGACGGCCGTCTCGAGCAGGTCCGCGCCCGGACGCTCGAGTCCGGAGAGCGCCGCAATGCCTTCGCCCGTGCGCCCGACCTGCAACAGCAGACGCACACGACCGGTACGCGCGGCCGCGGAATCGGGGGCCAGCTCGATCGCGCGATCGTAGAGCGGGAGGGCGCGTTCGATCTCGCCGAGTTCTTCCGCCCCCTCGGCGGCCGCGAGCGCGAGCAACGCATCGTCCGGGTTGTCGCCGTGCTGCGAGCGCAGCCAGAGCCGCGCGCGTTCCGAATCCCCGCGCGCCACCGCGAGTCGCGTGCGCTCGCCGAGCGGGAACTGTTCCGATTGCCCGGCTGCTTCGAGTCGAGCGCGCAGCGCCTGCGAGGTGGGCGTGATCTTCTTGCCGAGCGCGCGCCACGCGTCCGCGAGGCGACCGCCGTCCCGCGCGATCGCGGCGCGCCCGTAGCGATCCAGTTCGGCGAGGCTCGGCGGACTGAGCGTGCGGCCCGCCGCGCCGCTCTGCTCGATCACCGCGTCGCTCGCCTCGGCGACCGCGCTGCCGAGCTTCGCGATCGACGTCTGTGCGTGTCCCGCAGCGGCCGTCGATCCGGAAGCGAGGTCGATGACCACGATCTGCACGACCGCCTTGCCGCGGTCGGCGTCGAGATCGAGCACCCACGCGCGCTCCGCTCCGCGCTGTTCTGCCAGCTCGCGTAGCGAAGCACGCGGAGGCAGCGCACGCGGACGATCGGGTGCCAACGCGGCGGCGAGCGAAAACTCGTTGCTCGACGCAAGCCCAGCCTCGCTGAAGCGCGCCCGCACCCACTCGGTCGCACCGCGCGCCAGCACTTCGAGATCGGCAGGCGCTCGCGGCGGAAGTACGGCGAGATCGGTGGCTCGAGCTCCGAACGCAGCCAACCAGAGCGCAAATAGCATGGCAACGGAAGCGACACGCGTCTTCACCCGCCGCTGATCGGCAGCCAGCAGGCCTTACCTGAGCCTTTCCAATCAGATGGGGAAAGAGCTCAGGAGGGTCGACATCACGTGGGTCCCGGGTTGGAGGCGAGTATCGCAAGCACCACGAGCCGCTGCTTTCCTGTGTTGTGGATTCCGTGCGGAACGCCCTCGGGAGCGACCAGCATTACGCCGGCGGTCATCGGGATGGTGCGACCTTCGAGCAGGAATTCTCCGTGCCCTGCGAGCACCTGATAGACTTTGTCCATGCCGCCGTGTGCGTGCAGCGCGTGTTGCTGTCCGGGCTCGAAGCAGTTGAGACCGACCAGCAACCGCGGCGACTCGAAGAGCGTGCTCTTCCCCATCTTGTCGGCGCGGAACACCGCGTGCTCCTCGGGCCGGATCGCGCACGGATGGTGCATCGGGTCGCCTCCTTCGCACGGTACGGGCTAGAGTGCCGTGATGGCCAGGTCGTTAGCCGATTTCGTCCGTGCAGCGCTCGCGGAAGTGCCCGAGATCTCGCCCGACGCGGTTCGCGCGCTGCTCGATCAGCCGGACCGCGGCGGCTACCAGATTCTCGACGTGCGCGAGGCCGATGAATGGGAGGCCGGTCATCTGCCCGGCGCGCGCCACTACCCGCGCGGTTTCCTCGAAGTGCGCGCCGACCTCGAACACCCGAAGCGCGATCCGTGGCTCGCCGATCGCTCGCGCAAGCTCGTGCTCTACTGCGGGGGCGGTCACCGCTCCGCGCTCGCGGCGCAGAGTCTCCAGCAAATGGGCTTCGAGCACGTCGTCTCGATGGCGGAAGGCTGGACCGGCTGGACGAAGCGCGGCTTCCCGACCGAGCGCTAGCTCGGACGGAACGTCACTGGCAGCTTGCCCGGAACGCGGAACAGCGACGCGCCCCATTCGATCCGATCATCGACGAGCGCGATGTCGCGTGCCCGCGCGACGAGCGTGCCGATCGCGACCTGCGCCTCCATTCGGGCGAGATGTGCACCCAGACACAGATGCGCGCCGCCGCCGAAGGCGAGGTGTTCACGTGCGTTCGCGCGCTCGACGTCGAAGCGATCGGGATCGGGGAATACGGCCGGGTCGCGGTTCGCGCCCCAGAGCATCGCCCACACTTCGGTGTCCTGCGGGATCGTGCGACCGCCGAAGCTGGCGTCCTCGTGCAGCACGCGCAGCGTCATGCCGATCGGCCCCTCGTAGCGCAGACATTCCTCGACTGCGTTGGGAACGAGCGCGGGACGCGCGCGCAGCTTCTGCGCTTCGCCCGGATGACGCGCCAATGCGGCGACGCCGTTGCCGATCAGCCCGATCGTCGTCTCGAAACCGGCGATCAGCAGGCCGATCGACTGCACGACCAGCTCGGAGTGCGTGAGCCGATCGCCCTCTTCCTCGGCCCGGATCAACTCGGAGATCAGATCGTCGGTCTTGCTCTTGCGGCGCTCTTCGATCAGGTCGGTGAAGTAGCCACCGAGCGCCATCGCGGCCACCTGGGCGCGCTGCTGCACCTCGGGCGGCGCCATCTTGCCGGCCAGCGCGTGCGTCGCCTGTGCGGTCCAGCTGGTGAAGCGATCGCGATCGGCGACCGGCACGCCGAGCATCTCGCAGATCAGCAGCGACGGCACCGGCAGCGCGAGATCGGCGATCACGTCCATGCTGCCGCGCTCGAGCGCGCGATCGAGCAGTTCGCCCGCGATCGCCTGCGCGCGCGGTCGCCAACTCTCGGCGGCGCGCGGCGTGAACGACTTCGAGACCAGCTTGCGAAGGCGCGTGTGCCGGGGCGGATCCTGCTGGAGCATGAACTCGGAGGGACCCGCCGCCCCTTCCTCGGCGCGACGCGGGTAGGTGCCGTCGAGGTGACGAACGCCGCAGCGCACGCCGCGCAGCAGCCGCACGCAGTCCGCGTGGCGCGAGAGTCGCCAGAGCCCCATCGGGGTTTCATTCACCGGCGCGACGGCGCGCAGCGCGTGGATCGACGGGAACGGATCGTTGTAGCGATCGAGATCGTACGTGTTGGGATCGATGCCGTGGAATGAGGGATCGCGCTCCGAAGCGGGCGCAGCTTGAATGGCCATGGAATCCTCCGCCGGGCGCGCGGCGAGCATACCCGAATCACCAGGAGAGCCCCCATGCCCGAAGTTCCGAACCAGGCCTGGCTCGAGAGCATCTTCCAGGCCACCAAGAACTGGGGCCGCTGGGGCGCCGAAGACGAGCGCGGCGCGTTGAACTTCATCACACCGCAGATCCGGGCGAACGCCGCGACGCTGGTGCGCGATGGCGTCGCGGTGAGCTGCGCGCGCGATCTCGCGGTCGATCCGTCGCCCGAGAATCCACGCCCCACGCAGCACCACATGCTGGTCGCGGGCGACGCAGCGGATCTGTGGGGAACACCCGGGGTCGGCGCGACGATGGACTTCGTCGGCGTCGCGTGTCACGGCATGGCGACGTCGCACATCGACGCGTTCTGCCACATCGCGGTCGACGGCCGCCTCTTCAACGGCTTCCCGGTCACCGACGTGAAGAGCACCGGCGCGCAGCGCGGCAGCATCCTGTGCGCGGCCGACGGCATCGTCGGTCGCGGCGTGCTGCTCGACATGCCGCGGCTGCGCGGCGCCCCATGGCTGGAACCCAGCGACGCCATCCTGCCCGAAGAACTCGAGCGCGCCGAAGCCGCGCAGGGCGTGCGCGCCCGCGAAGGCGACATCCTGCTGATCTCGACCGGTCGCGACGCGCGTCGCGCCAAGCACGGTCCATGGGATCCGAACGGCGTCGGCCTCGCCGGTCTCGACCCGCGCTGCATTCCCTGGCTCGGCGAACGCTGCATCGCGGTGCTCGGCTGCGACGGCGTGTCGGATCCGTTGCCCGCGTCGAAGATCCCGAAATGGCCGCTGCCGCTGCACCAGTGCTGCCTCGTCGGCATGGGCGTGCACCTGCTCGACAACCTTGCGCTCGCCGAACTCGCTAGCGCGTGCGCGGAACGAAATCGCTGGGAGTTCCTGTTCACGGTGGCGCCGCTGCGGATTCGCGGCGGCACCGGATCGCCGGTCAACCCGATCGCGATGCTCTGAAACCGTTACGCGCTGCGCATCGGCAGCTGCGCGACGAGCCAGCGCGCAGCCGCTTCGACCGAGCGCGCGCCTTCGGGCAGCAGCGCCGCCTGGAGCTGCCAGTCGTGGAACATGGCGGGCTCGGTTTCGAGCGTGACGTCCACACCGGCCGCGCGCGCGCGCTGCGCGAACGCGACGACCTGATCGTGCAACACCTCGGCGCCACCAACCTGGATCAGCAACGGCGGCAGACCGTCGAGTCTCGCGTCGATCGGAAATGCGCGCGGATCGCGCGGCGAGCCGCGCGGCAGGTAGTCCTCGGCCCAGCCGACGAGCAGTTCGCGGTCGCCGAAATCGACCGCTGCATTCGTGTCCATCGAACCGCCCGCTGCGAGCAGATCGACCCACGGACAGAAAAGCACGGCCGCGGCCGGAAGCGGATCGCCGGCGTCGCGCAGCGAACAGAGTGTTGCCGCGGCGAGATTGCCGCCCGCCGAGTCGCCACCGAGCGCAACCTGCGCGGGATCCGCGCCCTGCGCGTAGAGCCAGCGCACGGCGGCAAGCGCATCGTCGTGCGCAGCCGGGAAGCGATGCTCGGGCGCGAGTCGATACTCGATGCCGAGCACGCGCGCCTCCGCCAGCACCGCGAGCCCCGCCATCAACTCCGCATGCGTGGTGCGCGGCGAGCCGAATACGAAGCCGCCGCCGTGGCAGTAGATGATCGTGCGGGTCGGTGCGGGCCCGCCGAGCGGCACGAACCAGCGCGCCCGCACGCCGCCGGCATCGATGTCCTCGGTGCGCACGCGCTTGCCGAACGGCGCCGGCGTTGGCGCGAGGTCGAGCACCGCGCGCAGCCACGGCACACCGCGACGCTTCGAGCGCATCATGATCGCCTGCATGCCGGCAGCGATCAGTTCCACCTGCCACGTCCAGCCGGCCCGCGCCGGTCCTTTCGTGATGCGGCGCAGCGCTGCGCGCGCCTGCCCGACGAGCATCACGACGACCAGCTCCGCGAACAGCGCCGCCCGCGCGATCAAGACGCTTTCCCCACGAGCGCCGCGATCACCTGCTCGAACGCGGCATCGGCGATCGCATCCATCTCGGCGTCGCTGCGGTCCTGGATCGGGTGCTCGACATAGACGGCGGCCGGATCGGCGCCGAGCGCGCG
>CAYGWM010000008.1:63892-65290 GCA_964353555.1 uncultured Spirochaetales bacterium
GCGATGTCGAGCAGGCCGACCGTCACGCCCGCAAGTGACGCGAGGCGCGGCAGACGCGGGCGCTGCGCGAGCTGTCGCTCGCCGGTGGGGTCGAGAACGATGCGCGGCTCGCTCATGGCTTTCACTCCCTGGCTCGAACTCGATCTAGGGGCATCATAGTCGCAACCGATGGACGCCCACCACCTCCCGTTCGCCACGCAGGCGCTGCGCTACTTCCGCCGCGACCACGAAGACGTGCTCCGGACGCCGATCGAGTCCCACGCCGCGTGGCGCGGCGCCGATCTCGCGAACAGCGATGCGTGGATCGTGCGGCTCACGCCAGAGCAGATCGACGAACTCGATCGGGCCCGTGCATCGGTGCGAGCCCGCGGGCTCGCGCTCGCCGAGGTCGGTCGCGGCGAGTTCCCACTGCCGACGCTCGCGCCGGTGATCGCGGAGTGGGCGCGCGAGCTCGCCAGCGGTCGCGGCTTCCTGCTGCTGCGCGGACTTCCCGTCGCGCGCTGGGGCGACGACGACGCGGCGCTCATCTACTGGGGCATCGGCCAGCATCTCGGCGAGCCGGGCGCACAGAACCCGCAGGGCGAGCTGCTCGGCCATGTCGTCGACAGCGGCGAAAACGCGGGCAAGCCGTTGATCCGCCTCTATCGCACCGCAGCAACGATCGCGTGGCACTGCGATCTGGCGGACGTCGTCGGCCTGCTGTGTCTGCGCACCGCGAGGCGCGGCGGCGCCAGTCGCATCGTCTCGTCGGTCGCGGTGTACAACGAAGTGTTGCGGCAGCGGCCCGACCTGGTCGACCGACTCTATGAGCCGTTCGCACTCGATACACGCGACGAGGAAGGCTCCGGTAAGCGCCCCTTCCTGCCGATCCCGCCGTGCCGCTTCGCGCACGAACAGCTCCGCACGTTCTGGCACAGCGACTACTTCCGCTCCGCGCTGCGTCATCCCGAAGCGCCGCGCTGGAGCGACAGCGAGAACGAGCTGGTCGAACTCTACGAGGACGTCGCGAACGATCCGTCACTCGTGCTCGAGATGAACTTCGAACCCGGCGACGTGCAGCTGATCTCGAACCACGTCACGCTGCACGCGCGGTCGGAGTACGAGGACTGGCCGGAGCCCTCGCGCAAGCGCCATCTGTTACGGCTGTGGCTTTCGCTGGACCGCTGAGCGCCGCTGCGCGTGCTGTCAGGCGGTGATCCGCCGCGTCGGCGGCCAGCCTAATGCCAGAATCCGGACGCCCGCTCAAACACCCAATAGCTGGCAACGCCACCGATGGCATACGCCTGGATTGGAGCTAGACGCGCCAGATCGATCCGGCCCGCGGCCAGCTTCGACAACGCCTGGTAGATCGCCAACACCGCCACGATGAAAAGCACCTGGCCGATTTCCACGCCGACG
>CAYGWM010000009.1:0-12433 GCA_964353555.1 uncultured Spirochaetales bacterium
GATTGCAGCGCGTCGTCCTTGATCACGCCGCCGAACGGCGGATCGGGCGCGGGAAGCTGCTTCCCGCTGATCGTCGTCGTCGCGCTCGGCGAGCCCGGCGCGGCGACGCCCTGCTGCGCCGCCACCACGACGGGCTGCGCCAGCGAAATCATCGCGACCAACACGAAGCGACCCCAACCCCGGAACTCGAGAAGGCTCATCGATCGTCCTTTCTGATTGGAGCGCCCGCCCGATGGCGACGCCCAGCGGCGGGAAAGTTCGCGCGTTCTCCAAACCGTTGCCTGCGATTTTGTGACATATTGCCGTCGAGGCCCATGGGAACTCGTACCAATTTCGATCCTCGCCTCATCACCGACGCGGGCGCTGGAGCGACCGAAGGCAGCTCGCGAGTCGGGGGCATCCGTGCGATCCCGCTGGTGCTGGCGGAACTCGGATTCGATCCCGCCGCAGTGCTCGCAGAGGTCGGCGTCGATGCGCGCCTGTTCGAGGATCCGAACAACCTGATCCGCGACGCGCTGATCGGCCAATCGCTCGTTCATTGTGTCGCGCGAACGGGCTGCGAGGATTTTGCGCTTCGCGTCGGACGGCACGGGCGACTCGCGTCGCTCGGCCTCGTCGGCACGCTGACCGCGTCGGCCCCGGACGTCGGCGCCGCGCTGCGGGTGCTCAGCCACTTCCTCAGTCTGAACGATGGCGGAGCGGTCCTCTCGCTCACGACGGAGGGATCGTTCAGCTCCCTCAACTACGCGATCTACGAAGGCGGCATCGAAGGCACCAGCCAGATCCATCAAATGGTGAGTGCGGTGGCGTGCAACGTGCTGCGCGACCTCTGCGGCCCGGACTGGGCTCCGAGCGATGTCCTGATTCCGTGTCGCCGTCCGCGCGACGTCCACCCGTTCCGAGAGTTCTTCCGCGCGCCGCTGCGCTTCGACGCCGACCGCCTCGCGCTGGTGTTCCCGCGCGGCTGGCTCGATCACGCGCCGCACAGCGCCGATCCGGAACTCCATGCCGCGCTGAGCGCGCAGGCCGCACTCTTCGAGGAGCTGGCGTCGCCCGGCCTTCCGAGCCAGGTGCGGCGCGTGATGCGGAACCTGCTGCTCGAGGGCAAGGGATCGATCGAAGCCGTCGCGCGGAGATTCTCGATGCACCGGCGCACGCTCGACCGGCACCTCGACGCCAACGGCGTATCGTTTCGGAAGCTCGCGGACGAAACCCGCTTCGAAGTGGCGTGCCAGCTGCTGCGCGACACACAGATGTCGGTCGGCGCGATCGCGGCGAGCCTTCACTACGGCGATTCCAGCGCCTTCGCGCATGCGTTCCGCCGCTGGTCGGGCGAGTCGCCGACCCGCTGGCGGGAATCGGCGCAGCGCGCGCAGCCGGAATCCGGGGCGTCGGGCGCAGCGCGAGGCGCCGCACCGGTGCGCGGAGCGCTCGGTTGCTGAAGCGGCTGCAGCATGCTCTCCGCACCCATCTGCTTCCGCGCAGACACACGGCGCTGCTCGTCGCGATCGTGGTCTTGCTCGGGGTGCGGCCACTGATCGGCGAAGGTGGATTCGCGGAGGTCGCGTTCAGCCTTTCGATCCTGAGCTTGCTGCTCATCGCTCTCTACGCGGTCCAGATCGACGAAGTGGCACGCGAACACGAGCTGCCATCGTCCCAGCGGAGAAGGTGGGACCGCGTAGGATGGGTGCTCGTGGTGCCTGCGATCATCGAGCGGCTGGCGTTGATCTACGATCCGACCCCACGGCTGCTGCTGATCGGTTCGATCTCCTGGCTGCTCTTCTTCGCCTTCGTCACGTGGATGCAGCTGCGCAGCGTCTTGAAGCAGCGGCAGATCACCACCGAGACCATCAGCATGTCGATCTCGGTCTACCTGCTCTTCGCACTCACCTGGGGGCTTTTGTACAGCACGATCTACCAGATCCAGCCGAACGCATTCAGCATCACGGCCATTCCAGCCGGGGAACTCTTCGCCACGTTCAGCTACTTCAGCCTGACGACGATCTCGACGATCGGCTTCGGCGACATCGCTCCGCTGACGTTGCAGTCCCGCTACGCGGCGGTCGCCGAAGGGATCACCGGCCAGTTCTATCTGGCGATCCTGGTGGCGCGGCTGGTCGGTATGCAGATGACCCAATCCCGCGAACAACGGCCGCCCGATCGGGAGCGCTGATCGGTCCTCAACCGCGCGCGTCGCAGCGACCCCAGCGCGACGGCCGCCAGCAGCAGCATCGCCGCGGCGCCCGGTTCCGGCACGTAGACGGGGCTCGTCAGCACGACGATCACGTCCTCGAGTGTCTGGTTCATCGGAGTCTTGCGATCGCGTTCGACCTGCACGCGGTAGCGACCGGGCGATTCCGCGCGGAAGAGCTGGACGCCGCCGGGCGCGTCGATCGGCACGGAGTCGATCAGCACGCCGTTGCGGAACAATTTCACGAAGTGCTGTTTCGCACCGGTCTCGATGCCGCTCACGGTGGCGACCAGCGTCGCGCTGCGATCGGGGATCGAGTCGCCCATGATGCCGCTGCCGCCTTGGTCGCCGCTCGCTTCGAGGCGCACGTCGGGGCCGTCGTTGCCGAAGAGCTTCACGTAGGTGTGGCCCGCGCGAACGCCATCGAGAATGCCCTGCTCGGAGAGCGAGTTCGCGTAGACGACGGTGGTCGCGCGCCCGATCGCCGACTCGGTAGCGTCGGCAAACCCAGCCTGGTGCGAGTCGCTCGATCCCACCGCGGCGATGTGCTCGCCGGCCGCCAACGCCGCGTCCCAGAACGCGATCGCGGGCTTCGTGAAGAGTTCGTACTTGAAGAACGAACCGGATTGGACCTCGATCGACGCGACCTCGCTGTATTGCGTCTCTTCGCTCGAGTAGTCCCAGGGACATCCGCGGCAGGTGCGGCGGCAGTACGCCGTGTTCGACGGACAGGTCGTCACGTGGTTCAGCTGCGCGATGCCGCCCGCGTCCACGACGGCGGCCAGGATCGCCGAGGGCGGAGTGGCGGGGCGCAGCAGCGTCACGACACCGTTCGGCGCCAGCTGATGGACCGGTCCGGTGCGGTGATCCACGTAGCGCGCACTGCCGTGGTTCATCGCGTGGCCATGGTAGGTGATGATCTCAGCGCTGCGGATCACCAGCTTGCCCGGGTATAGCGGCTGGTAGCGACCGATCTCGCCCCAGGCGCTGCTCGACACGTAATCGCTGAGCGTGATGAAGTCGAGCCCGGCGCCGTTCTCGCCGAACGGCGAGAACGCGTAGCCGAAGACCTCGGTCATCGTCGCGTCGCCGAGCGCCGAATGCTCCGCGTGGACGTGCATGTCGCCGGCGTACCAGCCCGCTTCGTTGCTCGCAGGCGTTTCGTCGTAGGCCGCCGGCACGTAGGGATCGGCCGCGTAGGCCGGATCGCTCGACAGCTCGATCTCGACACGGAAATCGGCGAGTTGGTCCGCATCGGTTTCCGCAACGGCACCGACACCGAGCTCCGCCGCCCAGGTTCCCGCCGGAATCGGGCCCGGCAGGAAGCCGCGCGTGGTGCGACCGGGCACGTAGCCGCGCGGCTCCGCGAGATACTCCGCTTCGCTCGAGAACCCCTGCAGTGTCACCACGACGTCGGGATGACTCGAGCCGCCCCAGCCGCGGAACTGCGGCGTACTCCACGGCGTCACGCCGTCGCGCGATTGCCAAAGACCGAGATCGACGGTGTTGCCGCCGCCTTCGTAGCAGTACTTCACACGCAGCTGCGTCGTGCCTTCGGGAACGTCGATCGGCAGCATCACGTAGGAACCCATCAGCGCGACCGGAAACTGACCCGAAACGACCTTCGACGGCGTGATCGCCGCGCCCGGACACGCGCCGAGACTGTTCGGGCCGATCGGAATCTGCGTGACATCCGCAGCGAGCGCGCGCATCGGAAGCGCGAGCGTGGCCAGCACGAGCAACGAACGAGCGCTTCGGCGGCGGATCACGCTGGCACCTCCGTGGGTGAGCCGACGCTAACCCACGCGATCGAGGCGTGCCGAGCAGTTCCGATGGCGTCCCGTGATACGGCTGCGCTGCGCACCAGCGTGATACCCGCCTACTGCCCTTGTCTCGGCTGTCGCAAAGCGAGCGCAGCGACACGCTCCCGCGCCACGCGAAGTTCCGCCCGAAGGCGTGATCAGCCTTCGCTGGGACCGACGTCGAGCACTGCGGCGCCGCGCACCCGGTCGTTCTTCAGGTCGTCGAGCGCTTCGTTGGCGCGCTCCAGCGGGTAGAGCGTGGTGTGCGTGCGGATGGGAATCGCGGCGGCGAGGTGCAGCAGCACGCGACCGTCTTCGCGCGTGTTGGCGGTGACGCTCGTGAGTGTGCGTTCTTGGAAGAGATGGCGCTGGTAGTCGAGCGCCGGGACATCCGAGAGGTGGATGCCAGCCACCGCGAGCGTGCCGCCGCGGTCGAGGCGTTCGAGCGCGACCGGCACCAGCTCGCCGGCCGGCGCGAAGAGGATCGCGGCGTCGAGCAAAACCGGCGGCGCGTCGTCGCTGCCGCCCACCCACGTCGCGCCGAGTTCACGCGCGAGATCGCCGTGCAGCGCCGCTCGACTGAATACGTAGATCTCGCAGCCGAAGTGGCGCGCGACCTGGATCGCGATGTGCGCCGACGCGCCGAAACCCCAGAGACCGAGCCGCGAGCCGCGCCGCGCGCGCGAACGCAGCAGCGCGCGGTAGCCGATGATGCCGGCACACAGCAGTGGCGCGATCTCGCACGCCGGTAGCGACTCCGGCACGCGATACACGAACGCGGCCGGCGCAACCGCGTACTCGGCGAAGCCGCCGTTTGCGTGCCAGCCGGTGAAGCGCGGATCGAGGCAGAGGTTCTCGTCGCCGCGCGCACAGAAGCGACACGTTCCGCAGGCGCGGTGCAGCCAGGCGATTCCGACGCGATCGCCAGCCCGCCATGTCGCGACGCCGGGCCCGCAGAGTGCGATGCGTCCCACCACCTGATGACCCGGAACGATCTCCGCGCGCTGCGGCGCGAGTTCGCCTTCGACCACGTGAAGGTCGGTCCGGCAGACGCCACACACCTCGACGCGCACCAGCACTTCGCCCGGCCCCGGTTCGGGCACGGCGCACTCGGAGAGCGCGAGCGGACGCGTCGCGACATCGGCAGGCGCGCGCAGTCGCATCGCCCGCATCGTCGCTACTCGGCGCGCGGAGCGCGGGGTTCGGCGCGCGTCTCGTCGAGGCCGAGTCCGCCGCGCACGCGCACGAGTAGATCGATCACGTCGGCGTGGATCTCGCCCGCGTGCATCGCGCGCGCAACATGGACCGGTCGCACCGCGCGGCCGAGCAAGCGCTCGAACTCGCCCCGAAACGCAAAGAGCGGTTTCGCATCGAGCGCGCCGAGTCCCTCCTCGGTGGCAGGCAGTTCGGCGCGGAAAAAGCGTTCGACGCGCGCGTCGCTCGCCGGCAGCTTCAGGCTGCGACGGATCGCGCCCGGCACCAGCAGGTAGCTCTCGATGTGGCGCCGACCCCAGGTAAAGAAATCGAGACCCGGCTCCGCGACCGACGGCGGCGGCGGCGCGCCGTCGGCGTCGCGATCGAGCACGCACAGCGCGCTCGCAGTAGAAAAAGTCGCGCGCAGCGTGCGAAAGTGTTCCGCTGCACGCGCGGGCTGCCGGCCGCCGAGAATCACCGTGACGTCGTCGAGCGAGGAGCCGAGGCGCGGCGACATCCGATTGGCCCAGGCCGCGAGCAGGCTCTGATCGCGCGGGCCTTCGACGTAGAGCACGAAGCGGCCGTTCGTGCGAACGGTGCCGTTGCGCTTCCCGTTCGATCTACGCGAACGCGGCATCGGCGACATCTACGGTTCTCTGGGTCCGCTCAGCGTGGTTGGAGAAGAAGGGGCGGGCCCAAGCTAGCTCGACCGATTGGAGCCCGCACGCACGAGCACCGCGACCGCTTCGACGTGCGGCGTCTGCGGAAACAGATCGAAGCCGATCACCCGCGAGAGCACCCATCGCTTCTCCGTCAGCACGCGCAGGTCGCGCGCGAGCGTCGCCGGATCGCACGAGACGTGGACGATGCGCTGCGCCGGAAGCCGCGCTAGCCACTCGCTCGCGCGCTTCCGGATGCCGCCGCGCGGCGGATCGAGCACGACGACGTCGGGCGCGAGCCGGTGCGTCCGAAACGCAGCGAGCACGGCTTCGGCGGGCGTCTCGATCACGCGCACGTGCCGCAATCCCGCCGCCGCGCAGTTGCGCGAAAGATCAACGGCCGCCGCCGCGTCCGACTCCACCGCCGCAACGCGCGCAAAGCGCCGCGCGAGCCCCAGCGTGAAGAAGCCGGCGCCGGCGAACAGTTCGAGCGCTTCGGCGCCCTGCCCCGCTGCTTCGAGCACGGTCTGCGCGAGCGTATCCTGCAGCAACGCGTTCGCCTGCACGAAGACGCCGCCCGACACCTCGATTTGTTCGCCCGCGGCGCGCACCGCGATGCGCTCCGCCGCGGGCGCGCGCGTGCCGAGCGCGGTCGAGCGCACCGCGCCGTCGCTGCCGAGCGCGAGTTCCCATTCCCCGTCCTGCGCGGGCGGGTGCGCGGCCAGGCTCGCGAGCGCCGCGTCGAGCGGCGGCGCGAGCAGCGGACATGCGGTGATCGCGCAAACGTCATGCGAGTGGCGCTTGCGAAAGCCGACGCGACCGCCCGCCGCCAGCACGCGCGCGCGACCGCGGTAGCCGTAAGGCTGCGGCGACGCGACGAACTCGATCGGCGGGGATTCGATTCCGCCGATGCGTTGGAGCGTTTCGCGCAGCATCGCGCGCTTCGCGTCGAGCTGCGCCGCGTAGTGGACGTGCTGCCACGCGCACCCGCCGCAGCTGCCGAAAACCGGACAGCGCGGCGCGACGCGAGCCTCGCCCGGCGCGAGCACCGCGTCGATCTCGCCGCGCGCGAAACGCGCTCGCTCCTCGACCAGCTGTACGCGCAAGCGATCGCCGGGCGCCGCGAACGGCACGAAGACGACGCGCCCGCTCGCGTCGTGTCCGACGCCATCGCCGCCCGCAGCGAGCGATTCGATCGTGACTTCGAGCAGTGCCGCGTCAGGCGCGCTCATTCCCGCGCCGGGTCGCGCGGCAACACGTGCACGTCCTCGGGCCGCACCGCGATGAAGACGCCGTCGCCCGGCTTCAGCGTATGACCGAGACCGCGGCCAGCGAGCAGATGGGTGCGCAGCCGCAGCGCGTGCCATGCGATCCACGCCACCACCAGCGCACCGTCCGAAACGCGCGTCTCGACCATTGCTTGGCCCAGCGTGTTCGGATCGCTGCGATCGGCGTCGATCTTCACGTGTTCGGGACGGATCCCCACCCACACATCGGTGCCGGGCACGCACGGAGTCGCGCTGCGGAGCAGCGCGCCGGGTGACACTTCGACCACTGCGAGTCCCGCCGCGTCGCGCGCATGGACGCGACCCGACAGCCAATTCGACATCCCCACGAGCGCGGCCACTTCGGCGTTCGCGGGGCGCCGCAACACGTCGTCGCGCGCGCCCACCTGCGCCAGCGTGCCGGCGCTGAGCACCGCGATGCGATCGGCAAGCAGCAGAGCCTGGCGCAGATCATGCGTGACGAGCGCGACCGCGATGCCAGTCTCGCGAATCGCGGTCGCGAGATCCTGCACCAACACTTCGCGGCCCGGCACGTCGAGATCGTCGAACGGCTCGTCGAGCAGCAGCACGTCGGGCTCGGCGACGAAGGCGCGTGCCAGCGCGAGCCGCCGGGCTTCGCCGCCAGAGAGCGTCGTCGCATCGCGCTCCGCGAGCGCGTCGATGCCAAATCGCGCCAGCGCCTTGCGGGCGCGTTGGCTGCGCTCGCGGCGCGCGATGGCGCGTGCCCAGAGCGGAACTTCGGCGTTCCACAGCACGCTGCCCGCGAGCAGCAGCGGGTGCTGAAACACCAGCGCGACGCCGCGCGGCGCGTGCACGGTGATCGCGCCCTCGCGCGGCAGGGCGAGACCCGCGAGCGCGCGCAGCAGCGTCGTCTTGCCCGCGCCATTCGGCCCGAGGATCGCGAGCACTTCGCCGCGCCGGAGCGCGAGCTCGCGAATGTGCAGCGTGAAGCCGCCCGCGCGCGCGGCAGGCCGCACGACCAGATCATCCGCGGCGATCACGGCGTCGTCCATCACCGGCGGCTCGACTGTTGCACCGCCGTCAGCGCGGCGGCGAGCACAAAGGTGAGACCCAGCAGCACCGCGGCCAGCGCCAGCGCCGACTCGAACCGTCCCATCTGCGTGTACATCAGGATCCCGCTGGTCAAAACGCGTGTCTCGCCTTCGAGGTTGCCGCCCACCATCGTGACGGCGCCGACTTCCGACAGGATGCCGCCGAGCGCCGCGATCACCGCGGCGAGCAGTCCCCGCCGCGTCTCACGCACCAGCAGCCACGCCGCACGCGGCCCGCGCACGCCGAGCGCGCGCACTTGCAGATGGAAGTCGGCCGGCAGCGCGCCGACCGCAGCGAGCGTGATGCCCACGACCAGCGGCAGCGCGATCGCGACCTGCGCGATCACCATCGCCTGCGGCGTGTACATCCAGCCGAGCGAGCCGAGCGGACCGCTGCGCCACAGCGCAAGCGCGACGAGCAGGCCCACGACGACCGGCGGCAGTCCCATGCCAGCGTTCACCGTCGCGACGAGCAAGCCACGCCCCGGAAAGCGCCGGTGCCCGAGCGCGAGCCCGAGCGGCACGCCGATCGCCACCGCGAGTGCGAGTGCTGCGCCCGAGACGGCGACCGTGCGCAGCGCGATCGCGACCACCGACTCGCCTACGGCGGCACTCACTTCGCTGCGTCGCCTTCCGCGATCGGCGTGAACAGCGACGCGCCGTCCTTCGCACCGAACGCGCGGATGTGCTCTGCCGTCGCGGGCGAGGTGATGAACGCAGCGAAGCGCTTGGCTCCTTCGACGTCGACGCGGCCGGCCGGGAGCTTCTCGGGATTCGGGCGCGACACCGAATACACGTTGCGCAGATCGGCGGTCTTCTCGGCGAAGACCGGAGCCAGCTGCGTGCGCGCGGCGAAGGCCTGGAACGTCGCGCGATCGGTCAGCACGTAGGCGTGTTTCTCGCCGGCGATCTGCAGTGTCGCGCCCATGCCCTGTCCGGTTCGCACGAGTCCATCCCAGTTCGCGTTCGGGTCGAGGCCGGCCTGCTTGAACAGCGCCTGTTCGCGCTTGTGCGTGCCCGAATCGTCGCCGCGACTCGCGAACGCCGCCTTGTGTTGCGCGATCCGCGCGATCGCATCCGCGGCACTCGTCGCCTTCGCGATGCCGGCCGGATCGCCGGCAGGGCCGGCGACGAGGAAGTAGTTCTCCATGAACGCGTGGTGGTCGACGAGCGCGCCCTTTTCCACCAGCGCCTTCTCGCCGTCCGGTTCGTGCGTCACCAGCACATCGGCGTTGCCCTCTTCGCCGAGCTTCAGCGCCGCGCCGCTGCCCACCGCGATGAGCTGGACGTGGAGGCCGCTCTCCTTCTCGAAGAGCGGCAACAGTTCATCCATCAGGCCCGAGTCGCGCACGCTGGTGGTGGAGCCGAGCACGAGCGCGCGCTTTGCGTCCTCCGCATGCGCGGGCCAGGCAAACGAGGCGAGCGCTGCGACCGTTGCGACGAGACGAGAGATCCGTGTCACGTGATTTCCTCCGGCGGGCCGAAGCCCATCGCTTCCAGTTCCGCGCGCAGCGGGGTTGCCGCAGCGAGCAACCGTCGTAGCGCCTGCACGGCAGGCCGATCCCAGCGCGACGCGGGGATCGCGAAGTCGTAGTGCTCGGCGCGCAGCGGCCGGAACCGCAGTCCGTTGGCGCGCGCGACCGGCTCGATCGTGACGCCCCAATCCGCGCGCTTCTGCGCGATCGCCGCGGCCACCGCATGGTGCGATCGCGGCTCGTACGCGAAGCCGGCGGGGCGGAGCGGGGAGCCGTCCGGACCCACCGCGCTCGCGAGCAGCTCGTCGATCAGCACGCGCGTGCCGCTACCGCGGTTGCGATTCACCATCCGCAGCGACGCGTCGGCGAGCAGCGCAGCAGTGTCGCGCGTCTCGTCCGCGCGCGTGGCGATGCCCTGCATCCGCACATAGCCGCGCAGCAGGCGCAGCCCCGGGCCGAGGAACGGCTCGTTGTAGCGATCCGTCGCCGGATCGAGCAGATGCATCGGCGCGGCGTCGCACTCGCCGCGCTGCGCGGCCGCGAGGCCGCCCTGCGAGCCGACGGCCTGCACCTTCACGACGAAGCCTTCGCGCGACAGCGCGCTCGCGATCCGATCGAGCCCGGCGCAGTGGCTGCCGACGACGACCAGATCGGCGACCGCGTGGCCCAATCCGATCAGTGTCACGTCGACGATCGCGTCCGATTCGACGATCTCGGTATTGCGCGGCACGCGCACGAAGCCATCGGCGCGGCTCCAAGCGGTGACGCTGCCGCTGCCCTTGCCCATCGGGTACGCGGCGAGCTCGCCGTCGTCGCGCTGCACGAGGCCGACGAGCAGATACTCGAGGCGGCCGCGCTCGGAGGTCGTCTGCAGCGCGAGTCGCGCGCGCACCGTTTCGGACGGACCCGCGCCGACGCCGCTCATGCGCCGGATCACCGGGGCAACGAACTCGTGGAAGGTGAAGATCGCAG
This sequence comes from uncultured Spirochaetales bacterium, assembly GCA_964353555.1. GTDB lineage: Bacteria > Myxococcota_A > UBA9160 > UBA9160 > PR03 > PR03. The sequence goes on from CAYGWM010000009.1 coordinate 10,632, forward strand.
AGGTCGGGAAGCCGGGCAGGATCACGACGGGTTTGCCGCGGTGCGACGCGAGACAGATCGGTTTGCCCGGCTTCAACGCGACGCCGTGCACGACGACGCCGGGATCGAGTGCAGCGACCACGCGTGCGTTCAGATCGCCCTCGCCCTTCGAGGTGCCGCCCGAGAGCAGCACGAGGTCCGCGTCTTCGAGCGCCTCGTCGAGCGCAGCGCGTACGGCGGCTTCGTCGTCGCGAAACGCACCGAGGAACCACGCCTCGCCACCGAGTTCGGTGACGGCGTCGGCGAGGATGCGACCGTTGCTGTCGTAGACGAGGCCCGGTCGCATCCCCTCGCCTGGCTGCACGATCTCGTCGCCGGTCGACAGGATCGCGACGCGCGGCCGACGCACGACCAGCACCTCGTGCGCGCCGATCGCCGCGAGCACGCCCGTCTCGCGCGAGGTGAGTCGTGCGCCCGCGAACAACACCGTTTCTCCCGCGCCGACATCGGTGCCTGCGAACGAAACCGCCTCACCCGGCACCGCGGCGCGTCGCACCAGTACCTGTTCGCCATCGAGATCCGTCACTTCGACGGGGATCACCGCATCGGCGCCGCGCGGCAGCATGCCGCCGGTCGCGATCGGCGACGCCTCGCCGCGCCCGACTTCACACGTCGGCGCGATGCCGGTGGCGATCGACTCGCCGGACAGGCGCAGTCGCACCGGCTCTTCTTCCGACGCGCCGAAGCTGTCTTCCGCGCGCACCGCGAAGCCGTCCATGTTGGAGCGGTCGAAGCCGGGCACGTCGATCTCGGCGCAGACGTCGGCGGAGAGCACGCGACCGTGCGCATCCTCGAGCGCGACGAGTTCGGCGCCGCGCACGCGCGCGTCGATCGCGGCGAGCCAGCGGCGCTCTGCTTCGTCGCGATCGAGCACATCGAGAAATTGCTGCTGCTTCACGTGTCTTCCCGATCGATCCACTTCTCGACGACCGGCGCCTGCCACTGCGCGAGCGCGTCGAGCAGTCGCTCGGGATCGTCGTCGACCAGCAACATCGAGCGATGCTCGGTGCGCACGAAACGCTCCGCGACCGCGCCGTCGAGGAACGCCTGCAGCGGCGCGTAATAGCCGTCCACGTCGAGCAGCGCGCACGGCTTCGCGTGCAGGCCGAGCTGGGTCCACGTCCAGGCTTCGAAGGTCTCTTCGAGCGTGCCGATGCCGCCGGGTAGCGCGATGAAGCAGTCGGACAGATCGGCCATCCGCGCCTTGCGCTCGTGCATCGAGTCCACCACGTGCAGTTCGCTGAGACCGCGATGCGCGAGTTCCCTTGCTTCGAGCGCGCGCGGCAACACGCCGATCACCTCGCCGCGCTGCGCCAGCGCGGCATCCGCGACGACTCCCATCAAGCCCACATGCGCGCCGCCGTACACGAGCCCGAGTCCGCGCTTGGCGATCGCGGCGCCGAGTCGCTCCGCGGCGACGCGATAGCTCGGTCGCGCGCCGGGGCTCGATCCGCAGAACACGCACACGCGTTTCACGGCTTTCCCTCTTCGTCGTAGAGCAGCACTTCGACCTCGGCGCCTTCCGCCATTCCCTCGAGCGAACGCGGCACGAGCACGCAGCCGTCGGCGCGCACCGTCGACGACAGCATCGATGCACCCGCCGTCGCAAGCGGCATTGCCTTGCCGCCTTCGATCGCGACGCGCACGTAGTCCACGCGCCCGACCTGCGAGGAGATCTTGCGCGCAAGCGGAACCCGCACGCGTCGCTGCGGCCACGCGCGCGAGCGCCCGCCGAGCGCGCGGATCGTCGGCCCCGCGAAGAA
>CAYGWM010000009.1:12533-27807 GCA_964353555.1 uncultured Spirochaetales bacterium
GCGGCCACGCGCGCGAGCGCCCGCCGAGCGCGCGGATCGTCGGCCCCGCGAAGAATTCGTACGCGCATAGACAAGAGACCGGATTGCCGGGCAACAAGAAAACCCACTTGGAATGCACGCGTCCGACACCCGCTGGGCTCGACGGTCGCATTGCGACGCCGTGGAAATCGAGCGATCCCAGTTCGGCGACGAGGCGCGGCGCGTGGTCTTCCTGACCGACCGACGAGCCACCGGACACCAGCAGCACGTCGGCTTCGGTGTCAGCGAGTGCGTTGCGAATGCGCTCGGGTTGGTCGGGCAGGATCTCGAACGGCAGCACGACGCCGCCGTCGCGCAACACCAGCGCGCGCAACACCACCGAGTTCGAATCGACGATGCGGTGCCCGCTCGGCACGCTGCCAGCCGGCAACAGCTCGTCACCGGTCACGACCAGCGCAACGCGCGGTCGACGTACGCAGCGCGCGTTCGCAACGCCGATCGCGGCGAGTAGGCCGGCGTCCTGCGGGCGCAGGCGCCGTCCTGCGCGCAGCACCACCTCGCCCGGCTTCACGTCTTCGCCGATCGCGCCGACGTGTTTGCGCGGCGCGACCGGCTCGCGCACGAAGACGCGGCCGTCACGTTCGCTCGCCACCTCGGCCATCACCACCGCGTCGGCGCCTGCCGGCAGCGGCGCGCCGGTCATGATGCGCACCGCCGAACCCTTCGTGACGCACCCTTCGAACGCGCGGCCCGGCAGCGCGAGCCCGATCACGTCGAATGCGATCGGGTCGTAGTCGGAAGCGCCGAAGCTGTCCTCGCCGCGCAGCGCGTAGCCGTCCATCGCCGAGCGAGCGAACGACGGAACCGGCGCTGCGGCACACACGTCCTCGGCAAGTACGCGACCCACGACGTCCGCGAGCGAAACGAGCTCCGCACCGAGCAGCGACGTATGCGCAGCGAGGAAGCGCTCGACGTCCTCGACGTCGGCGCGTTCCGCAAAGCCGCGCATGCGCACGTCTCGGGGGGGGCTGGTCACGCGCTATTCCTAGCGAACTACAAAGGAAAGTGCGTCGAGGCGGGCGCCGTCGGAGGCCACCAGTACGAGTTCGTGGCGACCTCGTTCGAGCGGCCACAGCAGCGGCGCGGCGGCCGATCCGATCGCGCGGCCGTCGAGCTGCAACGTCGCGCGGGGATCGCTCGTCGCGGCTTCGATCCAGGTTCGCTCGCGCGAATCCGGGATGTCGGGGTCGAGTACCAGCACTGCGCCTTGCTGCGGCGAGAGGATCCGACGCGGCGCTGCGGCGGCGCGCGTGTCCGTCGCGAGTGCGGCCGGCTCGGTGCCGGCGAGAAACCAATCGGCGTTCGCGCGCACCAGAGCGGCCGGCGGCGGCGGCGCTTCGCTCGGCAGATCGGCGTGCAGCGCGTTGACGATCTCGAGCCACGCGGGCGCCGCGCCATCTACGCCCGACACGCTCCACATCGAGTCGCCGGAAAAGTTCCCGACCCAGACACCGACCGTGAAGCGAGACGTGAAACCGACGCACCAGTTGTCGCGCATGTCCTTGCTGGTGCCGGTCTTCGCAGCGCTCCAGACGCGTGTCGCGAGCGGATTCTCGAGTCCGAAAGTCGGCGCACGGCTGGCGCGATCGGAGAGCACGTCCGCCACCAGGAATGCGGCTTCGGGCGTAAAGACACGCGGACCGCTCGCGATGCCTGCAGGCGCGACGCGCAGCGGCGCGTACACGCCACCCGTCGCGAGCGTGCGGTACGCGCCGACCATCTCCCAGAGCGACACATCCGCGGAGCCGAGCGCCAGCGAATCGCCGTAGAATTCGGCGTCGCGCAGGCCAGCGAAGCCGAGCTGGCCGAGCACCGCGACGAAGTCGTCGACTCCGACCATCTGGAGCAGCCGCACGGCCGGCACGTTCAGCGACGACGCGAGCGCCTCGCGCACCGCGACGGGACCGCGGAACGAGCGGTCGTAGTTCTCCGGCCGATAGCTGCCGAGCGCGGTCACGACGTCGAGCGGCGCGTCGTCGAGGCGTGTCGCGACGGTGACGAGCCTGTGATCGAGCGCACGCGCATACAGGAATGGTTTGAGGCTCGATCCCGCCTGGCGCCGCGCGCGAACGCCGTCGACGAAGCGCGCACTCGACCGCGCGCCGCTGCCGCCGACGTACGCGAGCACGTCACCGCTGGCGTTGTCGACGACCAGCGCCGCGGCGTCGCGCACGTTGCGGCCGTGCAGCTCTGAGACCTGGCGCGCGAGCACGTCGGCGACGCGGCGCTGGAGCGGCGCATCGAGCGTGGTGGCGACGAGCGGCCGCGCGGCGTCGCGCAACAGCTGCGCGGCGAGATGCGGCGCATCGCCGACGCGGCGTCGCAGTGCAGGCGGTGTCGCGAAGACGAGCGCCGCGCGCGCTTCGATCTCGTCGCAGCGCGCGCCGCGCGCGCGCAGTCTCACCACGCGACACGCGCGCGCGGCGACCACGTCGCGTCCGGCGTTCGGCGCGCGCACCAACACGCTGAGCAGCGCCGACTCGATCTCACCAAGGCCGTGCGGATCGCGGTCGAAGAGCCCGCGCGACGCGGCGGCGACGCCCTGTAGCTCGCCGCGGAACGTCGCGAGATTCAGATATGCCTCGACGATCTGATCCTTGCTCCAGCTTCGCTCGAGCGCGCGCGCGGCACGCAGCTGTCGCAGTTTCGCGAGCACCTGATGAAGCGCGCCGCTCGCCTGCGGCTCGCTACGCGGGACGCGCCCGATGACCTCGCCGCTCGCCTGCGGCTCGCTACGCGGGAAATGACGCGCGCGCAGCGATGGATCGAGCAACGCAGTGAGCTGCATCGTCAGCGTGCTGGCACCGCGCATGTGGCCATGCCGAATGCCGTCGCGCAGCGCGGCGGTGATTGCAAACCAATCGACTCCGGCGTGCGTGCGGAAGCGGTGATCCTCGGTGCCGATCAGCGTCTCGACGAGCACCGGCGAGACGTCGCCGAGCGCGACCCACGCGAGGCGCCGTCCGACGCGGTCGACACGGCGCTCATGCAGCACTGCTCCGTGGCGATCGAGCAGCGCCGCTTCCGAGCTGGCGAAGCGCGCGCGCACGGTCGTGAAATCGGGAAGCGCGGGCGGCGCTGTCACGAACCAGGCTGCGGCGATCGCGACCAACGCGGCGGCGGCCGCAACGCGTGCACGGATCGCGATCACGGCGCGACTTCGATCGCTGTGTTCGGTCGCTCTCCCATCCGCTCGGGCGCGTACATCGCCTCCACACGCGTCGGCGGCAGCTCGAAGCGGCCGGACTGGTTCAAGCGCACGGTGTACTCCGCGGCGAAGTGGCCCTTCGGCGCGAACTCGTAGTAGCGGCGCCACGTATCGAGGCCGCGCTCGGTGAACGCTTCCCACGCGAAGCCCGCGTCGCGTTCGCTGCCCGCGAGCAACTGCTCGCCGCCGAGACCACGCCCGATCAGGGTTGCGCCGGCAGGGATCGGGTCGCTGAGCACGACCCAGCTCGCCTGCGCATCCGACTCGACCTCGATGCGCACGCGCGCGACGTCGCCTCGACTCCAGACGCCGGGCGTGCGCTGCGAAACCGGCTCCCAGCGCTTTTCGATCCGGTAGCCGCTCTCGATCGGCGCCAGCAGCGGCAGCGCGACGGCGCTCTGCACGAGCGCCCACGGTTCGCCGCTTCCGTCGTGTTGCAGCGCGAGCACCGCGCGCGCCTCGGGCCAGGCGAGATGCAGCGCCGCGCCGGCCGGCGTCTGCGCCCACGCGACGCGCTCGTCCGTAGCGCCGAGACGCGCGGTAGTGACACCCGTGACCGGCGCCGCTTCGTAGACGCGCGAGAACTGTTCGAGCGCGAGCACACCCCAGGCGTTCGCGGTGGTGGTCGGCCACGCGCCGCGCCGTTGCAGCGCGATCAGCGAACGCACGAGGCTCGGCACATCGCCGTGCCAGCTCGGGTTGCGCAGCCCCGCCAGCACGAGCCGCGCCGCGTTGACGTCGCTGGTGGCGAGCAGCCAGTCCATCACGCCGCCGCGGCCGGTCGCGAAACCGAGCGTCGTGCCCTGCACGTCGAGACGCGCCCGCAGCAGGCTGTCTGCCCCGGCGCGGCGCGTGTCGCGCTGCGGGATCCCCGGCACGCGCTCGAGCACGGAGATCCAGTCGAGCAGCGCCGCGTTCGGCAGCAGCGTCGGTGTGGTCTCGATGGCGCCGAGCAGCGCCGGCGTCGCGCGACCGTGGCGAGCCAGCGCTTCGAGGGCCGCGAGCTTGCGCAGCGGCAGATCGGCCGCCGCCACGAACTCGCGGCGCGTGACGCCGCCTTCGATGAAGCGCGTGAGCGCGGCGAGCATTCGCTCGCGCGGTGCGGCCGGCACCTCGAGCTTCGCCTCGTCGGCGATCGCGAGCAGATACGCGGTGAGCACTTCGCTACCGGGGCCGCTGCCGGGGAAGAAGCGCGCGAAACCGTCACCATCGAGATAGGTCGGCAGCATCTCGGTAACGGCACGCCACCGCTCGGCGTCGCGCAGCGCGACGGCGATACTGACGCGCTGTTCGAGGCAGTCGTAGGGGTACTCGTGCATGGCGCGTTCGATGCCGTCGCGACCGTCGGCGAGGCGCGGCCGCAGTGCCACTTCGATGCCACCGCGGCCCGGCAACGCACCAGCGGGCCGCTCGACCTCGATGCGCTCGCTCGGCGCCAACTGCGCGAGTGTCGCTTGCAGCACGCGCACCGGAACCGACGGGAGTACGCGCTGGGCCAGCTTCAGCTGATCGCGAATGCCAGCAGCGCTCTCGACGTCGACCTCCCAGTCGAGCGACGCGATGCCGGCGGGCACGTCGACGTCCCAGTGCAGCTCGCTCGCTTCGCCGGCCGCGAGTGAAACCTCGATCGGCGCAGGGCTCTGCGCGAGACCCGCGACGTGCGCACGCAGCGTCACCTGCTGCGTCACGTCGGTGGTGTTGCGTAGCGTGAAGCCGGCCGCAAAGCGGTCGCCCTCGCGCACCAACTGCGGTAGCCCCGACAGGATCATCAGCTGCTGGGTGGTGCGGATCGACGCCTCGCCCGAGCCGAAGCGCGCGTCGCCGCCGGTCGCGACCGCAGCGATCCGGAAGCTGGTCAGCGAATCGTTCAGCGGAATCTCGACGCTGGCGTTGCCCTGCGCATCGAGCGGAACGCGAGCGCGCCACAGCAGCAGCGTGTCGAAGAGTTCGCGCGTGGTCTGCTTGCCGCCACCGCCACCGCTCGGCACGGCCTTGCGGCCGAAGTGCCGTTTGCCGACCACCTGCATCGACGCAGTTGCGTTCTGCACCGCGTAGGCGCGCCGTCCCATCATGGCTTCGAGCAGCGCCCAGCTGTGGTTGGGCCACAGCTCGAGCAGACCTTCGTCCACCGCGGCGATCGCCACTTCGGAGCCGGGCGGCGGCGCGGCGCCGTCGGGGGTTCGCACCGCGACGCGCACCAGCGCCTTTTCGCGGACGCGGTAGCTCGGATGCTCGGGATCGACGCGCACCGTGAGTTCGTCGTCGCGCCATCCAACGCGGATCTCGGCGATGCCGAGTCGATAGGCGGGCTTCGCGAGATCGACGACACCGGTGGGCGCCGGCTCGGCTTCACGGCCGCGCACCACGAGCACCGAGACGTAGGCGTTCGGCGCGAAGCTGCCCGACACGGGCACCTCGACCACCGAATCGCGGCCCGAGAGCTTCGTCACGAAGGCTTCGGCGATGCCCTCGCGCTCGACCGAAACGAGCGCCGTCGCTTCGCGGAACGGCATGCGCACTTGCAGCCGTGCAGTCTCGCCCGGCTCGTAGCGCGGCTTCTCGGCAATCACATCGATGCGATCGCCGTCGCCCTGTGCGAACCAATCGTCGCCCGCGCCGGCGACGTAGACGGTGGTGTTGGTCGTCGCCTCGCGGTAGAGCCAATCGGCGCTGCGCGCGACGAGCACGAGTTCGCCGCGTGCGGGCGGCGGTCCTTCGCAGCGGAAGCGTCCCTGGCGATCGGTGCGATTCGAGCAGAAAGTGCCGAGTTTGCGCACTTCCTCGACGGTATCGTAGGCATAGAAGCCGCCGACCATGCGCTTGCGCGCGGCGTAGCTGCGACGCTCATAAGCGTCGACCGTGACGCCGGCGAGCCGCAGCGGTTTGCCGTCGAGATCGACGACGGCGCCTTGCACTTGCAGCTTCGCGTCGATCGCCGCGTACTTCGATGCGAGCAGCCCGACGACGCGCGACGACGGCCAGATCGGAATCGTGCGCGAACTCGTCTGCACCTCGCCGCTCGGGTCGCGGAACTCGAGTTCGGCTTGCACGTCGAGCGGCCGGTCGGCGCGCGGCAACCCTGCGACCTCGGCGCGCGTGGTGCCTGCCGCGTCCAGCGTGAGGGATTGCGACGCGATCGGACCGCTGCTGTCGCTGCCTTCGGGTTTGCGCCAGACGCCGCCGAGCGATCCGTCTTCGGCCCACAGCCACTCGTGTTCCCAATATGGTTCGGATTCGCCGAAGCTGCTGCGGCGCACGCCTTCCGTGACTCCGCCGCGCGCAAACGCGAAGCCTTCGAAGCCGGCGAACTCGACGTCGTCGCGCCGGCGGATCTGCGTGCGCAGCGTCGCCGGCAGCGACGACGCGCCGCCGCCCGACAGGTATTGCACCGCGAGGTCGAGCGGAAACTCGTTCACCGCAACCAGCGCGTCGCGTGGCGGCGCGAGCACGCCGCGCATCAGCGGCACGCGGAACTCCTCGACGCGGAACTCACCCGAACTCTCGCCGTAACCCTGCCCGTCGCGCGAGATCAGCCGCACGGTGTAGGTGCCGAGCTTCGCCTGCTGCGGGATCGCCCAGTCATTGGTGGCGCTGCCGTTCGCATCCCACGCGAGCGGCAGCTCGAAGCGATCGTCGCTGCCCAGGTGCGCGATCTCGAGCTTCTCGGGGCGCTCGCCCGGCGCCACCTGCGCGAAGCCCGCGAGCACCGGCCGCCGCAGGATGTGTTTCATCTGCACGGTGTCGCCGCCGCGCAGCAGCGTGCGGTCGAAGATCGTATGCGCGTCAATCGGGCTTGCGCGCCACTCGGTCGGGAAGCCGAAGCGCCACGACTCGATTCCCTCGCTCCAGCTCGTGTGCACGATGCCGAGCTGATCGCCGCTGCTCGCGACGACGAGCAGGCCTGAACTGTAGTCGCTCCAGCCTTCCAGCTTGCAGCTGGGCGCTGCGTCGGGCTTCGGCAAGCTCGCGACGCGCGCGATGCCGTTTGCATCGGTGATCGCCTGCGCGAGGATCGCGCCGTTGCAGTCGGCGACGCTCACCGCAGCGCCCGCTACGGGCTGCGCGGCATCGAGCGTGGTGACCCAGACGAGTGACGACTCGCGGCCCCACTTGAAGTGAACCGCCAGGTTCGTCACGAACGCGCCTGCCGCGACGTACATGGGCGCCGGCGGATCCTGCAGCGCCGTGCCGAGCAGCCGGCTCTCGATCTCGACGATGTGCAGGCCCGGGCCAGCGAGCGGAATGCCGACGACTTCCGCGTCGTCGCCGTCCTGTGCCGCGGGCACCGCCAGCGTCTGCGGCGACGCGGCGAGCCCGGGTGTCGCGAAGATCGAGAGCGTGTCGTCCGCGTGCGAAAGCGCGTGCAGCCAGCCGAGAATCGCGCGCGGCTCGTCGCTCGCGACGAGCGCGCTCTTTGCGGCGACGCTGCCGGTGATGGCAAGTCCGTGCAGCGTCGCGTCCGCGCCGACGTGGCGCAGCGCCACCGGCAACACGGGACTTGCCGCCTCGACGATGCCGAAGCGCGCCGAGAACTTCGCGAGCGGCGGATAGCGATCGGTCGCGATCTCGGTGGGGGTCTGGCCAGCCGCGAGTGCGCGACCGGCGTCATCGCGCAGCTCGGGCGGAATCTCGAGTTGCAACTTTGCACGGGGCGGGAACGGTGCGGGAAACACCAGATAGTTGACGAGCGGGTCGCCGTCCGTCGGGTCGCCGCGCTGCACCGACCAGCTTTTCGTCGGCTTCGAGTCCGTTTTGGCCGCCACCTCGTGCAGCCGGATCTTTGACGCGACGTCCCACGGCACCGCCGACGAGAACGACAGCCGGATCGCGCGGAGCGGAACGCAACCCGCCTTCTCGTTCTCGCGATCGCACGAGAGGCGCACGTTGAACGCGGGGCGCACCTCGTACTCGAAGCTCTGGTCGTTCTCCGTCGCGACGCCGCTGCTCGTCGCGATGCCAGCGCCCCACGTGAGCACCAGCTTCGCACCGGGCGCGAAGCGCTGGCGCGCTTCGAGCAGCAGCAGTCGCGCGTCGTCACGCGGCCACGAGAGGCTCGCGAAGATCGCGTCGCGATCGCCGCCTGTTGCGATGCGCAGCCCGACCGGATCGGGCAGTCCTGCGACCCGCACGGCCGCGTGCTGCTCCACCGACTCGGGCGTCGGCGGCGCATCGAGCCTCACCGCGAAGCGCTGGTCTTCGCTGATGATGCTCCAAGAGGGAACGATCTCGAGCACGGCCGGTCCGCCGGTCGAGAAGACGAAATCGCGCGAGCCGTCGAGCGCAGCGCCTGCCAGCGTGCGGACCTTGGGCTGCAACGTGAAGCGACAGCGCAGCCCGGCCGGCAGATCCGCGTCGAAGGTGAAGACCCAGGTGCGCGCGTCCGCCCAGCGCGCGTTGCCTTTCGCCGCGCAATCGATCGCGAACGGATCCGCCGTGCTGCGCGGATCGCCGAGCGGGACCATCGGCTCCGAGAATCGCGCGCTGACCTGGCGGACCTGCTTGGCGGTGCCTTGCGGCGCGAAGGACTCGACGCGCGCGGCGTCGGCTGGCGTCACGGCTGCGATGGCAACCGCGAGCGCCAGCACGGCGCATCGGAGCGAGCGGATGGGTACTCCGCTCTGGATCAGCCGGTCGCCTTCAGCTTGAACAACTCTTCGCGCGAAGCGAAGCGCTGCTTGGCGGCGGCGATGATCTCCGCAGAAACGTCGAACTTCATCACGTGGTTCGGGCCCACGCCTTCCTCGATCATGCACGCCGGCAGCGCATCGTCGGCCTTCGTGAAGCCGGCGCCGTCGTTGAACTTCCACTCGTCGGCGAGACACTGCCAGGCCATGTCGGCGACCTGCTCGCGCGTCACGTCCTCCCCGATGAACATCGTGTAGTACTTCGCGATCTCTTCGATGGTGGGCTGTAGGAACTGACAGAAGCCCGACGCGTCGCACGCCGCGTTGGCGAGCTGCGATTCTTGGGAGGCGCGCGCGAACTGATCCGGCGGCAGGCCCGGGTTCACGATCAGGCCGGCGGTGTGATCGGCGCCCATCGGGCTGGTGGCGTAGGTGACGCCGGTTGCCTTCAGCGGCCGCGGATCCCATGCCGGGATCGCCTGCCCCTTCACGACCGGTACGCGCGCGTGCTTGCGCTTCTTGCCGATCGCGACCGCGCCGTTGCCGAGCGCACGGCCGAGCTCCGTGCCCTCGGCGATCTGCCGGAGCAAGCCCTTGGCGCCGGCCGCGTCGCCGAACTCCATGCCGCCCGAATCCATGTAGATCGCGATCGCGGCGCCGGCTTCGATGGTGTCGAGGCCGACTTCGTCGCAGAGGCGGTCGAGGTCGGCGACGTCTTCCCAGCTGCCGATGCCGCAATTGGCGCCGAGCATCGTCAGCGTCTCGAACTCGAGCGCGCTGGTCTTGTAGTTGCCGTCCTTGTCGTGGACGACGTTGCTGCACTGCACGATGCAGCCGGTCATGCAGTTGTGCATGCCACCGCCGCGCGTCGCGAAACTCTCGACGATGCGGGCGCCGTCGAGGTTCTTGGCGTCCGGCGACTGTCCCTCGGTGCGGTTCTTGTACGGGAAGGTGTTCAGCATGTTCGCGATCGGCACGACCGAGCTGGTGCCCGTCTTGAACATCTGCGGTCCGGCCTGATACGCCTTGGTGTAGTCCTTCGCATAGGCGAAGAACTCCTTGCGCACGGCCGGCTGCCGGATCGACAGCTTGCCCGAATCGACCGAGACGAACTTCAGCCCCTTCGAACCCATCACCGCGCCGAGACCACCGCGTGCGGCGTGTCGCGCCGGGCGGCCCTTCTCGTCGGTGCACGCGACCGACGAGCCGGAGAGCAGCATCTCGCCGGCCGGGCCGATCGTCACGAACGACGCCGTCTTCGGATACTTCTCGTAGAGCTTCTCGCAGGCCGCGTAGTTCCACAGACCCTTGTACTGATCGCCCGCGACGACGCGCACGCCGGCCTGGTCTACCTCGAGCCCGTAGCGCTTGTTCGGATCCGCCGGCTTGCCGGTGACGACGATCACGCGGTAGCCCAGTTTTTGGAGATCCTGGCCCGGATTGCCGCCGGCGTTGGCTTCCTTGATGCCGCCGGTGAGGGGGCTCTTGCCGCCGATCGAAATGCGACCGGACGTCGGAGCCGACGTGCCGGCCATCACGCCGGGCGCCATCACCAGCACGTTGCCCGCGCTGAGCGGCTCACACTTCGGATCACACTCTTCGATCATGATGCGCGCCGAGAGCGCGCGACCGCCGAGCAGGCGCCACTTCGCCGGGAAGGACTCCACGGCCGCGGTCTGCGTCGTCATGTCGACGCGAATCATCTTGTCGGCCAGGCCATCCGCCATCTCTCGATCCTCCTTGTTGGGCTGTGGGGCGATGCTACGCGCGGGCTTGCGCTCTAGCCACCTGCGATTGCAGCGATCACTTCGAGCTGATCGCCGGCGGCGATCGCGGTGGCGAGCACGTCGCCGGCGAGTTGATCGCCGTTGCGGAACAGCTTCACGAAGCGATGCACCTGACCGTTTGCGTCGAGCACCTGCGGCCCGAAGCCGGGGTAGAGCGCATTCACCGCGTCGATGCAGTCGCGGACCGTGCGGCCTGCGACCTCGATGCGCTCCAAACCCTGGGTCGGCCCCCGATACGGGGGCGGGATCACGACGATCGGCATCGCAGAGCTTCTTTCGTACCGCACCGGCGGCGACGCGTACAGTCTAGCCTGCCGCATCGAGAATCGACGCGCCTATACTGGCGCGCCCGATGTCGCTGCGAACCCTCGCCGTTCTCGTTCTGGTACTCGGACTCGTGCCCGCGGCGCGCGCGCAGCATCCGATCCCGCAGGGGCCGCGACCGCTGCACCTGCGTATCGCCGAAGCGGACATCGTCGCAGTCGGGACGGTCGGACCGATCACGGACGGCCGCATCGAGATCCGCGAAGCCACCGTGCTGCGCGGCAGCGCGCCTGCGACCTTCGCCATCAAGCGCTCGCCCGCGAAGTCGCCGCCGTTCGTGACCGGCGTCCCCGCAGTACTGCTGCTGCGCGGCGCCCGCTCGCCGTACGTGATGGTAGACGAGCCGCGCGAGATCGTGCTGCTGCGCGACGCGGCCGACGCGAAGCGCTGGACGAGCGCGCTGCAGGCGCTCTTCGATGCCAGCGCCGATCCGAATCGGCTGCTCCAGATCTATCTCGCCTGGCTCGACGGCGACGACGAGTCCTTGCGCGAGGCCGCGGGCGCCGCGCTCTCCGATTTCCGCGCGCCGTTCCTGCCGCTGGCTCGCGACGACGCGCTGGTGCGCGCCGCCGCAGCGGTGGATCCGCATCGTGCAGCGACGGCGCGCCGTGTCTCCGCGCAGCTCGCGATGACCCAGAGCGATGGCGCCGCCGCGCTCGTCGTAGCGATTCCCGGTGGCGCCGCCGACCCGCAAGTCGTCGCGACCGCACTGCGCGGCACCGCGGTGCGGCGCGAGCTGCGCGTCGCCGCGCTGCAACGCGCGCTCACGAGCGAGGAGCGCGACGTGCGCCGCGCCGCGCTCTTCGCCGCGCCGCTGCTGTGGACCGACGCGGTGGCCGCGAAGGTCGCGGAGTTGGCAGCGAACGATCCCGATCTGGGAGCGCAGGCGGACGCGAAGGAAGCGATGGCGCGGGGCGGGCATTAGCCCGAGGCCAGCTTCCGCCCGACGAGCTACAAACGAGACATGAGCGAACCCCGAGACGACTCTGCAGAACCCAGCTTCGATCCCGACACGTTGCGCGCGAAGTACCGGGAGGAACGCGACAAGCGCCTGCGCGCCGACGGCAACGACCAGTACCTCGAGGTGAAGGGCGACTTCGCCCACTTCATCGAGGATCCGTACGTGGAGCCGGGATTCACGCGCGCGCCGATCACCGACGAAGTCGAGGTCGCAGTGATCGGCGGCGGTTTCGGCGGGCTGCTCGCCGGCGCGCGGCTGCGCGAGGCCGGTGTCGACGACATCCGCATCATCGAGAAGGGCGGCGACTTCGGCGGCACCTGGTACTGGAATCGCTACCCAGGCGCGATGTGCGACGTCGAGTCGTACGTCTATCTGCCACTGCTCGAAGAACTCGGCTACGTGCCGACAGAGAAGTACGCGCGCGCGCCGGAGATCCTCGCGCACAGCCGGGCGATCGGGAAGAAATACGACCTCTACCGCGGCGCATGCTTCCAGACCGAAGTCACCGAGATGCGTTGGGACGAGGCGAGCGGGCGCTGGATCCTCGCGACGAATCGCGGCGACCGGATGAAGGCGCGCTTCGTCGCGATGTCGAACGGGCCGCTCAACCGGCCGAAGCTGCCCGGCATCCCGGGGATCGAGTCGTTCCGCGGTCACTCGTTCCACACCAGCCGCTGGGACTACGCGTACACCGGCGGCGACTCCAACGGCAACCTCGCGGGCCTGCGCGGCAAACGCGTCGGCATCCTCGGCACCGGCGCGACGGCCGTGCAGTGCGTGCCGCACCTCGGCGAAGCGGCGGGACATCTCCATGTGTTCCAGCGCACGCCGTCGTCGATCGACGTGCGGGCCAACCGTCCCACCGATCCGGAGTGGGCAAGAGCGCTAGCGCCCGGCTGGCATCAGCACCGCATGAACAACTTCAACATCCTGGTGTCGGGCGGGTACCAGGCGGAAGATCTGGTCGCCGACGGCTGGACCGACATCATCCGCAAGCTGCTCGTACTGGTGCAGCAGGACGCGGACGGCAACGCGGCGCGCGACATCATGAAGACGATGGAGCTCGCGGACTTCCAGAAGATGGAACAGATCCGCGCGCGCGCGAGCCAGATCGTGAAGGACCCGGAGACCGCGGAAGCGCTGAAGCCCTACTACCGGCAATTCTGCAAGCGACCGTGCTTCCACGACGAGTACCTCGACACCTTCAACCGCCCGAACGTGACGCTCGTCGACACGCGCGGGAAAGGCGTCGAGCGCGTGACGGAGAAGGGTGTCGTCGCGGGCGGCGTCGAGTATCAGCTCGATTGCCTGATCTTCGCGACCGGCTTCGAGGTCGGCACCGAGTACACGCGCCGCGCAGGCTGCGAACTCCACGGCCGCGGCGGCGTCAGCCTGACCGAGAAATGGGCGAACGGCGTGCGCACGCTGCACGGCATGCACAGCCGCGATTTCCCGAACTGCTTCATCATGGGCAACCAGCAGAGCGGCTTCACGGTGAACTATCCGCATGCGCTGAATGAGCAGAGCCAGCACATCGCCTACATCGTGAAGCACGCGCAGGACCACGGCGTCCGCAGCGTCGAGGTCTCGGAGGCAGCCGAGGCGGCTTGGATCGACACGATCATCCGGCTCTCGCGCCTCGCGCAGAACTTTCTCGAGGAGTGCACCCCCGGCTACTACAACAACGAAGGCAAGCCGGGCGAGCGCAGCGGACAGAACGGCTTCTACGGCGGCGGTTCGGAAGCGTTCTTCGAGATCCTGCGCGAGTGGCGGGCTGCGGGTGCGCTCGAGGGTCTCGAACTCCGCGCGGGCTGAAAGATTCCGAGGCGGCGGGGCCTTCCCCGACCTCCGTCGGGGCTGGCTCGTTTCCGAGTGCGGAGTGGCGTGAGCGGTGTGTGGCGCATTGCCATTTTGTGTTCCCGATCGGTGTCTCGGAGAGCGCATCCCGCGCGCCTTTCGAACCGTTCGAGTTCCGCTCTGCCGTCGAGAGACGCGCCATCCTGCATCGGAGCGTTAGATCGCGTCGGGACTTCGGGAATGCCCGTGCGACTCAGGCCTGAACAACGACCGACAGCATGATCGGGTCGTCGTCTCTCTCGATCTCCGGCTTTGTTTGAAGCTCCCGGGTCTGGGAAGGCTTCCCCGCCTGTACCCGCTCCCACCGGCTCATGAACTACTCGACGTTGCTGGGCGCCACATTCGGCCGGCGAGAGAGGGACCTCGGATTCTCCTGCGCCCGACGTCGAGTACGAAAACACTGTACGCCCGCCGCGAACGAGAGATCAAGTCGAAATTCACGCTTTCTCGTCGCGAATGCGCGAATCGCGTGCGCGCGCAGCGATGCGCCAGAAACGCTCGTCGGGAACTGCGAACGGTGCAAGATCGTCATCTGCGGGTAACCAGGCGGTCAGGAAGCGATCGCCGTATGCGCCGTGATAGACGCAACCCGTGTCGAGGCCGCGCAGATTGCGCGCGACGTGCAGTCCCTGCGTCGCCCAATGGCCGTAGACGACGCCGTAGCCGGGATCGTGCGAAGCCCAGCGTCGATGCCACGCGTCTTCGGGACTCGCAGGTTCGCGACTCGACCAGCGACCGCGCGCGTCGACGCTGCGTGCGCGCGTGAGCCGCGCGAGCACGTCGGCATCGGGATCTTCGCTCGGCTTCGCCGCGAGCAATCGCTTCGCGTCGCGACGCGACTCGCGCAGCCGCTCCTCGACGCGTCGCGCGTACGTGCTGAGATCCGCGAGCGACCAGCCCGGCGCGACCGACGCATGCACCATCGCGAAATCCTGCTCACCGATCCGTCCCGTCTCGACGAGCGGCAGTCGTCGCAGCCATTCGAGCCAGTCGTCGGCGTCGCTGGCTTCGAGCACCTGCTGAAAGGTGTCGTCGGCAGCGAGCGCGCGTTGGCCGAACGCGACGCGCAGCAGCGACAACTCGTGATTGCCGAGCACGGTGCGCGCACGCCCCGAGTCTTGCAGTGCGCGGACCTGCTGGAGCACCCGCACGTTTGCGGGGCCGCGGTTCACGATGTCGCCAACGAGCCACAACTCGAAGTCGCGACCGAAGCGCACATCGACGCGCGCGACCAGATCGCCGAGCTCGTCGGCGCAACCCTGCACGTCACCCACGAAGACCCGCTGCACACGTCCAGCGTAGCCGCTGGACCAATCGCTCAAAGCGATGAGCCCCACTTCCCGCGTAGCGAGCCGAACGCGAGCGGCGAGGTCACAAGGCCGGTCCCGCGTAGCGAGCCAACGGCGAGCGGCGACATCCATAGGGCTCGCCTCCGCACCAGCAACCTCCTAAGGTCGGGGTGTCGCAGCCGGAG
>CAYGWM010000009.1:27907-32239 GCA_964353555.1 uncultured Spirochaetales bacterium
ATAGGGCTCGCCTCCGCACCAGCAACCTCCTAAGGTCGGGGTGTCGCAGCCGGAGGTATCGATCGTGCCCGACCTGTCGTGGAATCTCGCGGATCTGTTCGAACTGGTGGCGGACACCGCGCCCGAGCGGAACGCGCTCGCGCACGGCGTCAGCGGGCCGACGCGCAGCTGGCGCGAACTCGATCGCAACGCCAACGCGCTCGCGCTCCACCTCGCGCGCCAGCACCAGCCCGGCGACAAGATCGCGCTCTACTCGTACAACCGGCCCGAGTTCGTCGAAACGCTGGTCGCGGCGTTCAAGGCGCGACTGGTACCTGTGAACGTCAACTACCGCTACCGCGAAGAAGAGCTGGTCTACCTGTTCGACAACTCCGACGCGACCGTCGTCGTCTACGAAGCGGGCTTCGCGGGCAGCGTCGCGAAGGTGCGCGGCCGGCTGCCGAAGGTGCGCGAGTGGATCGAACTCGCGGCAAGCGACGGCCCGGCCGACGCGCGCAGCGAGCCGCAGGCGAGCGGAGGTCATGAGTTGGAGAACGCATTTGCAATCTCCTATCACGAGATCGTCGGCACGGGCACCGACCAGCGTCTCGACATCAAGCGCTCTCCCACCGACCTGCTCTTCATGTACACCGGCGGTACGACCGGCATGCCAAAGGGCGTGATGTGGGAACACTCCGCGCTCTACCGCGCACTCGGCGGCGGTGGCAATGCGGTAATCGGCGAGAAGGCCAGCGAGAGCGTCGAAGAACAGCGCGCGCGCATCGCGCAGCAGGGTCGCGGCCAACGGCTGCTGCCCGCCTGTCCGCTGATGCACGGCACGGGCCTCTTCACGGCGATCAACGCGCTAGGCGGCGGCGGCGCGATCATCACGCTGACGGCCAAAAGTCTGGACGCCGAGGAACTCTGGTCGACCGTGGAAGCGCGCGGCGCCACCGCGTCGGCGATCGTCGGCGACGCGTTCGCAAAGCCGATGCTGAAGGCGCTGCAGGAGAACCCGAAGCGCTGGGATCTCTCGAAGTTCTTCCTGGTCGTGTCGTCGGGCGTGATCTTCAGCCCGCAGAGCAAGCAGGGTCTGCTCGAGCATCTGCCGCACGCGATCATGTACGACTCGTTCGGCTCGAGCGAAGCGGTGGGCTTCGGCACCGAACTCACCACGAAGGCGAGCACGGTGCAGCTCGCGAAATTCAAGATCGGTCCCAACTGCAAGGTCTTCACGCCGGACGGTCGCGAGGTCGAGCCCGGCAGCGACGAGCCCGGCTACATCGCGCGCAGCGGCCCGATTCCGCTCGGCTACTACAAGGACCAGAAAAAGAGCGACGAAACCTTCAAGACCTATCAGGGCCGGCGCTGGTCGATCCCGGGCGATTGGTGCACGGTGAATGTCGACGGCACGCTGAACCTGCTCGGCCGCGGCTCGGCGTGCATCAACACGGCCGGCGAGAAGGTGTATCCCGAGGAAGTCGAAGAGGTGCTGAAGATGCACCCGGCCGTCGCAGATGCACTGGTCGTCGGGCTTCCCGATGACAAGTGGGGCGAGTCGGTCACCGGCGTCGTGATGCTCGAACCGGGCAAGCAAGCGACCGCGGACGAACTGCGCTCGCACGTGCGCGAGCGCCTTGCCGGCTACAAGACACCGAAGCGGATCGTCTTCACCAAGATGTCGATGCGCGCGCCGAACGGCAAGGCGGACTACAAGGGCGCCAAGCAGCAGGCGCTCGCGGCGCTCGGAAATCCCGCCTGAAATCGGTCCGATGCCCCGCAGGGGCCGCCGATTCGAATCCTGGCGCCGCCGCTAGAATGGCGCGCGTTCGAATCCGCGGCTCTGGCTCGCGAGCGGGTCGCCGGGAGATAGAGTGGAACGCCGCATCATCGTGTGCGACGGAGCCGAGTTGGCTCGGCTCTGGAGTCGCATCGGCGCCGGCGAGAACGAGGAACTCACCTGGGTTCCGCGCGACGACGAGTCGCGCGTGCGGCCGCCCGGCTTTCGCACGCTGCAGGGCGGGCTCGCGGCCGAAGCGATCGGCAAGCTGAACCCGCGCGAAGGCGACGTCTTCTGCATCGTCAGCGAAGAGATCGGCTTCGTGCGCACGGCCGTCGGGGTGGTCGGCGAAGCGCTGCCGATCGCGCCGATCCTGGTGCTCTCCGACAAGCTCGATTCCGGTGACCTGCCGATCCATCCCTGTTTACGCCTCGGTCGCCTGCGCTCGCTGATCCGCGACGATTTCGACGACGAGTTCGACCATCTGGAAAACCTCCACCGCGTAGTCGAGCTCCGCAACCTGCTCGTGACGCGCGAAAAGGTCGGCATCCTGCTGCAGCCCGACCCGGACCCGGACGGCATCGCATCGGGGATCGCGTTGCGCGCGCTGCTCGGTCGCAAGAGTCCCACCGCGCCGCTGATTTCGTTTGGCGCGGTGAAGCGCCCCGAGAACCGGGCGATGATCGCTGCGCTCGGGATCGAGGTTCGCATCGTCACGCCACCCGAGCTGGAGGAGTTCGACGGCCTGGCGCTGGTGGATGTACAGCCGCCGGTGTTTGGCGAGAGCCCGCCAGCGCGCGTACTGTCGGTGGACGTCGTGATCGATCACCACCCCGAGCGCGGTGGCTACGACACCGTGATCGGCGACATCCGGACTTCGTATGGCGCCACGTCCACGATCTTCACCGAATACGTGCGCGCCGCCGGGATCGAGGTGCGACCGCGCCTGGCGACCGCGCTGCTCTACGGCATCAAGAGCGACACGCAATTGCTCGGTCGCGAGACCAGTCGCGACGACATCCGCGCCTTCGCCTTCCTGCACGCGCTGCACAGCCCGGCGCTATTGCGCCGCATCGAGCGCCCCGCCCTTCCGATCGACGGTTTGCGCGCGCTCGGCCGTGCGCTCGCTTCGACGAAGGTGGAAGACGGCATCCACATGCTGGTGCTGGGGCGCGTGCGCGAAGACGTGATCCCGCAAGTGGCCGATCTCGGTCTTCAAGCCGAGAACACCGAATGGTCGGTCGCAGCCGGCATCGTCGGCTCGGATCTGGTGTTCTCGGTGCGCAACGTCGGATACGTGCGCGCGGCCGGCGAAGTGGTGCGCGCGGTGGTCGAGGGCCTCGGCGTCGGCGGTGGGCATCGTTCGATGGCGAAGGGAATCATTCCGCTGCGCGCGTTCCGCGAGGTCTACGGGAAGATCGATCGCCGCTCGATCCATCGAGCGCTGCACGATGCCTTTGTGCACGCCATCCAAACGCCCTGACAGCCGCTCAACCAGGGTCCTGGCGCCAGGACACACCCGACGGTGACAGAGCGTCCAGGAAGGCTCGAGGGTCGAAGGCCTGGGCGCTCGTCAGGACGCCGGTGCGCCTTGCCTGGCCTTCAAGCAGCCATTGCGCGCCGATCGCGCAGATTACCGCGGTGATGCCGTAGCTGTCGTAGCCGCTCACGGTGACGCTGGTGGCTTTCCCGCCGGCGGCGCGTACGCGGGCCAGGACCCACCACGGCTGGTCGCGGCGCTCTTCGCCGGGGCCGACGGCGGAAGCGTCGATGCGCGACTCCAGCAGGCGTCGCAGCCTTGCGGTGAGCAGCGGCGCAGCGGCTCTGGCGAAGATCGGCGCGAGCAGCGCGACGGCGCCCGGCACCGCGAGATAGGTGCGCACGGTGCGCACGGTCGGCGCGAAGGTCGGGGCCGACAGCACTTCGCCGCCGCCATACGAGAGCGCGACGCGATCTTCGTCCTCGTCCGGAAATCGCACGTGCGTGCGGTTGGCGAGTTGCGCTTCTTCACGACGGCGACCGTTCACGACGGCGAGAGCGGGTTTCGTCAGTACGTCGAGCGCCGACTTCTTGGTGCCGCGACTGGTGCCGAAGCCTTCGACGCGGTTCACGACCTCGACGGTCTCGGCGCCGGGCGTCGCTTCGACCGCGATGCGCGCGGCGCAGTCGCCGACGGCGTACTCGAAGGCATGCGCGAGAATCGCAGTCGTTCCGTTGCGCTCGGCGTCGGCCGAGTGGAGGTCCATCATGCGCGCCATCCACAGCTGTTCGCCGGTGGTGTCGAGGTAGTGCGCACCCGCGTCGATCGCGGCGCACAACACAGGCTCGCCGAGTTGCACGAAGGGTCCCGCGCAGTTCACCACGCAGCCGACGCCAGCGAAGAGCGGCTCGAGCGACGCGGGACGACTCGCGTCGGCGACGCGCCACTCCGGCGCGCCGACCGCCTCGGCCATCCGTTCGAGCGCCGCGCGGTTGCGGCCGCCGAGGATCGGATCGAGGCCCAACCGGCGCGCCTCATCGACGACGAGCCGGCCGGTGAAGCCAGTGGCGCCATAGACGAGCAGCTTGCGCTC
>CAYGWM010000009.1:32339-36073 GCA_964353555.1 uncultured Spirochaetales bacterium
CTCATGAAATTGACAGCAGTTCGTGCGATTCGAGCATGCGCTGCTGGATCGGGATCCCGACCGGGCAATGACCGGTGCAGGGCGCCGTGCAGCCGAGACACGCCGATGCGTTCTTGCCGAGCTGCGCGTACTGCTGCATGCCGCGCTTCTCGAGCCCGTAGTCCTCGAAGTACATCCGGTAGCGGAGCACGTCGTTCACCGCGAGATCCTCGGAGCAGTGACTGAGGCAGGCGCCGCAGTGCGGCGGGCAGTAGGTGCCGGCGATCGCCTCGTCGTAACTCTGCAACAGCGCGTGATCCCGGGTCGCGAGCGCGCTGCCCGACGCGAAGAGGTACTCGTCCAGATGCTGCGGCTCGAAGAAGGACACCACGAGGCACGCGACGTCCGGGTTCGTGAGCACCCACTTGAACGCCGCCTGCGAGTAGGCTTGCGCGTTCTCGCGGAAACCGATCAGTCCGTTGTGCCTGGCGCCCTTCAGCGTCTTCATCGCGACGATGCCCATGTCGCGCTCGGTGCGTGCGCGGTGGATCAGCTCGCCGAGGCTCGGCCAGATGCCGTGGTGATAGGCGAGCATCATCACGTCGAAGCGATTCGACTCGATCGCGCGAGCCGCCACCTGCGCGAGGTTCGGCGTGTGCGATGAGAAACCGAGGAAGCGCGCCTTGCCCTGCTGCTTCAGCTGATCGAACGCCTCGTGCATGTTCGGGTCCATCAACCGCTCGATCTCGTCGCACGAGTGCACGTGCACGAGATCGATGTAGTCGGTGCCGAGGCGCTGCAAGCTCGCCTCGATCACTTCCTTGTACTGCGCAACGGGCGTGCCGGGCGGCAGATGACCCGACGGGCGACAGAATTTGGTAGCGAGGAAGAGTTTGGTGCGATCGCGACCGCGCAGCGCGCGGCCGATCGCCTGCTCGCTGCCAGAGCCCGCGTAATCGGGTGCGGTGTCGAGATAGTTGACACCGCGCTCGAAGGCCTCGCGCACGATCGCTTCGCCAGTTTCGCCGCGGATCCCGCCGGTGCCGAGCGAAATGTCCGACACGTCGAAGCCGGTGCGACCGAGCCGGCGGTAGACCTTCACCCGCGCGCCCTTCCATTCGTCGCGCCAGACCGGGTTCGTCTTCACGACGTCGCCGCCGAAGATCTCGGCGAGCGGTCGGTTCCAGCCGCGACCTTCGTTGCTCCAGCCGAAGAACGCGCGACCGAACGCGACGGCAGTACCGGCAGCGGTCGCCGCGAGCGCGGCGCCGGCCCCCGAGGCGGCGCCCGTCAGGAAGCTTCGGCGCGAGCGATCGGTCGCGGCGCGACGCGCACCGCGCACCGCGAAGAACGCGAGCGCTGCTACCGGCAGACAGAGCAACAGCGCTAGCACCAGACCCGCGGCCGAGAAGCCGGCGTCCGGTAGCAAGAGTCGCCCGATTCGTTCGAGAACCGCGCCGCCAGGGAACGCGCTCGAGTCCAGACCGATGAATGTCCGATACAGGACGGGGCCGGAGATCCAGAAGCCGACGCCCGCTGCGGCGGCGAGACTCACGAGCCAGGCAATACGAGATCGCGACATCGAGTTTCTCCCGAAGGCTCGCCCAGTATACGCGTCGGATCGCTGCCTGGACGCACCGTAGCCCGGCGAGGGCGATCCAGAAATGACAGGATGATGAAATGGAGCGCCGGATCGAGGCCTGCTTCGCGTACGCCGCGCCGCTCGTCGGCGCGGAGCGGCAGGGCTTGTTGCTCGTGTTCGAGCCGATCTCGGCCCGCACCACCGCGTCGCTCGGTGCAACCCAGATCGACGACTTCGCCGATCTCGGGCCCGAGCTGACGATCCCTGCCGTGAGTGGCATCGGCAAGGTGCTGCGAACGCTGCGCGCCGGGCGCATCGCGGCGCCGGAACCGTCCGCGCTGCTCGGGCACGCCCACGATGCCGCCGCGCTGCTCGCGCGCGCGCAAGGTGCGAGGGTCGTGCTGTGCTTGCGGTCGCGCGTCTCGACGCGCTTCGTCGCGTGGACCGAGAGTGGCATACAGACCGTCGATGACGTGATCGACGTGTTCGAGCACGCGGATGCGTGGACCGTCGCGCCGCGTCATGGCCAGCTGCTGCGGATTCCGCGCGCGGGCGTTGCGCGACAACTCACCGAGGCGCAGCGCTGGTGGGAAGTCGTCGCGATCGAGCGCTCGAAGCAGGGCCGTCGCCCGTGACGGCGCGTTCGGCAAGCACCTCGGCTGTGTTACGGTTGGTCGCGCTTCGGCCCACCCCGCGAGGAGATCGATCGCATGCCCCCCACGATCGTGCCGAGCGTCGCTGCGCTCAAGAGCTTCGTCGGACAAAAACTCGGCGTGTCCGAGTGGGTGACCGTCACGCAGGCGCAGATCAATTCGTTCGCCGAGGCGACCGGCGACCGCCAGTGGATCCACGTCGACGTCGAGCGGGCGAAGCGCGAGTCGCCGTTCAAGCAACCGATCGCGCATGGCTACCTCACCATCTCGCTCGCGCCGGTGTTGCTGCCGCAGGTGGTGCGGGTGGATGGCGTGCGGATGGCGGTGAACTACGGCCTCGGGAGCATGCGGTTGCCGGCGCCGGTGCCGGCGGGCGCGCGGGTGCGGATGGCGGCGGAACTAAAAGACGTAAGGGACATGCCGGGCGGTGGCGCGAGGGTGACGTTCGGGATGGTGTTCGAGGTGGAAGGTGGCACGAAGCCGGCGTGCATCGCCGACGCGATCTACGTCTATTATCCGTGAAGGGGGGCGAGCGGCGATGCAGCTGGCGACCTTTGGTCGCAGCTGATCGGCGCTCGCTTTGCCCTGTTGATCGCCGTGGGGTCATCTGGGCGGCTTGGCTCGTGGGGTGGCTCTGGTGAGTGCGGCGGTTGTAATCGAGGTGGCGCTCAATGGAGCGACGCAGAAGAGTGCGAATCCTCGTGTACCGCGGAGTCCTGCTGAGATCACGCTCGACGCGCTCGCCTGCATCGAGGCTGGCGCGTCGATCGTGCATAACCACAACGATGACGGCTTGTGGACTTGCGACGGAACCCATGCGGGTGCGCCGTATGTCGAGGCTTGGGGGCCGATCGTTGCGCGGCATCCCGGTGTGTTGCTCTATCCGACGATGGCCAGCGGTGGGCCCGGGATCTCGATCGCTTCGCGCTGGCGGCACAACGCGGAACTGGCGCAAGCGGGACTTTGCCGCGTTGGGCTCGTCGATCCCGGATCGGTGAGCCTCGGCTTTCTCGGCGCCGACGGGCTTCCGCGTCCGCTCGACCTCGTCTACGTGAACACCCACGCCGACGCGCGACACATGTTCATGCAGTGCGCAGAACTCTCGCTCGCACCGAGCATCTCGATCTTCGATCCGAGCTTCCTGCGCGTGGCGCTCGCGTATTCGGAGGCGGGACGCATGCCGGCGGGTGCGATGCTGAAGCTCTACTTCGGCGGCTCGCTGCTGTTCGGGCTGCCTCCTACGCGAGCGGCGCTCGAGGCATATCTCGACATGCTCGCGGGCTCCGGGTTGCCGTGGTCGGTGGCTGTGCTGGGCGGCGACGTGGTGGCGTGCGGCCTTGCGCAACTCGCGCTCGAGCGCGGCGGGCATCTGCGCGTCGGGCTCGAGGACTACGCGGGACCGCGCACGCCGACCAACGTCGAACTCGTCGAGGAAGCGGCGCTGCTGGCGGCACGCTGCGGGCGCGCGGTCGCCAGCATTGCGGAGACGCATCGTCTGCTCGGCCTTCCCGCGTAGCGAG
>CAYGWM010000009.1:36173-63716 GCA_964353555.1 uncultured Spirochaetales bacterium
CAACGGCGAGCGGCGACGTTCATCAGGACGGATAGCGCCGGAACGCGAACCACCCCGCGATGCCGAGTAGGCCGGCGACCGGACCGCAGAGCAGGATGCCGAGTGGCTGCTCGGTGGTGTTGCCGAACGCCTGGAATAGCTGCGTCGCGACCAGCGGCCCGACGCCGAACGAAACCTTCGTCATCAGGCCCTGCATGCCGAAGTACATCGCCTCGCGCCGCAGGCCCGTCCGCGCGAAGTCGGCGTCGATCACGTCGGCGATCAGCACGCGGCCGAGAACCAGCAGCGCGCCGACCGGAATCCCGAGCACCACCATCAAAGCGAGGTAGGTCGCGGTGGGGTGCGGCGACAGCGCGACGAGTGGGATCGCCGCGAACACCAGCGACATCGCGAGCAGCGCCGCCGAGTAGACACGCTTCTTGCCGAACCTTGCAGTCGCGCGGCCGACG
Source organism: uncultured Spirochaetales bacterium (assembly GCA_964353555.1). Classification (GTDB taxonomy): domain Bacteria; phylum Myxococcota_A; class UBA9160; order UBA9160; family PR03; genus PR03. The sequence goes on from CAYGWM010000009.1 coordinate 36,623, forward strand.
AGCGGCAGCGACACGCCTGCTGAAACGTACACCGCTGCGGTTCCGAATGATGCCTCGGTCTCGCTGGCGTGCAGGATCGCGTGGCCGAGATACGGGACTGACGTCACGACCAGGTTGACGCCGACCAGGAACACCGAGAGAGGGATCACCAGCGGCAGGAATGCCGGATTTCGAAACGATTCGGTGACGGCCGAACGGAACGACAGATGCGGCGGGCCGCCTGCCGCGATCGGCCGTTCTCGCACGAATGCGATCGACAGATAGAAGAAACCGAACGCCAGTATGGCGATCGCGATTGCTTGGGGCTCGAATCCGTTCGCGAAGTGCACGCCGAGCAGCGCGCGACCTCCCGAGAATTTCGCGACCACGGCGCCGAGCACGAGGTTGCCGGCGATCACCGCGAGGATCGAGAACGCGGTCATCAGCGTCGAGATGCGCGTGCGCTCGTCGCTACTGGTGGCGATCTCCGGCAGCAGCGCGAGATACGGCGCGACGACGGCGGTGAACGCACACCAGAAGATCGTGTTCGCAACGACGAGGTAGAAGCCGGTCGCCGCGGGCTGGTCCGGACCAAAGGGCGGAAAGAACAGCGCGAGGAACGCGCCAACCAGCACCGGCGTTCCGAAGAGCACGAACGGAATCCGGCGGCCGAAGCGCGTGCGCGCGCGATCCGACGCCCAACCGACGATCGGCTCGGCGAAGCCGTCGACGAAGCGGCCGACGAAGAGCAGCGCGCCGACGGTGGCCGCCGGCAGCAATGCGACCGCACCCGGCACGTCGGCTGGCGGTGCGTACAGGTACGGGAGCCACGAGAGGATCGGCGCCAGCGCATCGATGCCGAGACTGCCGGACGCGTAGGCGAGCGCGCGCCGGCGTCCGAGCGGCTCCGTGCTCACGCGGCCAGGAATTCCCGCACCGCGGCAACGAACGCGCCGAGCTGGTCGTGGTGTACCCAGTGGCCGGCGCCGGGAATCGTGACGAGCCGGGCGTCGTGGAACGGCTCGATGCGTCCGTCTTTGACCGGATCGCTCGCCCACGAGTTCGCGCCACGCACCAGCAGCGTGGGACAGGTGATGCGGCTCCAAAGCGCGCGCATGTCGTCGACGTCGAAGCGGTACGGCGCGAAGGTGCGCACGTAGTTGTCGAACTTCCAGCTCCAGGTGCCGTCTTCGTTGCGGTTCACGCTGTGGATGGTCAGATGCTTCGCCTGCTCGCCCGAGAGGAACGAGTTCTCCTCGCGCATCCGCGCGGCGGCGGCTTCGAAACTCGGGTAGCGCTTCGGCTGGCGCGAGCCGAGTTGGCGCATCTGCCCGATCCACTCGCGCATGCGCGCCTCCGGCGGGCGGCCGCGCAGCTTCTCGAGCATCGACGGCGGCGGCCCGAGTCCTTCGATCGCGACGAGCTTGCGCACGCGCTCGGGATAGATGCCGGTGTACATCAGCGACACCGCGCCGCCGAGCGAGTGACCGAGTAGCACCACGGGCCCTTCGCCGAGCGCCTCGATCAGGTTGGCGAGATCGAGCACGAAGTCGGCGATCGCATACATGCCGCCAATCGCCCAGCCGCTGTCGCCGTGGCCGCGCAGATCGGGCGCGACGAGGTGCCATTCGTGGCGCAGCTCGCGCGCGACCCAATCCCAGTTGCGCGCGTGATCGCGACCGCCGTGCACCAGCACCGCGGTCGGCGCGGATTCGTTGCCCCAGTCGGCGTAGTGCAGGCGCAAGCGCTGCGAGACGTAGAAGTGCGAGGTCGGTCCGACGATTTCCATTCTCGTATTGCTACCCTGCGCCCGTGCGTATCGCCATCGCGCAGATCAATCCCACTGTCGGCGACCTCGCTGGCAATCGCCGGCTGATCGAGGAGACGGCTGCGAAAGCGGCGGCAGCGCGTGCGCAGCTCGTCGTCTTCTCCGAACTCGCGCTCACCGGCTATCCGCCGATGGACCTGCTCGAGCGGCGCGGCTTCGTCGCGGATCAACTGCGCGAGCTGGATTCGCTAGCGCCCGCTTCGCAGCGCATCGCGATCGCGGTGGGCGCCGTGCTGCCGAGCGAGCGGCGCGGCGGCAAGTCGCTCGCGAACGCGGCGGTGCTGCTCGTGAACGGCGCACGCGTCGCGACGCAGGCGAAGACGCTGCTGCCCACCTACGACGTCTTCGACGAGAACCGCTATTTCGCGCCCGCCACATCGCGGACGCCGGCGTCGCTCGACGGTGTGTCGCTGGGTCTGACGATCTGCGAGGACGGCTGGGTCGAGCGCATCCCGTATGACGTCGATCCGACCGGCGATCTCGCGCGCCAGGGCGCCCAGCTCGTGTTGAATCTCTCCGCGTCGCCGTGGCACGTCGGCAAGCCGCAGCAGCGGCGCGAGCTGTTCTGCGCGCTCGCGAGGCGTCACGGCGTACCGATCGCGTTCGCCAATCAGGTCGGCGGCAACGACGAGTTGATCTTCGACGGCGGCTCGTTCTTCGTCGATGCGCAGGGACGCATCCGCGCGTCGCTGCCGCTCTTCGAGTCGGCGCTCGAAGTGATCGACGTAGACGATCTGCCGGCGCCGCTCGCCGCGACCCTCGAACCGATCGGCGCCGCTCAGCTCGAAGCCGGGCTCGTGCTCGGCATCCGCGACTACTTCCGCAAGCAGCAGCTCCCGCCCGGCGCGGTAATCGGCCTCTCGGGCGGCGTCGATTCGGCGGTGACGGCGCATCTGGCCGTGCAGGCGCTCGGCGCGGATCGCGTGCTCGGCGTGCTGATGCCGGGGCCGTTCTCCTCGGAGCACAGTGTCGCTGACGCACTGGCGCTGGCGCGCCATCTCGGCATCGAGACGCGCACCGTCGACATCAACCCGATCTACGCGCGCTACCTCGACGTCTTCGCCAACGTGTTCGGCGCGCGCGAGAACTACGGACTTGCGCAGCAGAACATTCAGTCGCGGATCCGGGGCGCCATGCTGATGGCGATCTCGAACGCGGAGAACCGGCTGGTGCTGGCGACCGGCAACAAGAGCGAACTGTCGATTGGATACTGCACACTCTACGGCGACACCGTGGGCGGTCTCGCGGTGCTTGGCGACGTCTACAAGCGCGACGTCTACGCGCTGGCGCAGTACGCGAACCGCGGCGGCGAGCGCATCCCGGCGAGCACGATCGAGAAGCCGCCCTCCGCCGAGTTGGCGCCCGATCAGCGCGACGAGGACGATCTGCCGCCCTACGCGATTCTCGACGCGGTGCTCGAACAGGCCATCGAGGGCGGTCTGAATGCGGAGTCGATCGAGCCGCCGCCCGCCGCGTCGCGCGAGCTGGTGCGCCAGATCGTGCGCCGCCTCGATCGCAACGAGTACAAGCGTCGCCAGTCACCGCTGATCCTGCGCACGTCGACAAAGGCATTCGGTGCTGGCCGGCGGTTGCCCATCGTGCACCGGTACGAAGCGGACTGAAGTCTTCGCCACTGCTCGCGATGCCCGCTTTCGGACTGCGCTCCGCGGTTGAGGCGACTCTTCCAATCAGGTACTTACGGAATTCCGGCGCGCAGCCGATCTCGCGATCTCCCGCAGCTTCCGAGGAGTCCCGTCATGCCCGAAGCCGATGCTCGAGTGGACAAGAACTACCACGCAAGCGTGCCGCAGAAGACCGAGGGCTTCTTCCTGAAGGGCTCGAACTCGCTCGACTGGGGCCTGAAGAACCGGCTCTCGAAGATCTTCGATCCGGCCTCAGGGCGCACCGTGATGCTGGCCGTCGACCACGGTTACTTCCAGGGCCCCACCACCGGCCTCGAGCGCATCGACCTCAACATCGTACCGCTGCTGCCGTACGCCGACACGTTGATGTGCACGCGCGGGATCCTGCGCTCGGTGATCCCGCCCACCTACGGCAAGGGCATCGTGATCCGCGCGAGCGGCGGCCCGTCGATCCTGAAGGAACTCTCGAACGAGGAACTCGCGATTTCGATCGAAGAGGCGGTGCGGCTCAACGTCGCCGCGATGGCGGTGCAGGTGTTCATCGGCGGCGAGGGCGAGACGAAGTCGGTGCACAACCTGACGCGCCTCGTCGACATGGGGAACGGCGCCGGCATTGCGACGCTCGCCGTCACTGCGGTCGGTCGCGAGCTGGTGCGCGACGCCAAGTACCTGCGCCTCGCGACGCGCATCTGCGCGGAACTCGGCGCCACCTACGTGAAGACCTACTACTGCGACGACGACTTCGAGACCGTCACCGCGCAGTGCCCGATCCCGATCGTGATCGCGGGCGGCAAGAAGCTGCCGGAGCTGGAGGCGCTCGAGATGGCCTACAACGCGATCCAGCGCGGCGCGTCGGGCGTCGACATGGGCCGCAACATCTTCCAGTCCGACGCACCGGCGGCGATGATCCAGGCAGTGCGCAAGGTCGTCCACGACAACGAGAAGCCCGAGATCGCGTTCGAGTACTACCGCGCTCAAGCGAGCGCAGCGAGCGCGCAGCGAGCCGCAGGCGAGCGAAGTTCATGAGTTGGATCTGCGGTCGATAGACGTGCAGAGTCGGTGGTCCGACGCCGACGCGCGCGCCGCGACCGCGACCTTCGCGAGCGCCGGCGAGGACCTCGCGCTGCGCGTCTACACGAGCCGCCTGCTCGGTTGCGATCCCGCATTGGTGCTGCATGGCGGCGGCAACACATCGCTGAAGGGCGTGCGCGAAACGGTGCTCGGCGGGTCCATGCCAGCGCTTTTCGTGAAGGCATCCGGCTACGACCTGGCGCAGATCGAGCCTGACGGTCTGCCCGCGCTCGACCTCGACTACCTGCTGCGACTGCGCGCCGTCGCGAAGCTCTCCGACGCCGCGATGGTGAACGAGCTGCGCACGCATCTGTTCGACCACCGCGCCGGCATGCCGTCGATCGAAGCACTGGTGCACGCGTGGATTCCCGCGCGCTACGTCGACCACAGCCACGCCGATGCGATCCTCGCGCTGACCAATCAGGTCGGCGGCGCGGCGCTGGTACGCGATGCGCTCGGCAAGGACGTACTCGTGCTGCCTTACGTAAAGGCGGGCTTCGCGCTCGCGAAGGCGTCGGCCGCCGCCCTCGAGGCGCAACCCGACGCGCGCGCGATGGTGCTGATGAAGCACGGCGTCATCACTTGGGGTGCGACCGCGCGCGAGAGCTACGAGCGCATGATCGAAGTGGTGAGCGAAGCCGAGCGCTTCGTCGTGGGGCGTCAGAAGTCGCCGCTGCGCGTGAGAGTCGAGACGCCGCAGGGCGTGGCGCAGGCGCGCGCCGCGCAGGTTGCGCCGCTGTTGCGCGGTCTGCTCGCGTCACCGAGTGGCGACGCCGATCGCCCGCACCGCCGCGTGATCGTGCGACCGCTCACGCTGCGCACTGTCCTCGACTTCGTCGATTCGGAGCGCGGGCGCGCGCTGGCGCAGACGCCCACTCTCACGTCGGATCACCTGATCCGCACCAAGGCGCTGCCCGCATGGATCGATGCACCCGCATGGGGCGACGCGGCGAAACTGCGCGAACAGCTCGCTGCGGCGATCGATGCCTACGTGCGCGACTATGACGCCTACTTCGAGCGCCATCGCGCGGCGCTGCCGGAGGGAATGGAACGTACCGACCCGAAGCCGCGCGTCGTGCTGCTCCCCGGTCTCGGCGCACTGTGCGCCGGCGAGGACGTGCGCGCCGCGGACATCGCCGCCGACATCACGCGCCAGACGCTGGCGGTGAAGGAGCAGATCGCCGCGATGGGCGACTACGACGGGCTGCCCGAAGGCGATCTTTTCGCGATGGAGTACTACACGCTCCAGCACGCGAAGCTGCAGGCCCAAAGGCCGCCACTCGCGCGCGAAGTGGCGATCGTTACGGGTGCCGCTGGCGCGATCGGTTCAGGCATCGTGCGCGGCTTGCTGCGCGAAGGCTGTCACGTCGCAGCGACGGATCTCGCGGGCGCGCCGCTCGACTCGTTGGTGGCCGAGTTGCGCACCGAATACGGCGAACGCATCACCGGCGTCGCACTCGACGTCACCGACCCCGCTTCGGTCGGCGCGGGCTTCGCGCAGGTATGCGCGACCTTCGGCGGTGTCGATCTGCTGGTCATCAACGCGGGTCTTGCCCACGTCGCCACGCTCGGCGAACTCGAGCTGGAAGCGTTCCGCCGCGTGGCGCGCGTGAACGTCGAAGGCACGCTGCTGCTACTGAAGGAAGCCGAGCGTGTCTTCGCGATGCAGCGCACCGGCGGCGACATCGTGCTCGTCTCGACCAAGAACGTATTCGCACCCGGCGCGGGCTTCGGCGCCTACAGCGCGACCAAGGCCGCGTCGCACCAGCTCGCGCGCATCGCGAGTCTCGAACTCGCGGCGCAGGACGTGCGCGTGAACATGGTCGCGCCCGATGCGGTGTTCTCGGACGGCGCGCGCAAGTCGGGACTCTGGCAGGAAGTCGGCCCGGGCCGCATGAAGGCGCGCGGCCTCGACGAGCAGGGACTCGAGGAGTTCTACCAGAATCGCAACCTGCTGAAGGCGCGCGTCACCGCCGACCACGTCGCGAACGCGGTGCTGTTCTTTGCAACGCGCAGCACGCCCACCACCGGCGCAACGCTACCCGTCGACGGCGGCCTGCCGGACGCAACGCCGCGCTGACCGCGCCTCTAATTCCCGCGTAGCGAGGCGCAGCCGAGCGGCGAGATCACCAAGGCCTAGGCGCTGGGCGAAGCGCCGGCCGCGGCCGGGGCCGCGTCGGTGATGCCGCGCACGTTCTCGGCGCGGGCGCCGCGCGGGCCTTCCTGGATCTGGTACTCGACCAGATCGCCCTCGTTGAGCCCATCGTAGTCGCTGGCGTTCAGCCCGGAGCGGTGGAAGAAGACTTCCTTGCCATCTTCGCCGCGAATGAAACCGAAGCCGCGCTCGCGCACCATCTTCTTGATGCGCCCGCGTGCCTTCGGTCCCGTCACTGCCTGCGGCGTCGAGGAGCGGCGCGCCGGGCGACGACCTCCGCGACCGCGCGTGCCGGCGTAGCGTTCCCCGAGGATGAACTCCTGGCGAAACAGCTCGATCGGGACCATCAGGTCCTGGAAGTCGGCGTTGTCGGGTGCGAGCAGGACTTCGTCCTCGCCCAGATCCGAAACGGTGTAGCGAAGACCCGTGTTCTTGTGGGTGACCCGCGCGCCAGAATCGACTTCTTCGAGCGACAGCATGGTGCACCTCGCAATGGACGGGGCTGGGATCGACTTCGAGTCCGAGGCCCTCAATCGAATGATGGGGTCTACCGGAGGGAGTTCCGGCGGAGAAGCGGTGCAGGTTAGGGAACGAGTCCTGCATGTCAATCGCGGGCCCAGGCCGCGGATGCCCTGGGCTAGGCTCCGCGCTCATGCGGCATCGCGCGGTGTTCTTCGACCTCGGCGGGACGCTCTTCAGCTACGCGAGCATCAACTCGCACTTCGATACCGTGCTCGAGGACCTCGCGCGCGGGCGCGGGGTCGCTGCGCCGGTCGATGATCTGCGACGCGAATACCGCATCGCGATGATGCGCACGATGGGCGAATGGGCGTCGCGTCCGTACTACCTGCACCGCGACCTGTTCACCGAAGCCCACGTCCAGTTCCTGCGCCGCTTCGACGTCGCCGCGAACGCCGACGACCCCGACCTGCGCTTCTCCGAAACTCGCGTGCTCGGCGGACCCGAGATCCGCCCGCGTGACGACGCGGCCGCGACGCTCGCCGCACTGCGCGAGCGCGGCCTGCACCTGCAGATCGTCTCCAACATCGACAACGACCAGCTCGACGCCGTGTGGCCGGGCCTCGATCTCGGCTCGTTCGTTCACGCCATCACCACCAGCGAGGATGCGCGCTCGTGCAAGCCGGATCCCGGCATCTTCCGCGTCGCACTCGAGAAGGCCGGCAACCCCGCGCCCGAGTCCGTCGTCTTCGTCGGCGATTCGGTCTGGCACGACATCGCCGGCGCGAACGCGCTCGGCATGACCAGCGTGCTGATCGGCTCGGCTCCGCCCGATGTCCAAGGTCAACACGCGCCGCGACACGTGATCGCGAACCTCGCCGAATTGCTCGATCTGGTGGAAGCCTAGGAGAAAGGGGACGGTCCTCGAAAAGGACGGGCCGAGGACTGGAGGGACAGGCCTCGCGGAGGTGTGTCCCCTTTCTCCACAGCCAGTCCTCGATGAGGACCGTCCCCTTTCTCCTCACCGCGCTCCAGCAACCAACCGCGCCAACAGGCCCGCGACTACCGGCAGCATCAGGCACACGCCCCAGCGCGTCAGCGCGAGTCGCGCGCCGAGGATCGGGATCTCCCACGCGACGAGTCGATGCACCGCCAACAGTCCCCAGCCGCTCACGTACGCGACCAGCGGCCCGGTCGCCGCGCCGCTGCGACCCATCGCCGCCGCAATCGGGATCGCAACGAAAGGTCCCGACGGCGTCAGCACGCCGGCGCCTGCGGCGATCAGGATGCCGCGCAGGCCCGAGTCGACGCCGAATGCGCGAGGCATCAAGTCGCGTGGGATCAACACCTCGGCGAGTCCCGCGGCAAGGAACGACAGGGCGACCAGCAGCCCCGAACCGAGCAGCATGTTGGTTCCGCCCGCAAGGCCTTCGCGCACCAGTGGCGTGCCGCCACGCCACCACGCGATCGCGACGAGCCCGAGCACCACCGCCACGAATACCAGCAGCGCACCGTCGAACACGCGCCTCCTTCTCGCCGCCAACGCTGCGACCTCAGTAGTACGGGCAGCGCGCCCGATGGCGCGGATGCGCCTTCATCTCGGGTCGCTGGCCGCGCTGCCAGAGCGTGTAGTCGATCGCCTGCGCCGTCGCGGCGCCGCCGCGCATGCGGATCGCCGCGACGATCTGCTCGACCGCATGGATACCCGCCGCGCGAATCTCGACCTCTTCCGGCGAACCGTGTTCGAGCAGAGCGCCGGCGTCGATGCGCTCGCCGAGTCGCTGCCGATATTGCAGTACGCCTTCCATGCGCAGCACGTGTGGGACGAGGTTGTCGGCGAACGCCGTGAGTTCGGCGAGATCGTCGAAGCGGCCGTAGCTCTCGCCGTCGAACGCGAGCGACAGATCCGCAGCGGTGATCTGCGCGCGCTTGTAGAAAGGCACTTCGAGATCGGCGTAGACCGAGACGTCGCGGAACAGCGCCATCTCCGCGAGTTCGCGCACCAGCCGCTCGGCGCTCCGATCCGCGCCATCGACGAGATTCGCGAAACTGCCGCCGTGACGCCGCGTGAGAAACTCGCCGAGATCGTTCAGCGCCGCCGCGAAGAGCGCGAGCAGCTCCACGACCTCAGGGTCCGCGAGACCCTGTCCCAATACGCGCGACAAATCGAAGGGGGAGAGTTCGGCGAGTTCGCGCGCGCTCCAGGGACCCTCGGCGTCGAAGCGATCCGTCATGCCCATCGCCACCGTGAAGTAGCCCGAACGACCTTCGCGCTTGCGCAGCTTCGGAAACCAGCCGGAGCCGAAGTTGATCGCATTCAGCGTGATCACGTAAGCGAGTGTCGAACGCGGCGTACCGCGATGATGCGTCGCGACGTCCCACGCCGGCGGCGCCGGCGGATCCTCCGCGAGGCTCTCCGCGAGTCGCGCGAGCGCTTTGCCGTCGATGCGGACGAAGCGTGCGTCGCGCGACACCTCGGCGGCGCGCGCCCGGATCGTCGCGAAGAGGTCGCTCACGCGCCCGTGCCGCGCAGCCGCATCGCGCCGGGCAGACACTCGAAGCGCGCGGGTGCACGGCCGAGCGGTTCGCCATCGATCTCGAGCCAGAGCTCTGCATCCGAGCTGGCTTCGACGACGACGCCGCGATGCTGCGTCACCTCGTCGAGCGCCAGATGACGGCCGCTGTAGATCAGCGGGAGCTTGCGGAGCAGCCGCCCGTTGCCGCCTTCGCCGCGAAACACGACGAGATCGAAGACGCCGTCGTCGAAGCGCGCCGCGGGCGCGACGTGCATGCCGCCGCCGAAGTAGCGGCCGTTCGCGACCGCGGCGAGATGCAGCGGTCCCTCGTGCACGACCGCGCCGTCGAGGCGGAGCGTCACCGGCACCGCCCGCCAGCGCGCGATCGCGCGCACCGTGCCGAGGAAGAACGACACGCGGCCGCCAAAAGTCTTCGGTGCGTCGTTGACGAGCTGTGTCACCAGACCCGAGACGCCGAGGCTCGCGATGTTGATGAAGTGCGTGGTGAGTTCGCGACCGTCGCGCGTCGTGAACGTCGCGCGCCCGGCGTCGATTCGTCGCGACCTGCCGTTCGCAATTCGCACGATCGCGTCGTCGAGCGAGCCCGCGAATCCGAGCCCACGCGCCAGATCGCCGCCGGTACCGAGCGGGAGCAACGCCAGCTCGGCGTAGGAGCCGAGCCCCGCGCCGAGGATGCCGGCGACCACTTCGCTGGTGGTGCCGTCGCCGCCCGCGGCAATCACCAGCTCGGCGCCCGCGCGCACGCCTTCGCGCGCGATGCGTTCGGCGTCGCGGGGGCCGCGCGTGCGCTCGATCTCGATCGCACCGAGCGCGTCGCGCAGCTTCGCTTCGATGGCGGGCCAGCGGCGTCCCGTCGCGCCGCCACGGCTCTTCGGATTGACGATTACGAGAGTCCGACCCGCCACGGCGGCGGATGTTAGCCGGCCGTTTTCAGGAGTCTCCGCAGCTCGCGACGATGACTACGCGGCTCGTTCGGTCGTGCGCGCCGCCGCGACGATCTGATAGCGACGCCGCACGGCGGCGGCATAGGCGGTCGCTTCGGCGCGAGTTCGCTCGGCTTCCCAGCCTGCCGCAGCAGCAGCCACTTCGGCGATCCGAGCAAGCTGCGGCAATCCCTGGCCTTCGGCGAACAGCGCGAGCCGCACGCGGCGTTCGAGTACGTCGCAAAGCGAGGCAGGGCATTCGGTGCGGATCGACCACGGGATCTCCGCGTAGAGGTAGCGCGACTTCCCGATCGGGCGGCGCAGCTCTTCGGGCGCCGCGTCGAGCAGCGCGATCGCATCGGCGCCCCACGCGGTAATCAGATGGTCCGCGACGCGCGGCGACAGCGTGAAGCGGCGCCGCAGTTCGAGCTCGACATCGGCGCGTTCGAAGGAGTCGTCGCGGAGTGCGAGCGCAGCCGTGCGACTGGGCCCTGCTGCACCCCGCGCCCTGGCCGCGAGCTGCTTCATCACGCGGTCCATCGCGGCCTCGCCCATTGCGCGGAACGTGGTGAGCTTGCCGCCCGCTACCGAGATCAGGCCCGATGCCGATTCGGTGATCTCCGACTCGCGCGACACGTCCGACGGCGGCGTCTCGGCGTCGCTGCTCGCAATCAGCGGCCTGACGCCAGCCCACACCGAGCGGATGTCGTTGGTGGTGAGCCCCGCGTTCGGAAAGGCTTCGTTCGCGGCGCTGAGCAGATAGTGGACTTCGTCGATCGTGACGACCGGCTCGTCGATCTCGTCCGAGAACGTGTCCGTGGTGCCGATCATCATCACGTCGTCGAACGGGCACGCGAACATCCGACGCCCATCAATGGGCGACTCGACGGCGACCGCCCCTTCGGCGTGGATCCGCTCGCGCGGGATCACGATGTGTACACCCTTTGCGGGGCGCAGTTCCCGCTGGGAAGCCGGCTGGTCGAGGCCGCGCACGCGCTCGATCGCCGGGCCGGCGGCGTTCACGACGACGCCGGCGCGAATCTGCAGCGTGCGGCCATCCAGCGTATCGCGCACGCGCGCGCCGCTGAGACGCGCGTCCGGGCCGCGCAGGAACTCGATCACCTCGGCGTGATTGGCCGCTTCCGCGCCGAGTCGGCGCGCACTCTTGATTGCCTCGACGACGAGGCGCGCGTCATCGACCTGCGCGTCGTAGTAGAGGCCGGCAGCGCGCAGGCCATGCTGGCGGAAGTCGCGCGAGTATTTCGTCACGTCTTCGGGCGACAACATCCGGAAGCGCGCCGAGCGGCGAAAGTTGGCGAGCCCCCAATAGACGCTGAGCGCCGCGCGGACCTGCCACGCTGGCGTGTTGCCGTTCTCCCAGGCGCAGAACAGAAACGGCAGCGGCTTCACCAGATTGGGATTCATCCGCAGCAGCAGGTCGCGCTCGCGACACGCTTCGCGCGTGATCGCGAGATGGCCGTGCGCGAGGTAGCGGAGGCCACCATGCACCATCTTCGACGAGCGACTCGAGGTACCCGACGCGAAGTCGTTGCGCTCGACCAGCAGCGCGCGCAAGCCGCGCGTCGCCGCGTCGCGCAGCACGCCGGCGCCGACGATTCCGCCGCCGACCACCAGCACGTCCACGCCGTCGCGCTCGGCGCGCGAGAGCGCCGCGCGCCGCTCGGCGAGCGTCCATGCCGCGGTCACAGCAGCTTCCCCGGGTTCATCACACCGCTCGGGTCGACGGCGCGCTTCACCGCGCGCAGCGCTTCGACGCCGAGCGCGCCCTTCTCGCCCACCATCCACGGTCGATGATCGATGCCGACGCCGTGATGGTGCGAGATCGTGCCGCCGGCCGCGACGATCGCTTCGGTGGCGTCGCGCTTGATCGCGCTCCACTGCTCGATTTCGCGGCCGATCTCGATCGGGTAGAGGATCGTGAAGTAGAGACACGCGCCGTCGAGATAGCTGTGCGAGAGGTGCGACATCGCGAGGCCCGCGCCGGCGTGCGTCTCGGCGGCGCCGCGCAACGCGCGCACGATCGCAGCGTGACCCGCTTCGAGCCGCGCCCACGGCAGCGCCGTCTCCATCGTGTCGACGGCGACGCCGTGGTCGAGCAGCCAGTCGCGCAGGTATGGCGTGCGGAAGCGCTCACGCCGCCACGAGCGACCGGGCGCGCGACCGAGCGGCAAGCCGCCGCGCCGGACGAGCAGGTTGCGCACGCGACGCATCGTCGCGGCGACGTGGCGTGCGTCGCTGCTCTCCGCGCCGTAGAGCAGCGCGCAGCGGCCGGTGCCGTAACCGAGGCGTTCGGCGAGCGACAGCGCGGTCGCGGTGAGATCGATGCGGCGCGCCGGATCGTGACGCAGCAGCAGCGACAACTCGGTCTCGGCGCCATCGGCGAGGCGCATCATCGCGACGGGAATCTCTGCGCGAGCGGCTTCGCGCACCGCGGCGACCCCAGCGGTGAACGAGCGGAACAGCATGCCGCGCTCGTCCGAGCGCGCGGCGCAGGCGCGCACGCGCACGGTGGCCTCGACGATCACGCCGAGCACGCCTTCGGAGCCGAGCAGCAACTGGTTCAGTTCGGGACCGCTCGCGGCGCGCGGCACGTCGAGCGTACGGATGACGCCGGCGGGCGTCACGACACGCGCGCAGACCAGCAGGTCTTCGATGCCGCCGTAGCCGTCCGATTGCTGGCCGACCGAGCGCGTGGCGATCCAGCCGCCGAGCGTCGAATGCTCGAACGACTGTGGAAAGTGGCCGAGCGTGTAACCGCGCAGCGCGAGCGCGGCCTCGAGCGCAGGTCCGTCGATGCCGGCCTGGAACGTGGCCGTGTGGCTTTCGGCGTCGAGACGCAGCAGCCGATCGAGGCGCGTCGTATCGAGCGAGAGCGCGCCGGCCTGTCCGGCAGCGGTGCGCGGCTCGACGCCTCCCACCACGCTCGAGCCGCCACCGAATGGGATCACCGCGAGATTCGCATCGGCGGCGACGCGCAACACCGCCGCGACGGCGCCTTCCTCGGCCGGATACACGACCACATCGGGCGCCGCCCCGATTTCGCCGCGACGCAGCCGCAGCAGGTCGGGAAGGCTGCGGCCAACCGCGTGTGTAACGCGCTCGAACGCGCTGGTGCGCACTCCGTCCTCGCCGCATGCGGCACGCAGCTGCGCCAATACCTCGGGCGTCAGCTTCGAAGGCGGCAGCCGGATCGCGTCGAGTTCGACGGGCTCGGCCCCACGCGCGAGCGGCCGGCCGAGCCGGCGACCGAGTTCGGCGAGCAGCGCAACCTCGCGCGTACGCGTCATCTCGGTCGACTCGCCGAGTCGCCCCCAGCCGTTCCACCGCAATGTTTCGCGCGCGATCACGGCCGGCTCCGCGGACCGATCAGCCCGGCCGCTTCGAGGCGCAACGCCTCGCTCCGAATGCGATCCTCGCTGTAGCGAAGCATCTCATCGACGAGCCGAACGGCCGCGTCGGGATCGCGCGCCTCGATCGCCCGCAGCATCGCGCGGTGGTTGGTCATCGAGCGCTGGTGATCGCGATCTTCGTTGTAGTAGAGCGGGCCGAGACGGGCGATGAGCTTCGTGAAGAGGTTCGTGACGAGCTGGTACATCAGGTTGCCGGTCGCTTCGCCGAGCAGCGCGTTCCAGTGCAGGTCGAGGTCGAGCGCGCGCTTCGGATCGGAGCCTTCGGCGGCTTCGTCTTCGAGCAGCGCGCGGGCGCGGACCAGCTGCTCCTCGCTGCGATTCGTTGCGGCCAGCCCGACGACCGAGAGCGTGATGTGGCGCCGGAAGACCAGCAGCTGTTCGAGCAGTTCGCGCGTGACGATGGCCGGGTCGCGCAGCAGCGCTTCGATCACCTGCAGCGCCGACGACGCCGACAGCTCCTGCACGAAGGCACCCTGCCCGTGGCGCACTTCCAGCAGTTCGAGGAACTCGAGGCGCTGTAGCGCCTCGCGCACCACCTGGCGGTTCACGTGCAGCGTGTCCGCCAGCTCCCGCTCGTTCGGCAGCCGGCTGCCCGCCGGGATCGCGCCCGAGAGGATCTGCGAGCGGAGCTGCTCGAAGACGCGATCGACGAGACTCGGCGTGCGGACAGACTCCAGCTGCATGAACGCTCCCGGGCAGATCGAACGATGAGATCGAACGCTGGTTATCGGTCGGAGGTCAGACCTCCGGCCGGGGATCGTAGCTGCTGAAGGAGGAAGATCAACTCGTGAGCCAACTGATGAACCCGCTCTGTCGCGGACGCGACCGAGCGGAATATGGGTCAGGGTGCGTTTTGGGCTCGCGGGTGGGGTCGGGGTATTTTGCAGGTCTGCTGGTGCGGGGTCAGCGGGCTTGGGTGCAGGTCGCGCAGAGGCCCTCGGCGATGACGCGGTAGCGCTGGACCTGGAAGGTCGGCTTGGCTTCGGGAGGCAGCGCGACCGGGAACCAGCTGCTGGGGACGTCTTCGAGCCGTCCGCAGCGCAGGCAGACGAAGTGCTGGTGCGGCTCGGGGTCGGCGTCGAAGCGCAGCTCGCCGCTCAGCGCGGGCAGCGCCGCGATCACACCGAGATCGCGGAGCAGCGCCACGGTGCTGTAGACGGTTGCCCGGCTCGCCAGCGGGAACTCGCCCGCCACGCGCTCGAGCAGCTCGGCAGCGGTCCAATGGCCGCCGTGATCGCTGAGGCAGCGCACGATCGCCCGGCGCTGCGGCGTCAGCGACAAGCCGCGCTCTCGCAACAGGATTTCGATCTCTTCGGCGCTCCGGTGCATGGGCCCTCCGACCTCAGCCGCCCCGGCCCGCATGATACGCGCCCGTTGCTGCGCACTTCAATGTGACGAAGGGGTTCACGGAGCGGGCGCGGAGATCCGGCATTCGGCTCCGCCGCGCTAGGCGACGTCGTCGCCGCTGGATTCCGGGTAGCAGTCGCGCAGCCAATCGGCGGTCAGCTGGCACGCGTCGGTGACGGTGAAGACGCCCACCAGCTTGCCACGTCGCGTGACCAACGCGGAGCCGAGGCCTTCGCGCGCCATCGTCGCGAGCACAGCGTCGAGTGGCTCGGTGTCTTCGACGGCATAGGCGTGCAGTACGCAGGCCTCGCGCACGAGGGGTTCGCGGCTCGCGTCGCGGGTCTGCGCGATCGCGGCGCCGAGCGCCACTTCGCGTCCCGAGATCACGCCGACCAGCGCGCCCGCCTCGGTCACCGGCAAGTGGTGGATCTCGTGCTCGCTCATCATCGCGCGCGCCTGCGAGAGCGGCGCGTCGATGTCGATCGACCACGGGAAGGGCGTCATCGCCACCTTCACGGTGGGCATGCGATCGAGGCGGCCGAGGTCCATCTCGCGCGCAAGTTATCACGTAGCACGGCGGCCGACTCGAGAGTCGGCCGAAGCCCATCGAGCCCGCAGGCGAGCGAAGGCCATGAGCTAGGCTGGCCGGTGTGGAACCCACTTCGCTTCGCGTACCCGGCTCCGATGGTCTCATGTTGCACGTGCTCGAATGGAGTCGCGAGGGCACGCCGCTGGTATTCGTGCACGGCTTCGGCAACGAGGCCCACATCTGGGACGATGCAGCCCCGGCGGTCGCGGACTACTACCGCACCGTCGCGGTCGACCTGCGCGGCCACGGCGACTCCGACCGCGACGCCGAGCGCCGCTACGACTACGAGTTCCACGTCGCTGACCTCGAAGCCGCGCTCGAGAAACTCGGGATCGAGCGCATGGTGCTGGTCGGTCACTCGCTGGGCGGCCGCATCGGGACGCTCTTCGCCGGCCGCCATCCGGGCCGCATGGCCGGTTTCGTGATCGTCGACTCCGCGCCGGAACTCGACGTGCGCGGCACCGTGCGCATCCGCGTCGATCTGCAGAAGAACAGCAGCGGCGGCGCCAGCGCGAGCTTCGCGTCCGAGGCCGAGTACCGCGACGTACTCGCGCACAACTACCCGGCCGCGAGCCGCGAAGCGCTCGTGCGGATGGCACACCACGGTCTGCGCCGTCGCGACGACGGCCGCTTCGAGCCGAAGCTCGACCCGGCGTGGTTTCAGGGTCGCAGCGATGCGGACGCCGAGGCGATGCGCGCCCGCGAAGAGCGGCTCACGCGCGAGATGTGGGATGCGCTCGCGAAGATCCCCTGCCCCACGCTGGTCGTGCGTGGCGCCGCCAGCGACGTGCTATCCGCTGATGTTGCCGATCGCATGGTGGAGGAAGTGCTCCGCCACGGCCGCCTCGCGGTGATTCCGCGCGCCGGTCACTCGGTGATGGTCGACAACCCGGAAGCGTTTCGCGCTGCGCTCGCCGGCTTCGTGCTCGGCGAAGATTGAGCGAGTCGCGCGTGCGCAAGGAGCGTTGCTTGGATCCTGCATCGAAGCGGAGCTGCGCGAAGCGAAGGCTCGCCAGCCGCAGGCTTGGCATTCGAATCGCCGTCGCGGTGCTGTTGTGTCTCGCCGGCCGCGCCGATGCGGATCCGACCGCGCCGGCAACGCCGAGCGCGGAGCAGGCAACGCGCATCGTGGAAGAGCTTCACGCGACGATGCTCGACGCGATGAAGCAGAGCAAGAAGCTGGGCTACGACGGGCGGCTCGCGCGGCTCCAACCCGCGATCGCAGCGCGCTACGACTTCGCCTTCATCGCCGAGAAATCGGTGGGTCTCACCTGGAAGGAACTCGACGCCGCGCAGCGCGCGAAACTCGTCGATGCGCTCAGCCGCCTCGCCGGCGCCAACTACGCGGCGCGGATGGAGGAATTCAGTGGCGAGCGCTTCGAAACGATCGGCACCGAGAACGCGAGTCAGAGCACGATCCTGGTGCATACGCGCGTCGTGGACGCAGACGGCGGCGCGATTCCGCTCGACTACCGACTGCGCGCCACAACCGATGGGAGCCCGCGCATCGTCGACGTGTTCTACGACGGTACCGTGAGCGAGCTGGCGATGCGCCGCTCGGAGTATTCGGCGCTGCTGAAGAAGGGCGGCATCGACGCGCTGCTCGCTGCGCTCGAAAAGAAGATCGCCGAGCAGGCGCCCACGAAAGCATTCTAGCGATCGCGCGCTTCGCGGACGCGAGCCTCGCGCGTCTGCAGGAAGGCGCTGCGCACGGCGGCGTAGAAGTCGATCGACGACTCGCGCAGTGCACGCAATTCCTCGCGCCGGCCTTCGCGTTCGCTGATGCCGAAGCCGCCACCGAGAAAGAGTTGGCCCTGCAGCGGCAGCAGCCAGGTGTCGATGCGCAGCGCCAGATCGACCGCAGCGCCCAACGCGTCGCGCGCGGTACTCGGTCCGAGCAGTGGGAGCACCAGATAGGGGCCGGGACCGACACCCACGCTGCCGAGCGTCTGGCCGAAATCCGCCTGGTGCTCGGTCCAACCGAGTTCCGCGGCAGGGTCGAAGATGCCACCGAAGCCAAGCGTCGAGTTGAGCACGAAGCGTCCAAGCGTCTGCGCGGCTCGTCTTCCCCGAAGCTGCAACATTTCGTTCACCAGCACGACGGGCGCGTTCAGGTTGCTGAAGATGCTGCGCACCGCGCGCTTCACGGGCTGCGGCGTGATCGCGCCGTACGCGCGCGAAACCGGATCGATCAGGAAGCGATCGAGAGCCATGTTGCCGGCGAAGACGGGCCGGTTCACCGGTTCCAACGGGTCGCCGCCTTGCGGCCCGATGAAATCGTCTTCGAAGAACGGGTCGGAGGCCGCATCGGTGTCCGCCGGCACGACGGCGTTCCGGGGCGGGCGATCGTGGGCGCAGGCCGTCGCCAGCAGCGCGATCCCGCCTGCGAAGACAGGCAGCCAGCGAGCCAATCCTCTCGAGAAAATGGTGCCTCCCTCCCCGGTCACTTTCGAGCGTCGGTATACCAACTCGCCGAACGCGTTGGAGTCAATATTCACCAACTACGTGAAGGCAGCGACTCCGCCCCTAGGGGAAGGATGCTGCCACACGATGTGTAAGATGAGCCACCTCAACAAGAACGTGCGGACCGGAGGCGAATCATGTGGATGCGGAATCGGGTGACGGAATTCTCCCGGATCGGCGCCCTTGGCGCCGTCCGCGGGGGGATGCTGACGCACGGGGCGCAGTGCACGCCCAGGCCGAGCATTCTCATCCCGGCGAACGCGAAACAGATCGACCTGTTGCGTTGGGGACGTTGGTTGCGTGAGTTGCGTTGGGGACGTTCCTCGACGCAACTCACGCAACCAACGTCCCCAACGCAACCGGGGGCGGCGTGCGGATAGTGGTCGCGACTATCGCGCTGATCGGTGCGGGGCTGGCGTACCTGTGGTTCCGCCCGAACGGCGCGGAGATCGACCCGCGGCTGCGGATCGAGCACTGGGGCGTAGTCGCCGATGGTCGTCACAACTCGAACACCGACCTGATGCTGTGGCGCGGCGACTTCCTGCTGGTACACGACGCGCGCCCTTATCACCTCGGCTCACCCGACGCGCGACTCGTCGTGCGCCGCTCGCGCGACGGCCGGCACTGGGAAGAGCTCGCGCGACTCCAGCTGCCCGGCAAGGACATCCGCGATCCCAAGTTCGCCGTGATCGGCGGCAAGCTGTTCCTCTACGCGCTGCCGAACTCGGGAACGATGGCGACACCCGAGGGCACCGTGCTCTCGACCAGCGACGACGCCGTGCACTGGACGCCGTTCGAGCCGGTCGAGCCGGCGGGTTGGCTGTTCTGGCGACCGAAGTCGAACGACGGCGGCCAGACCTGGTACGTGCCCGCGTACTGGCACGACCACGGCAAGTCGATCCTGCTGCGCTCCCGCGACGGTCGCGCCTGGGAACAGGTCTCGGTGATCCACGAGGGCGATGGCAACGACGAGACCGACATCGAGTTCCTGCCGGGCGGCCGCATGCTCGCCACCGCGCGACTCGAGATCACGCCCGACACGATTCTCGGCAACTACGACGGCCAGACCGCGATCGCCGTGGCAAAGCCGCCGTTCACCGAGTGGACGACGCAGCGCAGCCTCCTCACGCGCCTCGACGGCCCGAACCTGTTCGCGCTGGACGGCACGATCTACGCCGTCGCGCGCTACCAGCCCGACCCGAATGGCTTCCTGACACGAATGGGCGGCGTCCTCTCGCGCAAACGGACGGCGCTGTATCGCGTCGAGCCCGATCGGCTGGTGCGCCTCTCGGATCTGCCGAGTTCGTCGGATACGTCCTACGCCGGCGTCGTCGTGCGCGACGATGCGCTCTACATCGATTACTACACGAGCCGCATCGACCGCGACTGGCCGTGGCTCTTCGGCATGCTCTCGCGCAGCGACATCCGGATGGCGCGGATTCCGCTCGATGCGCTCACGGCGCTGTCGAACGTGACGCCGTAGCAAACCGGCTGCGCCGTCAGGTGCGGATCGAAAGCGCGACGTCGAGCACATTCGCGAAAGGCAGCTTCGCGAGCAGCCGCACGTGGCTCGCGGCGTCGCGCGGTCCAGATGCGATCTCGTCGCGGCGAGCCTGCGTCACGGTGGCCGAGCTCGACTCCGATTGGAAAGGCACTGAAGTTGCGCTCACTCGGCGACGGCCGAGGTCGGCACGTCGTGCTCGTCCTCGATCTCGCCGACGATTTCTTCGAGTACGTCTTCGAGCGTGACCATGCCGAGCACGGGGCCACCCGGCTCGCGCACGAGCGCGATGTGCGCGCGCCTTCGGCGGAAGCGGCGCAACGCTTCGAGCACCGACAGATCGGGCGGAATCTCGCCCATGCCGCGTAACAGATCGTCGAGCACGAAGAGGCCGCGCTCGGCGTACAGATGGAACAGATCCTTCGCGTGAAGCACGCCGATCACGCGATCGGGACCGCCGGCGCAAACGGGGATGCGCGTGTAGCCCTGTTCGCGCACCTCCTCGAGGAGTGACTCGATCGGCATCGTGCGCTCGACGGAGAAGATGCGATCGCGCGGCACCATCACGTCGCGCACGCGGGTGCGCGCCAGGCGGAATACGTTGCCGAGCAGGCGCCCTGTGTCGGCGCGGATCGCGCCGGCCTCGCTCGCTTCATCGACCAGCAGCGAGAGCTCCTCGGGCGAGTGGATCGCGTGATCCGACGGGATGCGCTCGACGCCAAAGAGCCGCACCACCGCGTTGCCCGCGCCGTTCATCACGACCAGCACCGGCCGGAAGATGCGACCGAAGACCAACAACGGGCCGGAACAGAACAGCGCGACGGGCCCCGGCCGATCGAGCGCGAGCGCCTTCGGAGCGAGTTCGCCGACGACGACGTGCAGGAACGTGATCGCCGCGAAGCCGACGCCCACCGAGATCGAATGCATCAGGCGCGGCGTGCCGACTCCCACCGCGGTGAGCAGCGGTTCGAGCAGCGTCGTCACGGCTGGCTCGCCGATCCAGCCGAGGCCGAGGCTTGCGAGCGTGATGCCGAACTGCGTCGCGGCGATCGCGTCGTCGAGGCGCTCGACCGCTCGCGCGGCCGCCGGCGCGCCGCGCTTGCCGGCCTGCACCCACAACTTGAGTTGCGAGCGCCGCACCGCGACCAGCGCGAACTCGGTCGCGACGAAGTACGCGTTGGTCAGCACGAGCACCGCCACGCCGACGAGTCCGAGCAGCGAGAGCCCGAGGACTTCCTCTGCGTCCGTCACGTTCCGTCCGCTCGCTCGAGCGCGATGCGACCGGCGAGGTCGTCGACGAAGTGGCGCGCGACGCGACCCGAGCGACTGGCGCGGTTCAATGCGAAGCGCAACGCCTCGGCATGGACCTGCTCGCGCGGCCAGTCGATGCCGGCCTTGCTCGCGTAACGGTCGACGATCCGCAGGTAGGTGGGCTGGTCGAAGCCGTAGAAGCCGAGCACCAGGCCGAAGCGATCGGCGAGCGCAAGTTTCTCTTCGAGCGCTTCGCCGACGTGGAGTTCGCCGTCGTCGTCGAGTCGCGCGGCGCGGTTCTCGCGCACGAACTCGGGAACGAGGTGGCGGCGGTTGCTGGTCGCGATGATGCGCACATTGCTCGGCGTCGTCTCGACGCTGCCCTCGAGCGCGACTTTCAGCTCGCGCATGCCGGCCTCGCCGTCGTCGAACGAGAGGTCGTCGCAAAACACCAGGAACCGGTACGGCAGCCCGCGCAGCGCGGCGACCACGTCGGGCAGCTGCGTCAGCTCGTTCTTGCGCACTTCGACGAGCCGCAGCCCGCGCGCCGCGTAACGCGAGAGCAGTCCTTTCACCGACGACGACTTGCCGGTGCCGCGCTCGCCGAAGAGCAGCACGTGGTTGGCCGGCAGGCCGCGCACGAACTGTTCGGTATTGCGCACCAGCTCGGCGACCGAGCGCTCGACGCCGAGCAGGTCGTCGAGATCGATCGCCTGCATCTCCTCGATCGGCACCAGGCGGCCCGCTCCGTCGCGTGCATCCCAGCGGAACGCGGTGCATCGCGCCGCGAGCGCGGGATCGAGTCGCGCGGCGCTGCGCCGCTCGAGCCAGCGCTCCGCCAGCTCGAGAACGCGTTCGATGCGATCGAATAGACGCGCAAACCGAGACACGGCGATCGAGTCTAGCGCGACACGCGGCGCATCTGGACGCGCGACGAGCCCGGTCGCACGCGACTCGACCAGCTATCCGCGGCCGTCCTCGAGAACCGCCACGCGAACGCGCTCGCCAGCAGCGAGGCCCGAGAGCGCTTCGACTTGCCCGCGGTCGTTCCGCGTCCCGCTCGTCACCAGCCGACGCTCCGTGCGACCGTCCTCGCCCACCACGCTGACGAATTCGAGCTGACCGATGCGCTCGATCGCCGCAGCCGGCACCAGAAGGCGCTCGCGCTCACCGGCCGGAACCTCGACGCGGCCGAACATGCCCGAGAACACATCCGCGCGCGGCGCGAAGCGCACCTTCACGAGGAAGGTGCGCGCGCCCGTCTCGGCTTGCGGAACGATCTCCTCGACCTCGCCGTCGCTGCGCTCGGAGGTGGCTTCGATGAAGATCGGAAGGTGTTGTCCAACCGACAGATGGTGCGCGAGCGACTCGCGCACCGCTGCTTCGAGGCGCAGCACGCTCGGGTCGTAGATTCGCAGCAGCGGGACACCCGGAGCCGCGGTGTCGCCGGGCTCGGCGAGACGATCGACGACGCGCCCCGCGACCGGCGAGCGGATCTCGCCATGGGAACGCCCGACCTCGGCGTCGCGCAGGTGCTGCTCGGCGCGTTCCACTTCGGCCGCCGCCACCTGAAACGCGGAGAGTGTGCGGTCGATGTCGCGCAGCGGCGCGACGCCCTGCTTGAAGAGTTCCTGCGTCCGGGCGCGCTCGCGGCTCGCGAGGTCGAGCTGCGAACGCGCCGCCGCGCGCGCTTCCTCCGCCTCGCGCGCGCGCGCCGCGAGATCGCGGGAATCGAGCACGACGAGCACGTCGCCCACCGCGACTTCCGATCCCGCGCTCACCTTCACGTCCTCGATCCGCGCGAGGATCTTCGCGGAGATCGTCGTGTGACGCGCCGAAGCGACAGTGCCACTGACGCGCTCGACGACCGGCTCCAGCGACCGCTCCACCGCGACGATCGCGCCGCCTGCCGCCCCCGTCGAGGCGGCCGGCTCGACGGAGCCCGGCGTGATCTTGTGTCCGCAGCTTCCCGACAGCCACGCCACCGTCGCGACGACCAACACGATGCCCGCGGCGATCTGGATGCCTTTCCGGAGTGATGCGCTCATGACTCTTCCTGCGCCCGCGGCTGCGGAAGCCCGTGCCCGGGACGGTTTCGGTAGACGAGTTCGTAGACGACCGGAATCACGACCAGCGTGAACGGCGTCGACACCAGCAGCCCGAAGATCAGCGCCCACGCGAGGCCCGAGAAGATCGGATCGAGCGTGATCGGCACGGCCGCGAGCATCGCACCGCCGGCGGTCAGCAGGATCGCGCGCGTGCGCACTGCGCCCGCGCGCAGCAGCGCGTCGCGCAGCGGCGCGCCTTCGGCGAGCGCAACGTGCACGAACTCGATCAACAGGATTGCGTTGCGAACCGCGATGCCGGCCAGCGCGATCATGCCGATCATCGCCGTCGCGGTAAAAAAGGTCGGGTTCGGGAAGCCGCCGATCTCGCCACCGCCGAGCAGATCGAGCAGCCAGAACCCGGGCAGAATCCCGATCAGCGTCAGCGGAATCGAGATCATCAGCACCAGTGGCATTGCATACGAGCCCGTCTGATAGATGAGCAGGCAATAGATGCCGAGTAGTGCGACGCCGAAGGCGATGCCCAGATCGCGGAACACCTCCAGCGTGACCTGCCACTCGCCCTCGCCGGTCCATCGCACCTGCGTGTCGGCAGGCAGCGACCACGGAATGCCGCCACCGTTCGACAGGAAGGTGCGTCGCCAGAGCGGACGCGGCTCGGCTGCCGCCGCATCCATCCCGCCTTCTGCGAGCGTCGATGCGGACGTCAGGTCCGCACCGACGTCGGCGATCACTTCGGCGGGAGGACGTCCCACCGGCTCGGCGTAGACGTACGCCACGCGCTCGAGGTTCTTGTGGTAGATCGCCTTCTCGCTGAGGCGTTCGTCGAAGCCGCCGAGTTCGCCGAGTCGCACGATCGGCACCGGCGCATCGCGCGTCCCCGCGCCCTCGTGCACCTTCGCGATCCCGGGCCGGCCCTTCACGATCAGCGACTGCAGTGCGTCCACGCCCGAGCGATCGGCGCGCGCGAGACGCAGCTCGATCGGGAGCGGCTTCGCTTCACCGGGCTCGTGCAGCGTGCTCGCAGCGAGCCCGCCGAGCGCGAGCGACACGGTGCGCGTCACGTCTTCGATCGCGACGCCCGAAAGCGCTGCCTTCTCCTGATCGGTCACGAACACCATCCGCGTCGAGTCGGCCTCGACCGTGGAATCGATGTCCGACACGAGCGGTTCGCGGCGCAAGCGTTCGGCGACCGCATGGGCCCCCTCGCGCAGGCGTGCGTAGGGAACACCCGGTCCACCGACGACTTCGGCTACGACGGTCGCGAGCACGGGCGGCCCGGGCGGGACTTCGACGATCGCGATCCGCGCACCAGCGCGCGCGGCCACCTCTTCCAGTTCGGACCGCAACCGCAACACGATCTCGTGCGACTGCATCACCCGTTCGCGCTTGCCGACCAGGTTCACGCGGATGTCCGCGACGTTCGGGCCGCTGCGCAGGAAGTAGTGGCGGACCAGACCGTTGAAATCGATCGGACTCGCCGCGCCGACGGTCACCTCGAAGTCCGTCACTTCGGGGGCTCGCCGCAGCACTTCCGTCAGGCTGCGCGCGATCGCGTCGGTGCGCTCGAGCGTGGTGCCCTCGTCGGTCTGCAGCAGTACCTGGAATTCGTTCTTGTTGTCGAAGGGCAACATTTTCAGCGGCACCGCGCGGACCGCCGCGAGCAGCAACGCCAGAACGAGCAGCGCGCCGGTCGTCATCAGCAGCCGTCGCGACTTGCGCGCGTCGTCGAGCAGCGGCGCCAACATGCGTTCGTAGAAGCGCTGAATCCCCGAGTCTCCGGCGGGATGCTGCGCGGCATCGGGTTCGTGCGCGTCGCTGCGCAGCGCGAGATTCGACAGCCACGGCGTGATCGTGAACGCCACCACCATCGACATCGCCATCGCGAGCGGGACGTTGATCGCCATCGGCCGCATGTAGGGGCCCATCATGCCGGTGATGAAGAGCATCGGAAGGAAAGAGAGGATCACCGCGAAGGTCGCGTACAGGATCGGCGGACGGACTTCGTTGACGGCCGTGCGAATCGCGGCGAGGCGCGGCTCGCGGCGCATCTGGAAGTGCCGGTGGATGTTCTCGACGTCTACGACGGGATCATCCACGACGAGCCCGAGCGCGAGGATCAGCGCGAACAGCGTCACGCGATTGATCGTGTAGCCGGCGAAGTAGTTGACGAGCAGCGTCAGCGAGAACGTGATCGGGACGGCGACCGCGACCACGAGCCCCTCGCGCCAGCCGAGCGTCCACGCGAAGAGCGCGATCACGATCACGAGCGCGACGAGCAGGTTCTCGACGAGCTCGTTCACCTTGTCGTTGGCCGTCTCGCCCAGATTGCGCGTGATGCGCACGTGCACGCCGGCAGGTAGGTGGGTGGATTCGAGCTCGGCCAGCTTCGCTTCGACACGGCGCGCCACGTCCACCGCGTTCGATCCGCGCTGCTTCGCGACGGCGAGATGAACCGCGGGAAGCAGTGTGCCCGTATCCGACACCGCTTCGCCGGAGTGCGCGGCGGCGGGTCCGAAGCCGATCCACCCGTAGCGCGTCGGCTCGTCGGGACCGTCGATGATCTCCGCGACGTCGCGCAGCTGCACCGGCAGGCCGTCCACGACGTTCACCACGAGAGCGTGCAATGCCGGGGTGCCGCCGACGAAGTCGCCGGCGTCCACCAGGAAGTTGCGGTCGACGCGATCGAAGGATCCCCCGCGCACGCGCACGTTCGAGACGCCGAGCGCCCATGCGACCTCGAGCGGCGACGTCTGACGCGCGGCCAGCGCCTCGGTGCGCAGAACGACCTGCACCGCGCGCGACCGGCCGCCGAAGACCTCCACGCGATTGGTCTGCGGCACCGACTGCAACTCGATCTCGATCTCTTCGGCGATCCGGCGCAGCGCGAAGTCGTCCAGCTGCTGCGGGCGATCGCTGTAGAGCGTGGCGATCAGGATCGGCACGTCGTCGATCTCGATCGGCTTCACCACCCAGCTCTCGACGGACGGCGGCACCAGATCGCGGTTCGACTCGATTTTGTTGTAGATGTCGAGAAGGCTGTTCTCGCGGTTCTCCCCGACGAGAAAGCGCACCGTGACGATCGAACGGCCCGGCAGCGACATCGAGTAGACGTACTCGACGCCGTCGATCTGGGTCAGCAGCTTCTCGAGCCGCGTGGAGATCTGCCGCTCGACTTCCTCGACCGGGAGCCCGGGCGCCTCGATCCACACGTCGGCCATCGGCACGACGATCTGCGGCTCCTCTTCGCGCGGCGTGAGCCACAGCGCAACCACGCCGCCGAGCAGCGACAGCGCGATCAACACCGCCGGCAGTTGACCGACCAGGAACAGGTCGATCACACGACCGAGAAAGGATGTCTTGCCGTGATCTCTCGACACGCACTCTCCGTATTCTCATGTTAGAATATTGACATACGCGAACCGAGTCAATACGATTCGGACGATGCGGAAGCAGCGGATTGATGTCGATCTTTCGGACGAGGCGATCCGCCTGGTCGCGGCGCGGCTGCGGCTGCTCGGGGATCCGGCGCGTCTGCGTATCCTCCGCGAACTGCTGCGCGGAGAATGTTCGGTGCTGGAGCTCGCAGAGCGCGTCGGGCTTCGACAGCCATCCGTCTCCAAGCACCTCTCCGCGCTGCGCAGCGAAGGCATCGTCGCGCGGCGCCAGCAGGGGCTCCACTCCTTCTACAGCGTGGCGGACGACTCCGTGTCAAAGCTCTGCGACATCGTTTGCGAGGGCCTCGCCAAGCGCCTCAACGGGCATCTCGCTTCGCTGGCACCGGTCGCGCGCGCGACCGCGCGGCGGACGTCCTCGAAAAAATGACGGCGAATTGGAGGATGGGATGAACG
>CAYGWM010000010.1:0-12708 GCA_964353555.1 uncultured Spirochaetales bacterium
CGAAATTCCTTGTCGGGTAAGTTCCGACCTGCACGAATGGCGTAACGACTTCCCCACTGTCTCGACCAGAGACTCAGCGAAATTGAATTGCCGGTGAAGATGCCGGCGACCCGCAGCAGGACGGAAAGACCCCGTGCACCTTTACTACAACTTCGCAGTGATCGTCGGTTCAGTCTGTGTAGGATAGGTGGGAGGCTTTGAAGCCGGGACGCTAGTTTCGGTGGAGCCAACGTTGAAATACCACCCTGATTGTGCTGCCGATCTAACCTGGGCCCGTCATCCGGGTCGGGGACACTGCGTGGTGGGTAGTTTGACTGGGGCGGTCGCCTCCTAAAGAGTAACGGAGGCGTGCAAAGGTTCCCTCAGGCTGATTGGAAACCAGCCGTAGAGTGCAAAGGCATAAGGGAGCTTGACTGCGAGACCTACAAGTCGAGCAGGTGCGAAAGCAGGTCTTAGTGATCCGGTGGTTCCGAGTGGAAGGGCCATCGCTCATCGGATAAAAGGTACGCCGGGGATAACAGGCTGATCTCCCCCAAGAGTTCACATCGACGGGGAGGTTTGGCACCTCGATGTCGGCTCGTCACATCCTGGGGCTGGAGCAGGTCCCAAGGGTTCGGCTGTTCGCCGATTAAAGTGGCACGCGAGCTGGGTTTAGAACGTCGTGAGACAGTTCGGTCCCTATCCGCTGTGGGCGCAGGAGATTTGAGGGGAGCTGTCCCTAGTACGAGAGGACCGGGACGGAGGCACCTCTGGTGTACCGGTTGTTCCGCCAGGAGCATCGCCGGGTAGCCAAGTGCCGATGGGATAACCGCTGAAAGCATCTAAGTGGGAAGCCCACCCCAAGATGAGATCTCCCTGGGACTTCGGTCCCCTAAAGGGCCGTTCAAGACTAGGACGTGATAGGCCGGAGGTGGAAGCGCAGTAATGCGTGGAGCTGACCGGTACTAATCGCCCGTGAGGCTTGACCATGTGTCCATGGAGATGCGCTCGACGTGATGCGTTGGAGACACTCTGACGACTCGCAAGAGATTCTGATGAGATTGGATCGCTGTTCGATTGTCCAAGCGCGTCGGCGCAATTGGTCGATTGGTTTTTCCCACTCTCCAGAGAGCGGGGGCCACACCCGTTCCCATTCCGAACACGGAAGTTAAGCCCCGCTTCGGCGATGGTACTGCCGATTTCATCGGTGGGAGAGTAGCGCGAGAGTGGGATCTCTCTGGACGGCGCCGTTCCTCGTACGCGAGGAGCGGCGCCGTTTTCGTTTCTGGGCGCTGCGAAGCCCGGGCTCTACTGCGCTGTCCCGGACAGCAGGAACACCGCGAGGTCGCGTCGTTCCGTGGGTTGCATCGGGAAGAGCGGCATCGGGGGCTGCGGTGCGGCCAGGTAGGTCGCGAGGCTAGCGACGTCGTAACGCCGACCAAGCTCTCTGATCGCAACCGGAATCACTCCCGCTTCGGCCCGCGCTTGTTCATGACAGCGGAAACACGCATGCGCTTCATAGAGCGCGCGACCCTTCGCCGCCGCAGTTGCGTGCTCCGAGGAACCGAGCGCGAGCGTGTCGGTCGCCGCGATCGCCGTTTGCGCGGGCATGGGCGCCGTATCCGAGCGGTCGACACCGCCACCGACCCAGGCAATTCGATAGATCGAACCCGCGAAGTCATCGGAAACGTAGAAGGCGCCGTCAGGACCCTCGGCAACGTCCACCGGGCGACCGATCACGCGGTCGTCGTCCAGGAAGCCGGTCGCAAAGTCGCGCTCTTCGACGCGACCGTCCGGCGCCCAATGCAACGAGACGACCTTGTAGCCGTCCTTCGCGCGGCGATTCCACGAACCATGCAGCGCCACCAGCGCTGCGCCGCGCAGCGACGCGGGGGCGCGCTCCCCGCGGACGAACGTGATCCCTAGCGGTGCGTTGTGCGCACGGAATCGGTGAGCGGGCGGAATCGATGCCGCGATCTCGGGTTGATGACCGGCACCGAGGTCGGGATCGGGCACGCGGTCGCCGTAGGCCAATGGCCAGCCATAGAAGCCGCCGGCGACGACGCGATTCAGCTCGCAGGGCGGGACGTCGTCGCCGAGCAGGTCGCGGCCGTTGTCGGTGGCGTAGAGATCGCCGCTAACGGGCTGCCAGTCGAATCCGACACTGTTGCGCAGCCCCGTTGCGAAGACCTCTTCCCCGCTCCCGTCGGGCTGGAAGCGCAGTAGGGCGGCTCGGCGCCGGTCCTTTTCCTCGCACGCGTTGCAGCTCGAGCCGACCGAGACGTACATCAATCCATCCGGTCCGAAGCGCACGCTGCGCGTCCAGTGGTTGCCGCCATCTGGCAGGCCGCTGACGACGCGTTCGAGCGATCCCTCGATGCGACGCCCGTCCGTGTCGTAGCGGACGCGACTGATCGCGCTGCCTTCTGCGACGTAGAGCCAGCCCTCGTGGAAGTCGAGACCATGCGGGCGATCGAGACCTTCGAGGAGCGTGCGCATCGCGTCGGCGCGGCCGTCGCCGTTGGCGTCGCGCTCCAGCAGCAGCACGCGGCCGCTGCGTGGGGCGCTGACGAGCAGGTCGCCGTTCGCCGCAAAGCGCAACATGCGCGCATTCGGGATGCCGGTGGCGTAGAGCGAGAGAGCGAACCCGTCGGGTACGCTGATGCGCCGACGCAGCTCGTCCATCGGTGCCGCTTCGGTCCCGCGACCCAGTAGCAGGTGTCCGATCGGAGCGTTCACCGCGTATTTCTCCGGGAGGACGCGCAAGCCGATCCGGCAGCACGCGAGCGTCCCGGCGATGAGCAACCCGGCAATGGCGACGATCTTGGCGGAGCGGCGAAGCACGGGGGCCAGGCTAGAGGATGGACTGTGCTACGGCGCAAGATTCCGCAAGAAACCCCCTTGGGGTGCCTTGACGACGGCGCGTCCGTCGCCCAAGGTGCCGGCTCACAATCGACCTGGTTCGACGAGGGAAATGCATGGCGCTCGGGATCCGCAAGGGCGACTTGGTTCGCGTGACGAAGGGGGCCGACAGCGGCAAGACGGGCCATGTGCTGGCCGTCGATCCCGCACTCGGTCGCGTGCGAGTCGAGAAGGTTCGCGTTCAGAAGCACCACCTGAAGGCGGGTCGCCGTGGCCAACGCACCGGCGGCATCGTGGAGCTGGAAGGCTTCATCGATGCCTCCAACATTCAGCTGGTCGATGCGAAGGGCAAGCCCAGCCGAATCCGCGTCGAGACACAGGAAGGCCGCCGCGTGCGTGTCTTTGCCTCGACCGGCGAGCGCGTGCCCGAACCCGCGGCGAGCTGAGCGAGGATCCAATGGCCAAGCGAGGCAAGCGCGAAATCATCAAGCTCGAGTCGAGCGCCGGCACCGGGCACTTCTACACCACGATGAAGAACCGCCAGAACACGCCGAACAAGCTCGAAATCAAGAAGTACGATCCGGTCGTGCGCAAGCACGTGGTCTACAAAGAGACCAAGCTTCGCTGACGGTCGCCGCGGCCGCGTGGTCGCGCACAACGAGGAGACCGCCTGGCCCACGCGGCAGGCGGCAGCAGAGGGGACACGGATAGATGACCTGGGTGATCACGAAGCTCTGTCAGGATTGCGTCGACCAGAGCTGTGTAGAGGTTTGCCCCGTCGATTGTATCTACGAATACAAGGGCGACGACCGCGGCACATTCCCGAATCAACTCTTCATTGATCCGGAGGAGTGCATCAACTGCGGCGTGTGCGAGCCCGAGTGCCCCTGGGAAGCGATCTTCGAGGACGAGCAGGTTCCCGAGATCTTCCAGTCGGACATCGACGCGAACGCCAAGATCGTCGACTTCAAGGACAAGTTCGAGGTCCCCGAAGTCACAGAGAAGCCCAAGCCGACACCCGAGCAGGTCGCCGAGAACAAGAAGAAGTGGGGCTACAGCGGCTAGTCGCCGCCTGCGCATGCCTCGTCCCGCGTAGCGAGCCGAAGGCGAGCGGCGAGATTCATCGGTCCTGCTCGCCCGCGCGGTCGAACGCCGCGGCCATCACTTCGGTTGGCGCCTCGCGGCTCGTCCAAAGACGAAGCTGTTCCGCGGCTTGATGGACGAGCCACCACTTGCCTCCGATGACGCGTGCGCCGCGCGACTCTGCGTCGCGCAGCAGGCGCGTGCGCGGCGGGTCGTAGACCGCGTCGAGCACCACCGCGTTCTCCGCGATCGCCGTGGCCGGCACCGGGGATGCGTCCTCGCGCAGGCCCACGCTCGTCGTGTTGACGAGGACCTCGCAGCGCAGGCTCGCGAGCGCGTCCAGTCCACCGGCGCCGCTCGCACCGAGTTCCGCGGCGAGACGCTCGGCCCGCTCGCGATTGCGATTCAGGATCCACACGCGCGCGCCGCGCTCGAGCAGGCCGAATACCGCGGCCCGCGCCGCACCGCCCGCACCGAGCACGACCGCGTCGCGCCCGAAAAGTGTCGTCTCGCGTTCGAGCGCACGCACGACGCCGAACCAGTCGGTATTCGCGCCGACGAGGCGCTCGCCGTCCCGCGTCACCGTGTTGACCGCGCCGATGCGCCGCGCCGTCGCGTCGATCGCATCGAGGTGCGCAATGACGGTCTCCTTGTGCGGGATCGACACCGCGAGCTGGCGGAAGCCGAGCGCGCGCACGCCGGCGAGTGCTGCCTCGAGCTTGCTCGGCGCCACGTCGAGCGCGACGTAGACGGCGTCGATGCCAAGAGCCGCGAATGCCGCGTTGTGCATCGCCGGCGAGCGCGTATGGCCTGCGGGATGGAGAATGACGCCGCAGAGCTGTGTGCGCGGACCGATCGCAGGGGCCACGGGTTTCCTTGCGTTTGAATCGAGAATTGGCGAAGTAT
Organism: uncultured Spirochaetales bacterium; assembly: GCA_964353555.1. GTDB lineage: Bacteria > Myxococcota_A > UBA9160 > UBA9160 > PR03 > PR03. Next base: position 4,831 of record CAYGWM010000010.1, read on the forward strand.
GCCACCCCTACCGGAAACGGGCTCCGGGATGGTGGTCAAAGGAGCATCCACGTGGCGATTCGCAAGGCCGGCAAGACTCGGAAGACCGGTGCTGCGCCTGACAAAGCCGCACGGCGCGATCCGAAACCGCGCGTCGCGATCCTGATGGGCTCTGCGTCCGACTGGGACACGATGAAGCCGGCTGCGGAGGTGCTCGAGCGCCTGGGTGTCGCAACCGACGTTCGCGTGATCTCGGCGCACCGAACGCCCGCACGGCACCACGCCTACGTGACGAAGGCCGAGTCGAATGGGATCGACGTGATCATTGCCGGCGCGGGTGGCGCCGCCCATCTCGCGGGCGTCACGGCAGCTCTGACACTGTTGCCCGTGCTCGGCGTTCCGATCGACTCCTCGCCGCTGCAAGGACTCGACGCGCTGCTCGCGACGGTGCAGATGCCGGGTGGCATTCCGGTGGGCACGCTTGCGATCGGCAAGGCCGGCGCGAAAAACGCAGGACTGCTCGCGGCGGCGATCCTCGCACGCAGCGACCCGGCCGTGCGCACGGCACTCGCGCGCTTCCGAGAGCGTCAAACCGCGTCGGTGCCCGAGCGGCCCTGACGGGCTCCGGATCTTCAGTCCTCGAAGCGGCCGCCGAGTTCGCGCGCGCGTGCGAGTGCGCCCTTCAGGTCTTCCCAGACCAGGCGCCGATTCTCCTCGGTGTATTGGCGCAGCACGAAGGCCGGATGGAAGGTCGGCATCACGGGCGTGCCTCGATACTGCTGCCAGGTGCCGCGCACGCGGGTGATCGAGATATCGCGGCCGAGCAGAAGGCTCGTCGCCGGCTTGCCGAGCGCGACGATCACTTTGGGTCGCACCGCGTCGATCTGGCCATCGAGGAACGCGCGACAGGCGTGGACTTCGTCGGCGAGCGGCGTGCGGTTTTGCGGCGGCCGGCACTTCACGATGTTGCAGATGTAGACGCTGCGTCGCGCGATGCCGAGACCGCGCTCGATCATCGTCGTCAGCAGCTCGCCGGCACGACCGACGAACGGAATGCCCTCGCGATCTTCTTGCTCGCCAGGACCCTCTCCGATGAAGAGCAGATCGGCGTCGGGGTTGCCATCGCCGAACACGATCTGGGTGCGAGCGCCTGCGAGACGGCAGCGCTTGCAGTCGCCGAGCGCAGTACGGACGGACTCGAGCGTCGGCCGCTCGCCGGACGGGGAGGGCGTCGGTACGTCCGCGAGCGTCGGCTGCTGCGGCGAAGCGGCGGGCCTCGGCTGCGGCGCCGCAGCGCTCGAAGTTCCGCGCGCGGGCTCGAGATCGGTGCGCGGCCGATCCGGTTGCAGACTCGGAGCGCCCCGCTCGAAGCTCTCGACGCCTTCGTCGAGCCACTCCCGCACGAGGTCGCGCGCGGACGCGAGAGCATCGCGGAGATCGGCGGCTAGCGACCGGTCCATCGCGGCTCCCGCTTGTCGAAGAACGCGCGGATGCCTTCCTGCGCGTCTTCGGTGCTCGCTGTCAGCACGATCATCTCGCGCAGGTAGCGGAGCGCCGCGCCGTACTCCATCTCGGCCATCGTGTAGACGGCTTCCTTGCCGAGGCGCAGCGCGGCGGGGGAGAGCGACGCCAGCTTTGCGGCGAGTTCGTCCACCTCCAGATCGAGGCGCGCATCGGGCACGACGCGCGTCGCGAGGCCGAGTCGCAGCGCTTCGTCGGCGCCGACGCGCCGCCCGGTGAGCACGAGGTCCAGAACGACCTTGCGACTGCCGGTCGCCCGCAGGATCGGCGCCGACACCACCATCGGCAGCAGGCCGATGCCGATCTCCGGCAGGCCGAACACCGCGCTCTCGGCGGCGATCGTGAAGTCCGCCGCGACGGCGAGTCCGCAACCGCCCGCGAGCGCAAAGCCCTGCACGCGCGCGATTACCGGGACGCCGAGCTCGTGCATCGCGCGAATCACGCGTGCGACGCCGTCGAAGTGGCGGCGTCGATCCTCGAGCGTCTCGTGGGCGAGCAGCTCCTTCAGGTCGGCACCGGCGCTGAACGCGTCGTTGCCGGCGCCGCGCAGCACCACGACGCGCGCGTCCGCCGCACGCGCGACCGCGTGCAGCGCAGCTTCGAGTTCGTCGAGCGTGCTGCGATCGAGTGCGTTGCGTTGCCTCGCGCGGTCGATCGTCAGCGTGTGGATGCCGCGGGCGTCGATGTCGACGCGGATGCGTCTAGCCGCGATCATCGGAGAGCGCGAAGCCGCGTTCCAGCGAACCGACTAACGAAGCGCTCGGCACCTCGCGCGCGGCCGCCGGCTCGGCGCCGCGCGTCGCGCTGGGCACGATCGTCCCATGCTTCTGCGCTTCGATCTTCTTCTCGACCTCGAACTCGAAGCCGGGATCGTTGACGTCGTCGTGGCAGGTGCCGCAGATCTGCAGGATCACGCAGGATCCGCACTTGTCGGTCAGCGAGACGATGTTGCCCACGCGCGGCGCATCAGGCTTCACGTGGTCGCCGCCGGGACCGTGGCACGACTCGCAGCCGACGCGCGCGAGATCTGCGTGATCCGCCGGCTTGCCGTCTTTCGGAAATCCGCCGGGCCGGCCCATCGCCGTGGTGTGGCAGGCCAGACAATCGAGTTTCTGGGTTGCGCCCTTCTTCTCGAGCGACGCCATTGCACTGGCGTGCGGCTGTTTCGACCAGGTCTCGAACTCCTTCGCGTGGCACGACTGACAGGCCTGCGAGCCGACGTATGGGGCGGTCGTCGGCAGCATTTCCCGGCGCGTCGCGCCGCGCTCGGCGAGCAGTTTCTGCTTTTCCGCGAGCGGCAGCGTCGCGAACCTTGCGTTCGACGCGTGCGACACCCTCGGCAGGAACTCCGCGTACTGGAAGCCGAGCGAGTGCTTCTGATCGTGACAGGTGAGGCACACCGGCTCGTAGTCACCCGCGGTGACGAAGTCCTTCGAGAGATGCGGTCCGCCGCGCCCGTGACAGCTCTCGCAGCCGACGTTCTCGAGGTGCTTCGTCGGCGGCGAGATCGTATAGCCACCCGGCTTCTGGAAGCCGACGACGTGACAGCCGACGCAGTCCGGCTTTGCGGCCGCCGAGTGCCGGACCAGCGTGTCGAACGCAGTGGCATGCTGGGTGAGCAGCCACGTCGCGTTCTCCTTCTCGTGGCAGACGGCGCAGGCTTCGCTGCCGCTGTAGCCGCTCGCGTGTAGCAGCATCGGCACCGGCTGACCGGCGAGCTTCGCGAGCCACATGCGCATCAGCGCCGGGTCGCGGTCGTCGCGCCAGCCCTGCACGCGGGTCACCACGGCGCCCTGCGCGTCGATCACGAAGATGTCGGGGACGCCTGCTACCACGCCATACGCGGTGCGCACCGCGAAGTCGTTGTCGACGAGCACCGGGAAGAAATCGAGGCCGTCCTTCTTCAAGGTCTCCTGCACGGCGGCCGCCGTGCCGCCTACCGATATACCGATCACATTCGGGCGGCTGGCTTCTGGAAGTTTTGCCAGCTCGGCCTTCAAGAACTCGAGCGCGTGATGGCAATGCGGGCAGGTGTACAGGAAGAAGATCAGCACGAGCGGCTTGCCGCGCAGCGACGCCATTTCGATGCGCCCGCCGCCTTCGATTTTCTCGGCGGAGAACGCGGGCGCGAGCGATCGCGTACCCAGCGTCGGCTCGAGGGACGTTCCGCTGCCGGCCGGCAGTCGCAGCGACTCGCGTAACTGGGTCTCGACGACCGCGACGGCATCCGGCACATCGCCGGGCGAGACGCCGCCGTGTGCGAACACGACGTAGCCATCGGCATCGACGCCGATCAGCGCAACCGGCGCGCGAAGCTGAACCTTGGCGGCGACGCTGCCCGATGCGTCGTCGACGATCGGGAAGTCGAGGCGGTGCTGCTTCGCAAAATCACGCGCGCCCGAGCCGCCCTGGCCGAGCGCGACGCCGACGATCACGAAGTTGTTGGCGGTGCTCTCGCGCGCGACGTGCGCGACGGCGTCGGCTGCGGGCCCCGCTTCCGGCATGTCGGGGTTGAAGAAAAATACCAGCGCGCGCTTGCCGAGCAGATCGCGCGCGGCGAAGGGCTTGCCGTCGAGCGTGATGCCGTCGAACGAGGGCAGCGGAGGCTCGCGTCGCGGCGGCGTCGGCGGCGGCTGCGCGGGTGCGGCGACTTGTTGCGGCGTCGCCGTGGCCGCGGGCGGAGCCGCCGCGGGCTTCGCCGCATCGCCCGGGGCCGCGATCTCGCCCTCGCTACAAGCGAGTGGAATGGCGAGCGCGAGAAGACAAAGGATTCGAATCGTCGTGCGGGGTTGCGACACGCGGCGGGAGATTAGCCAGATCGACGCGCTTCGCACCGCGCGTGGTGAAGATCAGCGCCGGCCGCGAAGCTGCACCAGCAGATCCTTGAAGACGATGTTGTCGGGCTCGAACGTGAGCGCGGTGCGGAGATTGCGTTCCGCAGAGATCTTGTCGCCGCGCGCGAGGTCGCTCTGGGCGACGACGAAGTAGCGGCGGCCATTCGGCGTCTTGCCAAGACGAGCATCGCGGCTCTGCCGCTCTGCTTCGGCTTCGGCCTGCACGAGCGGCATCCGGACGCGAGCCGAATCGCCGCGGATCTGCTGGTCGTAGACCTGGCGACGGCGCGAATCGCGCAGCACGGAATAGGCTTCTGCGACGCGCTTGGCGATGCGGCCGAGCACCGGGCGCAATTCGTCGCCGATCGCGCGATGACCATCCGGATGGAAGCGTCGCGTCGCGCGGTGATAGGCCGCGCGAATCTCCGAGGCCGATACGTCCGGCGCGATCTCGAGAACGCTGTAATAGTCGAGTTCGTCGAGAATCTGCGCGAGCGCCCGGATCTCGGTGGTCGCGTGTGCCGTCGCACCGGTCATTGCTAGACCTCGTCGTCGTCGTCGTCGTCGAAGATCGAGAGATCGCTGCCGGGCGCGCCGAAGAGATCTTCGGTCGCCGCAACGCGGCGCTGCGTAATCGCTTCCGGCTCGTCCTCCACCGCGGGGATGGCTTCGTCGTCGACGAGTCCGGCGAGCGATTCGAGATCGGCTTCGCCGAGCGCATCGAGCGCGTCGGCCGCGCTCGCGCCGTCGAGATCGATCTCCATCTCGTAATCTGCTGCCGCATTCGACGTCGTTTCCGCGCCGATCTCGGCGCCGCTGGTGTCGAGTTCGAAATCCGAGTCAGCAGGGCCATCGAGCGGTCGCTCCGCCAACGCCTCGAGCTGATCGGCGTCGAATTCGATCTCGTCGCTCCCAACGGCCAGCGCATCGAACGGATCGGCGTCATCCGCAGCCAATGCCGCCGCGCTCGCCGCCGGGTTGGGGCTCACCGTCGAAGTCGCAGCGTTGATCCCGGGCTCGGGCCCGGCGCTCGGCAGCCCCGCGGCCTGGTGCTTGTCGATCAGGCCGCGGATCTCGTCCTCCGACAGGCCCGAGGAGAGGTGGATCTGGGTCGAAGCCGCCTGGGCGGTGTCCGGATCGCGCGCGGTCACCTTGACGATGCCGTCGGTGTCGATCTCGAAGGTGACCTCGATCCGCACTTCGCCGCGCCGCGCATTCTTGAAGCCGGAGAACTCGAACTCGCCGAGCAGCTCGTTCTCCTCGGCTCGCCGCGACTCGCCCTGGTACACGCGGATCCGCACCGACTGCTGGAAATCCTTGAAGGTCGTGAAGACGCTGGTCTGCTCGATCGGAACCGGCGTGTTGCGCTCGATGATCGTCTCGGCGAGTCCGCCGGCGACACCCATGCGCAGCGACAGCGGCGTCACGTCGAGTAGGCGCGATTCCTGCTCTTCGCCCACCAGAGCGGCCGCGTGGATCGCCGCGCCCATCGCGACCACCTGGTCGGGGTCGACGTCGGTCTTCGGCTCGCGCTGGAAATACTGCGCGACCGCGTCGCGGACCAGCGGGAGTCGCGTCGGGCCGCCAACCAGGATCACGCCGTCGAGATCGCGCACGGTCAGGTTCGCCTGCTGCAGCGCCTCGTCGCACACCTTGAAGGTGCGCTGGATCAGATCGGAGACCAGCGCCGCGAACTCGCCGCGCGAAAGCGTGCGATCGAGCGACAGTGTCGTGCCCTCGGGCGTCGTGATGACGCTTTCGATCACGATCCGCGCCTCGTCGTCGAGGGAGAGCGCCTTCTTCGCATTCTCCGCAGCGGCCTTCAGCTTCTCGAGCGCGTAGCGGTCCTTGCGCAGGTTGATCTTGTGCTGTGCCTGGAACTCCTCGGCGAGCAGGTCGATCACGCGGTCGTCGAAGTCCTCGCCGCCGAGGTAGGTGTCGCCGCAGGTCGAGAGCACCTCGAAGACGTCCGAGCCGATCTCGAGCACCGAGATGTCGAAGGTTCCGCCACCGAGGTCGTAGACCGCGACACGTTGCGCGAGCCCCTTGCCGAAGCCGTAAGCTAGCGCCGCCGCGGTCGGCTCGTTCAAAAGCCGCAACACTTCGAGCCCCGCGATGCGGCCCGCGTCGCGCGTGGCCTGGCGCTGGTTGTCGTTGAAGTAGGCGGGCACCGTGATGACGGCCTGGGTCACCGGCTGCCCGAGTCGCGCCTCCGCGATTTCCTTCATCTCGCGCAACACCAGCGCCGAGATCTCCGGCACCGCGAGTGCCAGGTCGCGCACCTTCACGCGCACCGAGTGGTTCGGGCCTTCGACGATCTTGTACGAGCAGACCGCCTTCGCCTTCTTCACTTCTTCGGAGAAGAAGTAGCGGCCCATCAGCCGCTTCGCGGCGCTGATCGTGAATTCCGGATCTTGGATCGCGAGTGCTTTGGCCTGGTTACCGACGAGCGACGCGCCGTCGTCGCCGAAGTGCACGACGCTCGCCGAGATCGCTTCGTCGTATTGATTCGCGAGTACCTCGACGCGCCCGCGCCGCGCGATCGCCACGCACGAGTTGCTGGTGCCGAGGTCGATGCCGATCGCCGTGGCCATGGGCGCTTCCACTCCGCAGGAGGAGCAGGGCGCGAAGCCCCTGGCCCTCTTGTTCATCGGTTGGCTGGCCCCGCGGGGTGCGGAGAGAGCCCCTCTTGCTATCGGGAAACGGCAGGTCTTTCCTGAGTCGTCGCGGCACCTCGGTGCGTTGACCGCCGCGCGCGCAGCGTGCTACCGAGCGCGCGCGGAGATCCAGCATGTCCGGTCATTCCAAGTGGTCGACGATCAAGCGGAAGAAGGGCGCGCTCGACGCCAAGCGCGGCAAGATCTTCACGAAGATCATCCGCGAGATCGCGACCGCTGCGCGCCTCGGTGGGGGCGATCCCAACGGAAACCCGCGTCTGCGCCTGGTGATCGACAAGGCGCGCGCCGCCAACATGCCCCGCGACAACATCGAGCGGGCCGTCAAGAAGGGCGCGGGCGGCGACGAGGGTGCGCACTTCGAGCAGGCTATCTACGAGGGCTACGGACCCGGCGGCGTCGCGGTGCTGGTGAGCACCCTCACGGACAATCGCAATCGCACGGCCGGCGAGGTGCGCCATGCCTTCACGAAGGGCGGCGGCAACCTCGGCCAGATGGGCTGCGTCGCGCATCTCTTCGTGCGCGTGGGCGTGCTGGAGTTCGAGCGCGACCGCGTGGACCTGGACGCGATCCTCGAGGCGGGCCTCGAAGCAGGCGCCGACGACGTCGTCGAGAGCGAGAGCAGCATCGAGGTGATCACCGACGGGAAGAACTTCGAGCCGGTCCGCGACGCACTGATCGCGAAGGGTTTCACGCCCGCGAATGCCGAGATCACGATGCGCGCGAGTACCACCGCCGCACTCGAAGGCGCGCAGGCGAAGAGCATGCTCGAGCTTGCCGAAGCGCTCGAAGACCTCGACGACGTCCAGGACGTCTACTCGAACTTCGACATCTCCGAAGCGGAGATGGAGCGCCTGTCGTAACCGGGC
>CAYGWM010000010.1:12808-53918 GCA_964353555.1 uncultured Spirochaetales bacterium
GATGCGGATCCTGGGACTCGATCCCGGTTCGATCGCGACCGGCTACGGCCTCGTCGAGCGACGGGGCACGCGAGTCGTTCACATCACACACGGAACGCTGCGACCGCCGCGTGGCAGCGCGTTGCCCGATCGGCTCGCGTTTCTGCACCGGGAGATCGCGCGCATGCTGGCCGAGCATCGGCCCGAGATTGCCGTCGTCGAGCGCATCTTTGCGGGTCGCAGCGTGCGGGCGGCGCTCGTGCTCGGCGAGGCGCGTGGCGTCGCGCTCGCAGCGATCGCCGCCACCGGGATTCCGATCTCCGAATTGTCGCCGCAACAAGTGAAGCTCGCGGTGACAGGCAGTGGTGCCGCCGAGAAGACGCAGGTGCAGGCGATGGTGCGACGTCTCCTCGCACTCCCGACCGCGCCGCCCCGCGACGCTTCCGACGCGCTCGCGGCGGCTTTCTGCTGCGCGCAGCAAGGGCGCCTCTGGGCTCTACAGCAAAGTCACCTGGCCCGTGTTGGCGAGCGGCCGTCCGGCCGCCAGCGAGGGCATGCAATTTGATCGCGCACCTCGAAGGCGTGCTGCGCGAGAAGACTCCGACGCGCGCGATCGTCGCGGTAGGTGGTGTCGGTTACGAGGTGCTGGTTTCGCTCACCACCTTCGGCTCACTGCCCGACGCGGGCAAGAGTGTGTCGCTGCGCATCCACACCCACGTCCGCGAGGACGCGATCCAGCTGTTCGGCTTCCACACCGACCTCGAGCGCGCGCTCTTCGAGCAGTTGATCCGCACCAGCGGCGTCGGTCCCAAGCTGGCGCAGTCGATGCTCTCGGGAATGGCGCCGCGCGACCTGCTCGCGGCGCTGATGCGCGAAGATCTGGCGGCGCTGCGCGCGATTCCCGGGATCGGTCTGAAAACCGCGCAGCGTCTGCTGGTTGACCTGCGCGATCGCGTCAGCGATCTCGCGGCAGCGGCCGCCGCGGAAGGTGGCGCCACGATCGCGGCCGGGACACCGGTCCCCGACGCCTTCGAAGAAGTCGTCTCGGCGCTGGTGAATCTCGGCACCCAGCGCGCCCGTGCCGAGCGCGTCGCTCGCGAGGTCGCGGACGAGATCGGGGACGCCGAGACGGCGATCGAGACCTGGGTGCGCGCGGCGTTGCGGAGACTCTCGCGATGAGCGAACCGATCGAGCGCGAGGAGTTCACCGGCGAGGCGTTGCAGGGCGAGCGCCGTCTCGAAGCGGCGCTGCGACCGCGCACGCTCGACGACTTCGTCGGACAGGACGCGCTGCGTGCGAACCTGCGTGTCTTCATCACCGCTGCGCGCGAGCGCGGCGAGCCCGTCGATCATCACCTGTTCTGCGGCCCGCCGGGACTCGGCAAGACCGCGCTCGCCTACGTGCTCGCCCGCGAGATGGGCGCCACGCTGCGCGCGACCAGCGGGCCCGTGCTGGAGCGCCCGAGCGACATCGCTGCGCTGCTCTCGAATCTCGAAGCCGGCGACGTGCTCTTCGTCGACGAGATCCATCGCCTGCACCCGGCCGTCGAGGAGATCCTCTATCCGGCGATGGAGGACTTCCATCTCGATGTGATGATCGGGCAAGGTCCGAGTGCGCGTTCGATCCGCCTCGACCTGCCGCGTTTCACGCTGGTGGGCGCCACCACGCGGGCCGGCCTGCTCACCGCGCCGTTGCGCGACCGCTTCGGCTACGTCGCGCGGCTGGACTATTACCCGCCCGCCGATCTCGTCGAGATCCTGCGACGCTCTGCAACGCGACTCGGCGTGGCGGTCGACGTCGACGCGGCCGGCGAGATTGCGCGGCGCTCGCGCGGCACGCCGCGCATCGCGCTGCGGCTGCTGCGCCGCGTCCGCGATTTCGCGCAGGTGGATCCGTCGCGTGACAAGGACGAGTCGGTGGTCGCGGCCGTGACGCACGAGATCGCGCGCTTCGCGCTCGGTCGCCTCGAAGTCGACGAGGAGGGCTTCGACCGCCTCGACCGTGCCTTTCTGCGCACGCTGCTCGAAAAGTTCGACGGCGGACCGGTGGGTGTGGACGCGCTCGCGGCGGCGCTCGGTGAGGATCGCGGCACCGTCGAAGACCTGCTCGAGCCGTTCCTGATGCAGGCCGGCTTCCTCGATCGCACGCCGCGCGGGCGCGTCGCCACGACGCGGGCCTGGGAGCACTTCGGCAAGACGCCTTCGCCTACCGCGCTACAGCGCCGGCTCTTCTAACGCCAGCGCATCGCGTGCCGGTAGCTTCCGCGCATCGCGCCTCAACACTCCTCTCTCGCCAGCCGATACGGCTCGGGCCGGACTCGGGTGTCCGGAACACGCCGGGGCGCGGGCCCGCGCCGGGAGGCATGCCGATTCGCTCGCTCGTGAAGACCCTCGTCCTGGTGGCTGCACTCGCGCTGATCGTCGCGGGCGGCGCAGGCCTGTATCTGGCGCGCGCTTCCAACGACGACCCGCGTGTCCGGGCAGGTCGCAAACAGGTCGAACTGCTCGGGCAACGAGCGGGCATGCGCGACAGTCGGACCGCGCTCTACGGGAACCTGCCGCTCGCGGCGCTCGGCGCAGGCGTCGCGTTGTTGATCGCGACCCAGCTCGCCGGGCGAATCCGCTTGCCGTCGCGAGGGCGCGCCGAGGTGCGCCCCGAGGCGAACGAACGCGCCGAGCTTCCGCGCGTCGATCGCCGCGTGTCCCGCAAGGTCGAGCGAAGCGCGCATGCGCTGGCGAAGAAGGGCCAGGTCCACGAGGCCGCCGAGTTGTGCTTCGAGAATGGCGTGCTCGATCCCGCCGCGCAGTACTTCGTCGAAGCGGAGGAGTACGTGCGGGCGGCCGAGATCCGCCACGACCAGAACCGCTTCCTCGAAGCCGCCGAACTGCATCTGAAGGCCGGCGACAACGAGACGGCCGGGACGATCTTCGCGTCGCAGGGCGAGCACAAACGCGCGGCCGACTGCTTCTTCGCGGCCGGACGCATGACGGTGGCAGGCGAACTCTTCGAGAAGGCCTGCGACTTCCGCCGCGCAGGCAGCTGTTATCGCGCGGCCGGCTTCGAGCGCCAGGCCGCGCATGCGTTCATCCGCTGCCAATCGTGGAAGGAAGCCGCCGAGGCGCTCGAATCGGTGATCCTCGAAGAACGAACGCGCACCGGCACCGGCCAGAACCCGCAACACGTGCGGGAGTTGCAGACGCTCGTTCTGCAGGCTGGCAAGCTCTACGACCAGGCCGGCGAACTCGAACGCTCGGAGAGCGTGCTCGAGAAGGGCGGCTGCCACGTCGCGGCGGCGGAAGTCGCGCTGCGACGCGGTCGCTTCGCGAAGGCCGCCGAGTTGTTCCTCGAAGGCAACCAGCCTGTGCGCGCCGCCGAGGTGCTGCAACAGAACGGCGAGGAACAGGCCGCTGCTCGGATCCTCGGCGAATACCACCGCGGTCGCGGCAGCGATCAGGAAGCAGCGCACTACCTCGAGATCGCCGGCGAGTTCTTCGCGGCCGGCGACGTCCACCGCAAGCTCGAAGACTTCACGCGCGCAGGCCAGGCGTACGAAAAAGCCGGCGATCGCGGCCAGGCCGCCGACATGTATCGCGTTGGCGGCAGCCCGGCGCGGGCTGCCGCGAACTTCGAGAAGATCGAGCGCTGGGAAGAAGCGGCCGCCTGCTGGGAAGATGCGGGCGATGCGAGTCGCCGCGCCCATGCGCTGGTCAGGGCCGGCCAACTGCTCGGCGCCGGCGAGATCTATCACCGCGAGGGCCTCGACGAAGACGCCATCAAGGTGTTGCAACAGATCCCCGCCAGCGCTCCGGACTTCGCCACCGCATCGGCGATGCTGGGTGGTCTGTTCCACAGCCGCGGCCAGTTCGGTCTCGCGGTGATGAAGCTGCGCGAGGCGATCGGGCAGCGCGCCGTCGATCGCAGCAACCTGCGGCTCTACTACACGCTCGCCACCGTGCACGAAGCCAATGGCGAGCTGCGTGAGGCCGTCGAGGTCTACCAGAAGATTCTCGCCTGTGACTACCACTACGAGGACGTCGAGCAGCGACTCGCCGGGGCGCGTGCGCGCGCGCCGGAGAAGCCGCGCGACGAGACGGCCGCCGTCCCGGACGACGCGGTCCCGGGTTTGCGAACCCAGCCGAGCCGCTACCAGATCGTCGGCGAGCTCGGTCGCGGCGGGATGGGCATCGTCTACAAGGCGAAGGACACCGTTCTCGATCGTCTGGTCGCCTACAAGGTGCTGCCCGACACGCTCAAGGAGAATCCGCAGGCGCTGAAGAACTTCCTGCGTGAAGCCAAGAGCGCCGCGCAGCTCAACCACCCGAACATCGTGACCGTCTACGACGCAGGCGAGCAGGATGGCCGCTACTACATCGCGATGGAGTTCGTCGACGGCAACACGCTGAAGGAGATCGTGCGCCGGCGCGGCGCGATCGCGTCGGGCGGCGTGCTGCACGTGCTGGTCCAGATGTGCGAGGCGCTCGGCTTCGCGCACGACAACAAGATCGTGCACCGCGACATCAAGACTGCGAACACGATGTGGACCCGCGACCGCAAGGCGAAGATCATGGACTTCGGCCTGGCGAAGATCGTCGAGGAAGTGCGCAATCACACCACGCTGGTCTCAGGGACGCCCTACTACATGAGCCCCGAGCAGACACTCGGTCGCAACGTCGACTACCGCACCGACATCTACTCGCTCGGCGTCACGATTTTCGAATTGGCGACTGGCCGGCTGCCGTTCACCGAAGGCAACATCCCGTATCACCACGTTCACACGCCGCCGCCCGACGCCCGCGAACTGAAGGCCGACGTGCCGCCGCTACTCGCTGAGATCATCGCCCGCTGCCTGCGCAAGGATCCGGGCGAGCGCTACCAGTCGGTGCGCGAGATCCTCGCCGAGGTACGTGTTGCGATGGGCCGTTCGCGCGGCCAGGACACCTGAGGCGCGGTCAGAATCGAGGCTCTTCTCTGTGACATCAACGTCACGCGCGTAATGGCAACGTCACAGCTCAAAGGCGCAGATCTGGCGAGCCCCAGGGGCCGTTCCGCGCCGAAATCCATCTCGAATTATTTCATTCGCTAAATCAGCCTGTTAGGTGGTAGAGTCGCGGCTCCCGACGGGGGCCTGATGCTGGCATGGCGATTGCTTTGCTGGGGGGCTGCCGGTCGAGATGTCGGACTGTCACCTCTGCTGTCATCTCGGCCTTCGTTTCGGAGAATTCTCGGACAAATCTCGGACGAGCCTCGGACAAGTTTGTCAACTGCGCTGATACGGGGGGAAGCGCTGTGCGACAACGCACCATTGCAGAGAAGATTTCATGCACCGGCGTCGGGTTGCATACCGGGAAACCGGTGCAGCTCACGTTGCACCCGGCTCGTGCCGGCTCGGGGATCGTGTTCGTCCGAACCGACCTGCAGAGGCCGGTCGAGATCCCGGCATCGCCCGCTTCGTTGACGAGCAAGGCGCTGCTGGCGACCACGCTCGGCCGCGATGGCGTGACGCTCGACACGGTCGAGCACTTGCTCGCCGCGACCTACGGCCTTGGCGTGGACAACCTGCGTGTCGAGGTCGACGGCCCGGAGATCCCGGGCATGGACGGCAGCGCTGCGTCGTTCGTGTTCCTGATTCGCGCCGCTGGAATCTATCAGCAGTCGGCACCGCGCGACGTGCTGCGGGTCGCACGCCCGATCGAGATCCGTGAGGGCCAGCGCCGGATCCGCATCGAGCCGAGCCGCGGCTTTCGGATCAGCTACGAGATCGACTTCGAGCACCCGAGCATCGGCCGCCAGGCCCTGCGCGATCTCGATCTTTCGGAACAGACTTTCGAGCGCGAGATCGCGCGCGCGCGCACCTTCGGGTTCGTGGGCGAGGTCGACGCGCTTTGGCGCGCCGGCCGCGCGCGTGGTGCATGCCTCGACAACACCATCGTTCTCGATGCGACCCGCGTGCTGAACCGCGACGGGCTGCGCTTCCCGGACGAGTTCGTGCGCCACAAGGTGCTCGATCTGCTGGGCGACCTCGCTCTGCTCGGCGTGCGCATCGAAGGCCACGTCCATGTCGAGCGCGGTGGTCATGCGCTGCATCAGAAGCTGGTCGCGAAGCTCGCCGGTGAGCGCGTCGCGCGCCGCGTCGAACAGGTCCTGCACGCCGCCGACGTCGAACGCACGCCGTTGCGCATGGCACTCGGTGGTCGTTCGGCTTAGAGCGACTCCAGCCAGGCGCGCACCGCGCGACCGACGAGGTCGCGCGCGACAGCCGAGCCGCTGACCCAGGGCACGAGGTCTGCCTCGACGGGCGCCGGCGGCGTACCGGCCGGCGATTCCGCCAGCTGCGCGCAGAGCAGCGCCGCGCGCAGGTCGCCATCGCAGCGGTCGACTGCGCAGGCGAGCGCGAGCCCACGCAGCGCCGCAGTCCAGGCGTCGAAGTCGAAACGTCGCAGCGTGTCGGCGTCGACGGCACCCAGCGCGCGCCGCAGCCGCCGGATCGCGCGTCCGCTCATCCGCCCGGCGACAGCCAATGCGTCGCGCGAGGCAACCAGCGATGACGCAGTTCCGAGTGCGGTACAAACGAGCGCCTCCGCGCTGCGCGCGAACGCGCCGGGCGAAAGGACCGCGAGAGCCGGTCCGCCCAGCACGCGCTGCGCCGCGCAAAAGGCGGCGTGTACGTGCGCAATCGACGCGTCGGCCGCGTCTGCTTGCGCTGCGTTCTCGTCCGCGTTCGGAAGCGCTTCGGCCCAGTCCTCGGCGACCGTGAGGATGGCTTCGCGCATCGCTTCGTCCGTTTCCGCGTCGAGCCGCTCGCCACCGATCGCGAAGCCGAGCGTCTCGGGCGCTGCCAATCGCTCGCCGGGTGATGACGACCCGAGAGCGCGCAACAGTGCCATGCCGCGATCCGCGTCGCGCGCAGCACCTCCCGCGCGTTGCAGCTGCGCCAGGCGCCGCAGTGCGATCGTGCGCAGCGGCTCCGAACGCAGCACCGCGCACAGCTCCGTCCGCGCGTCGGCCTGCGACTCGGGCAGCTGGGCCAGCAGGCCGCCAAGCGCTTCGCGCACGTCGAGTCGCTCGGGCGCGAGTTCGCGCGCGCGGCGATACGCGTCGAGAGCGCCTGCTACGTCTTCGAGCGGACCCGCGAGCAGGCGGGCGCGTTCGACCAGCACTTCGGCGAGCGTCGCTGCGTCGCGGTGTCGATTCGCAAAGTCGCCCAGGCACTCGGCGGCTTCAAGCCACGCACCGGCACGGCGCAGCAGTCGCGCCGCGCCGAAGGCGGCTTCGACGGCTTCCGCGTCGAGCTTCGCCGCGCGTAGATAGGAACGACACGCATTGCTGTCATCGCCGCGCGCTTCGAGCGTACGGGCGCGTCGAAGTTCGAGCGCCGCCGTCACGTGCGGAACGTCGACGCAGCCGGCGCCTTCGGAGGCGGCGCGGAACGCATCATCGTCGCGACCGGCCAAAGCGAGCCACTCCGTCAGGTCGAGCCAGGCGGTCGCGTGCGCCGGTTCGGCGTCGAGAGCCGCGCACAACCAGGCTTCCACGGGCAGCAAATCGTCCGCTGCAAGTCGGCCGAGTCGCGCGGCGCGCACGAAGCGATCCGCACGGGAAGGGTGCTGCGGCGAGTGCTGGGCCCATTCCGCAAAGGCGCCCGCCGCCCGCGCCAACTCGCCCTGCTGCTCGAAGAGTGCGCTGCGACCGGCATGCGCCGAATCGAGTGCGCCGTCGAGTGCGAGTGCTTCGTCGTAGCGCGCGAGCGCGCCGGCCGTGTCGCCCTGCGCGGCAAGCGCGCTGGCGAGGATGGTCAATGGAAGCGGCCGCAAAGATTCAGCGGGAGCAGTCGAGAGCCAGGTCTCGAGCGAACGGCAGCACAGCGCGGGCGAACCCTGATGGAACGCCGCCACGCCGCGGGCGAGCCAGCCGTCCGCGTTTTCGGGCGCCAGCGCGAGCACCTCGCCCCCGAGTTCCCAAGCGGCCGGCCAACGCGCGAGCGCGTAGCACGAGCGGGTACCGGCGAGCGCCGCCCCGAGCCGCTCGTCGCGCGAAAGTTCAGTCGCTCCCGGATCACAGCGGAGCGCGGCCGACGCCGCGTGAATCGCCAACTCGTGGCGCCCGAGCCGCTCGGCAACAACGGCCAGTGCCGCATGGGCTGGCGCAAAGCTCGGAAACGCTTCCGCGGCCCGGCTCAGCAAATCGTGCGCGCGATCGGAATCCGTCGCTTCCCATGGCAGCGCGGCCGCGCGATAGGCGCGTGCCGCGTCGAGTCCGCTGCTCGCTTCGGCAGCGCGCGTCCAGGCCTGCGTCGCGCCTTCGGGATCGCCTGCCGCGTCGCGCAGATGCGCCGAGAGCGCAAAGGCCGCGGCGTTCTTGGGCTCGGCGGCAAAGACGATCGACAGCCGCTGGGCGCTCTCGTCGAGCGCGCCCGCCTCCGCGAGTGACTGCGCCAGCGCAAGGTGGTCGGATGCGCCGGCGTTCGCGTCGGGCTGATCGCAGAACGCGGCGAACACCGTGCGCCAGCGCTCCGCGTGGCCCAACTCGCGCAGCACGCCCGCCCAGGCCGACAGCGAGGCCGAGCCGAGCGACAGCATCGCATCTGCGCGCTCGAAGGCCTCGGCGGCGCGGGTGAGATCGCGCGCCGGGCCCGCGGCGCAATCCGCGATGCGCAGCCACAACGCCTGGCTTCGCGCCGGGTCGCCCTCCGCGAGCTGGTCGATCTCGGCGGCGTAGTGCGCGATCGCGGCGGTCCAATCTTCACGCGCCTCGGCCAATCGAGCGAGCATGCGGAGCGATTCGAGGTCGCTCGGATCGGCGGCCCGCGCCGCGGCGAAGGCGCGTTCGGCGCCACCGACGTCGCCCAGCTCATCGAGGTGAACACGCGCGAGTCGTCGCCACAGACCGGCAGGTTCGTGCGCACCGAGCTCGATCTCGCGCGCGAGCACGCGGGCGAGTTCCGGGGCATTGCCGATGCGCTCGGCGCTGCGCCGCAGACCAGCGAGCGCGGTGCGTGAATGCGGTTCGAGTTCGGCGAGTATCCGCCACGCCTCGGCCGCGCCGGCCGGATCGCAGAGCGATTCCTCGCGCAACGCCGCCAGCTCGCGCCATCCGTGCGCGTCCTCGGGCACCGCGCGCAGCTGCTCGGCGAGGCGTCGTGCGATTTCGGCGTGGGCGCGCTCGCTTCGGAGCGTCACGATCAGTTCGGTGCGGTCGTTCGGATCGCTCGCTGCGTCGTCCGCGAGTGCGCGCAGATGCACGAGCGCGCGCACCGGCTGGGCGAGCTCGTCGCGCAGCACGCGTGCGAGCTCGCGGAGCAGCGTCGCGCGCCGCGCGCCAGCGGCAATCTGCAACTCTTCCTCGGCCAGCTCCACAAAGGCTTCCATGCGCCGGGCACGGCGCTGCGCGTCGACCGCGCGCGGCAACACCGCGATGCGGCGTTCGGGCGCGAGCTGCAAGTCGGCGACGGTGCCTCGCCACAACTCCGCGGCCAGCGACACTTCGCCGAGAGCCTCGGCGCAGATCGCTGCGCGGCGACGCAAGCCGCCGAGTTCGATCCCGCGCGCTCGAGCCATGCGCGCCTCGAGCACGCCCAGCAGATCGCGCCAGCGCTCCGCCTCGGTGTAGCAGCGATCAAGCCGCTCCAACACGTCCGGATGCGCGGGATCCTGCGCGCGCGCTGCTTCGAGCGCGGTGAGTGCGTGACCGCGTGTCGCCGGCTCTGCGTCGAGCAGCATCGCGCGTTCGCGATGCAGCGCCGCGCAGGTCGCGCGATCGGTTGCGAAGCGCGCTGCCTCTGCAAGTGCGCGCTGCTGCGCGTCGGGGGCGCCGGCCTGGCCGTGTAGCCGCGCGATCGCGATCCACAGATCGGCGTCATCGATCGATTCGGCTTCGAGGCGCGTCAGCCAGGGCGCTGCGCCGGCAGCTCCGTGATGGGCCGCGGCCAAGTCGGCGCCGTGGGCTGCGAGCTCGGCACGCGCGCCAGGCGGCGCCGTCTCGATCTCCACCGAGAGTTCAGCGAGCGCCTCGTCGATGCGGCCCAACGACTCGAGCAGTTCCCGCTGTTCGCGGTTGAGATCGGGTTGGGCACGATCGATCGCGAGCGATTCGCGCCACGCGAGCACGGCCTCGTCGGGTCTCACGTCCGCGAAGAGTTCGCCGCAGCGTCGCCATAGCGCTGCGCGATCGCGACTGCGCGGGTCGACCGCCGCGGCGCGCAACAGCGTCGCGGCTTCCTCGCGACGCCCAACGGCGAGCGCGCAAGCAAGCGCGCGTTCGCGCAACGCGGCGTCGTCGGGAACGAGCTGCGCGGCGCGCGTCCAATGGGGGCAAGCGCGTTCCGGCTGGTGCTGCGCTTCGCAGAGTTCCGCGACCGCGATGCGGGCCTCCGCCGTGTCGCGCTCCGGTCGCTGCAGATCGGCTTCGAGTATCGCGAGCAGCCCGGGCCCGTCGCCGCTCCGACGCAGTGCTGCGACCAGTGCGAGCCGCGTCGTTTCCGAGCCCGGATCGACGATCCGCGCGCGCTGGTAGCAATCGGCCGCGCGCGTGTCGTTGGCGATGCGCGTGCAGGCTTCGCCCGCGCGGCTCCACCAGGCAGCGGCTTCGGCCCCGCCGTCCGCGCGTTCCGCGGCAGCGGCACAGAGCTCTACGAGTTCGTCGTCGCGACCGAGCTCGCCGAGCAGCTTCGCGAGTGGCGCCGCGATGGTTGCGACGGCGCCCATCTCTGCGATCGCGGCTTCGAGCGGCACCAGCGCTTCTGCGAGCCGCGCCGGGTCCTGCCCGAGCGCGCGCGCGAGTTGCAAACGCAGCGCAGTGCGCGTTTCGGGCGGAGCCGAGTGCGTGGCGTCGAGTTGGGCGCCCCGCAGCGCTGCCAGCTCCGTCCAGCGCTCGGCGCGCTCGAGTCGCTCGGCCACGAACGCGTTGGCCTCGGCCTGCGCGGGGTCGATCGCGAGGGCGGCGCGCAGCTGCGCTTCGACGCGCGCGTCGTCGCCAAGGCGGTCCCGCGCGATGCGGGCGATCTGCAAGTGGAGTGCAAGGGCGCGCTCGCGCGGCGGGGTCGTCCGGAGCTCGCCCTCGAGCGCCGCGAGCAGCGCGGGCGTGTCGGTCTCTTCGTCGCAGAGCGACGCGAGCCGCCGCCACGCTGCTGCGTGTTCGGGCGCGATCGCGACGGCTGCTTCGAGATGGTGACGCGCGCGTGCGCGGTCGCCGAGCTTCGCTTCGAGGATGTCGGCGAGGCGTTCGTGCACTGCGCGCGCCGCCGCGGGCGGGCACGATTCGAGACGCGCCACGAGGCGTTCGCAGAGAGCCGCGAAGTGCCCGCCGCGTTCGAGCAGTGCATCGAGACGCTGCGTGGCCGCAGCGCGGATCGCTGCGTCGCTGGCTCGCGCTTCGAGCTCCGTGTAGGCGCTCGTGGCTTCAGCGGCACGATCGAGCTGTAGGTCGAGCAGCTCCGCGCGTTCGAGCGACCAGCGCTCGCGATCGAGCGGATCGGCCCCGCGCGCGGCGCGTTCGGCGAGAGCGTCGACGAGACTTTCGGTGTCGCCGAGCGCGCGGGCGGTGCGCGCAAGGCCCGCCAGGGACTCCTCGTCCACGGCTCCGGCGGCGCGAAGCGCGCGAAAGCGCGCCGCTGCTTCGGGCAGGCGGCCGGCGCGTTCGAGCGCGCCGGCGCGCAACACCTCCACGTGCGGCGCGAGCAGCGCATCGCTCCCGTGCGCATCGCAGAGGGCGAGCAGCTCGGCGTCGCGGTTGGACTCGGCGAGCGCTTCGGCGAGTGCTTCGAGCGACGCGAGATCGCCCGCGTCGTGGCGCAGCGCCTCGCGCCAGGCGGCGATCGCGTCGGCCGGTCGGCCTTCGGCCGCGTGGAGATAGCCGAGCCGACGGCGATTGGCTGCGCGCTCGGCGCCGTCGAGCAAGCTCTCGAGCTGTTCGAGCGCAGCAACCAGTTCTTCGCTGCGACCGCTTTCCTCGAAGAGCGCGACGAGCGCCTGCTGCGATTCCCGGCAGCCGGAGCGCTCCGCCCAGCGCTGCACCACCAGCACGGCTGCGTCGGGATCGTCGCTCGTCGCGCTGCGACGGAGCGCCTCGCGACCCAGCTCGGCCAGGCGATCGAGATCGCAGTGAGTCGCTTCGCGCGCGTAGAGGTCGAACAGCGTCTTTTCGTCGCCGGTCGCTTCCGCAGCGCGCAGCAATCCGCTGCGTGCGCGCGCCGAGTTCGGATCGCAACGGAGCGCGAGTGCAAAACGCTCGGCGGCCGCCGCCGCGTCGGTGCGTTCGAGGTCGATCGCGCCGAGTCGACACAGCAGGGCGGCGCGCCGCGCCGGTGCTGCGGCTTCGAGCGCCGGCGCCAGTGCGGTGGCCAGCTCGTCGAGCCGGTCCATGCGTCGTAGTACGGTTTCGAGTGCTTCTTCCCCGAGCGCGCGGTCCGGATCTGCAGCGAGTGCGCGCTGATAGGCCTGCACTGCTGCGGCCGGATCCCCTCGCTGTTGCTCGTGGATCTCGCCGATCTCGAGCCACAGCTCGGCTCGCTCGACGGGCTCGGTCGCGGCGAGCGCAGCGCGTCGCTCGAGTACCTCGATGCGCTCCGCGTGGTGGCCGCTTTCCCCGAGCGCGGCGGCCAGCACTTCGAGCGTGTCCGGGTCGTCCGGCCGATCACTTGCGACCTGGCGCAGCGAGTCGAGCGACGCCGCCACTCCGGTGGGATCGCCGAAGCCGAGATGGGACCACGCGGGGATCTCGGCGCCGAGTTCCATCGCGCGCTCGAGGTGGTAGGCGCAGTCGCCGTCGTCACCGAGGCGCCCGGCCGCCTCGGCGAGAGCGAGATGCGCAGTGCCCTCGTTGCACCACTCCACGGCGCGCGCGAACCAGACGCGCGCTTCCGCTGGCGCCGCGAGGCGGTCGAGGTGGATGCGGCCGATTTCGATCGCGATCGCAGCGCGCCGATTGGGATCGACGTTGCGGTCGACGCGCCGCGCGCCGAGCGCGGCGGCCGCCTCGAAACGCTCCGCTTTTACCAGCAGCGCGAACAGCGCTTCGAGCCACTCGTCGACATCGGGCTCTTCCTCGCAGGCGCGCTGGAAGTGTTGCAGCGCGCGTTCGCCGTCGGCGAGTGGACCCGTGAGCAGCGCACCGAGTGCGCGGATCGCGGCTCTGCGTTCGGTGCCGACGCTTCGCGCCGTGGCGCGTTCCCACGCTTCGACCGCTTTGTTGAGACGCCCGGCGCTCTCGAATGCGCGCGCCAGACCCAGGAGGCCGTGGGGTGCGTCGGGGCGCAACGCGAGAGCGCCCTCGAAGCTGACGATCGCGGCCGACGCGTCGCCGGCCGCCAGCGCGCGATCGCCGATCTCCATCAGCGCCGTGGCCGCTTCCGGACTGGGCGCGAGATTCGCCTCGCGAACGACGGCATCGATCGCTTCGCCGAACTTTCCGCTGGCGAGGCAAACGGCCCGCAAGCGCCGGAGCGCCGGGGCGAACAGCGGGTCGAGTTCGATGGCGGCGCGATAGACCTCGGCGGCGCGAGTCGCGTCGCGCAGGCCCTCTTCGATCGACTGACCCATTCGGAACAGCAGGCGGGCTCGTTCGCCCGGAGATCGGGTCGCAGCGCTGGCCGCGAGGTGCGCTTCGTAGAGCGGAACCAGCTGGGTCCACTCGGCGGCGAGAAAGAGTGTTTCCTCGAGCGACTCGAACGCGGCGCGATCGCTCGGATCCGCGTCGAAACGCTCGCGCGGCATGGGCCGAAGCCCTTGGCCCGCAGAGTCATTGGAGTGGTTGGAGTTGGCCGTCACGGTCCTCTCGCGCGCAGCGGGTGCGCAACTGGTTGGCCCTTCCCATCGTCCTGATGGGCCCTCCGCTTGACCGCGGATTCAGCGAAGTGCGCTGGGTGAATGGCCACCCAGGGGGCGCTTCGATAGGTTCCGCGTCAGATTCGGGCCCCCCACGAGGCTTCGACCATGTCCTCGGATCCGACGCCGAACCCGATCCCGAGCCAGCCGCCGGCCGACCCGGACGCGCTTCCGGAATCCCGCCTCGAGAGATGGGCGACGGCGCCGTATGCCGCCGACCCGCTCGGAGTGCCTGCCGCCGAGCGGCGCCGCCGCCGTCGCGAGCTGTGGCTTTCGTCGCTGTTGCTGGTGGCGATCGCAATCATCGCGATCGGTCAGCAGTGGGCATCGGCGCCGCGCGGCACGCTGCCGATCGGCGACTCGGCGCTGTTCCTGTTCCTGAACGCGCTCAGCGTCTTCCTGGTCTTCCTGCTCGTCTACCTGGTTGCGCGCAATCTCGTGAAGCTGGTCTTCGAGCGCCGGCGCGGCGCGCTGGGCTCGCACCTCAATCTCAAGATCGTGCTCGCGTTCGCGCTGATCGCGACGGTTCCGACCGTCGTGCTGTTCCTGGTCTCGTCGTCGATCATCGGTTCGTCGATCGACACGTGGTTCAGTCTGCAGATCGACCGCACGCTCGACGAGAGCCGGCAGGTGGCCGACGCGTACTACCAGTCGGCCTCCGACGACGCGCTCTTCTTCGGCCGCCGCATCGCGGACCAGGTGACCGAGAAGCGGCTGCTGCGCGAAGACGAGGGCGAGGCGCTCGCGAGCTTCGTACAGGAGCGACAGCGCGACTACCACCTCGGCGTCGTCGAAGTGTTCAGCACCACGGGCGAGGCATTGGTCGTCGCGGTGAACCCGGACATTCCCGCGGCGAACTTTTCGCGACCCGACAGCGAATTGGTCTCGTCCGCGCTGGCGGGAGGAACGACTACGCGCGTCGAGGAAGTCGTCGGTGGCTCGGTGATCCGGGTCGCGGTGCCGATCGGCTCGAGCTTCAAGGAGAAGGAAGCGGTCGGTGCGGTGGTGGTGAACCACTTCGTGCCATTCTCGCTGGCGCAGAAGCTCGAACAGATTCGCGCTGCGCACGACGAGTACCGTCGCCTGCAACCCTACGCGGGGCACATCGAGCGCCTGTACCAACTCGAACTGCTGCTCTTCTCGCTGGTCATGGTGCTCTTCGCGATCTGGTGGGGCTTCCGGATCGCGAAGGGCGTCTCGACGCCGATCCGCGCGCTCGCCGAAGGCACCGCCGAAGTGGCGCGCGGCAACCTCGACGTGCAGGTCGATCCGCACTCCGACGACGAGGTCGGCTTCCTGGTGCGCTCCTTCAACCGGATGACCCGCGACCTGCGTGACGCGCGCGACGGCCTCGAACGCACCAACGCCGAACTGGAGCGGCGGCGGCGCTACATGGAGGTGGTACTGCGCAACATTGGCGCGGGCGTGGTGTCGCTCGACGCCGAGGGGCGCGTCAACACCATCAATCCCGCCGCGCAGCGGCTGCTCAGCATCCCGCCCGGCGTCGGGCTCGTCGGCCGTTCCTGGGACGACGTGCTGCGCGAGCCCGAACAGCTCTCACTGGTGCGCGACCTGCGCGAGGATCTGCGACCCGGCGTGCGCGAGAGCATCCGTCGCCAGGTACAGCTTCCGGCCGGCGACGAGACGCTGACGCTGCTGGTGACGGTGGCGTTGCTGAAGGACGAGGAGAATCTGGTGCTCGGCACCGTGGTGGTGCTCGACGACTACTCGCAGCTGGTGAAGGTGCAGCGCATGGAGGCGTGGCAGGAAGTGGCGCGCCGCATTGCGCATGAGATCAAGAATCCGCTGACGCCGATTCAACTGTCCGCGCAGCGCATCCGCCGGCGCTTCGGAGCGCGACTCTCGGCCGACCCGGCCGACGCCAAGGTGTTCAACGAGTGCGTCGACGCCATCACGAGTCAGGTGGACAGCCTGAAGCTGCTGGTGAACGAGTTCTCGAATTTTGCGCGGCTACCTGCCGCGAATCCCGTCCCCGACGACCTGAATCGAATCGTGCGGGAAGCCGTGTCGCGCTACGCAGGCAGCGAAGGCGTGGTGCTGAAGACCGATCTCGACCCGAACCTTCCGCACGCCGACATCGATCGCGAGCAGTTCGGACGACTGCTCACCAACCTGATCGACAACGCGGTAGCGGCCGTACACGAGCGGATGGAGCAGGAGCCCGGCTACGACGTCGGTCACGTCGAGCTGCGCACCGTGCACGACGCGGCGCTGCACGCGGTGCGCCTCGAGGTCGTCGACGACGGCATCGGCATTCGTTCCGAGGATCGTCGCCGCATCTTCGAGCCGTATTTCTCGCGCAAGGAGCACGGCACCGGCCTCGGCCTCGCGATCGTCTCCCGCATCGTCGCCGACCACCGGGGCTACGTCCGCGTCCACGACGCCCAACCAAGAGGTGCACGATTCATCGTGGAACTCCCTGCGGCTCCGGAACGAGCGCTGCGCGACGCAGCCAAGGTGGGCGCGTGACGCGCCTGCTGATCGTCGACGACGAGGACAGCATCCGGCGCTCGCTGGCCGGGCTGCTTTCCGACGAGGGCTACGAGATCGTGACCGCGTCCGACGGCAACGCGGCGCTCGCGTTGCTGCGCGAAGAAGCCGCCGACTTCGATCTGGTGTTGCTCGACATCGCGATGCCGGGTCGCGACGGCATGCAGGTTCTGGAAGAGGCGGGCGCGCGCTGGCCCGAACTGCCGTTCGTGATGATGAGTGGACACGGCACGATCGAGACCGCAGTGCGCGCGACGCGCCTCGGCGCGTTCGATTTCATCGAGAAGCCGCTCTCGGCAGAGAAGTTGTTGCTGACGCTCCAGCACGCGCTCGACAACCGCCGCCTCGCTACGGAGAACCAGCGGCTGCGCGCGCAGGCGCTGCGCGCGCACGAGATCCTCGGCACCTCGGAGCCGATCCAGCGCCTGAAGGGGCAGATCGCCCAGGCGGCGCCGACCAACGGCTGGGTGCTGATCACCGGCGAGAACGGCACCGGCAAGGAACTCGTCGCGCGCCAGATCCACCTGCAGAGCAAGCGCGCGTCCGAGCCGTTCGTCGAGGTGAATTGCGCGGCGATTCCCGAGGAGTTGATCGAGTCGGAACTGTTCGGCCACGAGAAGGGCGCCTTTACCGGTGCGATCGCGCGCAAGCGCGGCAAGTTCGAGCTGGCGGATCGAGGCACGATCTTCCTCGACGAGATCGCCGACATGTCGCTGAAGACGCAGGCCAAGGTGCTGCGCGTACTCCAGGAGTCGAAATTCGAAAGGGTGGGCGGCACCGAGCCGATCGAAGTGGACGTGCGCGTGATCGCGGCCACCAACAAGGAACTCGAAAAGGAGATCGCCGCGGGAAACTTTCGGGAGGATCTGTTCTACCGGCTCGCGGTGATCCCGTTCCATGTCGCGGCGCTGCGCGAGCGGCGCGAGGACATCCCGATTCTCGCCAAGACCTTCGTCGACGAGTTCTGCGCGGAATCCGGCGCGCGCGTAAAGGAGATCGCGCCCAGGGCGATGGATGCAATCCAGGCGTACGCATGGCCGGGCAACGTGCGCGAGCTGCGCAACCTGATGGAGCGACTGGTGCTGATGACGCCCGGCGATCGCATTACCGCCGACGACCTACCCGACGCCGTGCGCATCGGCGAAGTGCGGCCCGGTCCGTCCGGCTCGACGCTCGAGGAAGCGCGGCGCGCGTTCGAGCGCGAGTGGCTGCTCGCGAAACTCCGCGAGCACGGTTGGAACGTGTCGCGCACCGCCGAGGTGGTGGGGCTCGCGCGCGAGAGCCTGTCGCGCAAGATCCGCGCGCTGAAGATCGAGATGCAGCGTGGCTAGACGGTCGCTTCGCGAGCCGCCGGCGCGCAGCGCAGCCGAGGACGCCGCGCGCGAGACGACGTCGCATCCAGTCGCGCGCGCGGTGGCCAGCGATGCCGCGGCGCTGGCAGCGCTCGCGCGCGAGTCCGCGGTGGCCGGTTGGTCCGAAGCATCGTTGCTCGCCGCGTTCGCCGATCCGCAGACGATCGCGCGGGTCGTGCGTGGCGCGGCCGGGGTCGCGCACGGTTTCGTCGTCGCACGTCGTGCGGCAGACGAGGTGGAGGTATTGCTCGTCGCGGTGGCAGAGCACGCGCGCCGACGCGGCGCCGGCTCGGCGCTGGTCGTTGCCGCACTCGCCGATGCGGCGCGCGCCGGAGCGGTTGCGGCGCATCTCGAAGTGCGGGCCTCGAACGCGGCGGCGATCGCACTCTACACGCGACTCGGATTCATCGCGGTCGGTCGCCGGCCGCGCTACTACGACGCGACGGAGGACGCGGTACGGATGAGTCGCGTGCTCGGCCCGCAAGCGTCGTGAACGCACCCGCCGCGCTGCCGCTGCGCGTCGACGCCGTGGTGCTGGAGAATCGGTCCGAAGGCGGCACCAACTACCGGCTGCGTCTCGCCGTTGCGGGTTGGCCTGGCGCGGAGCCCGGTCACTTCGTGATGCTGTCGCCCGGTGCTCTTGGCGCCGCGGTGCGCTTCGACCCGTTGCTGCCGCGACCGATGGCGGTGTATCGAACGCTCACGGGAGCGGCGTCGCCCGAGGTCGAGGTGCTCTACAAGGCGACTGGTCGCGGCACCCGGCTGCTCGCGGAAGCGCGCGTCGGCGACTTCGTGCGCGTCGTGGGTCCCCTCGGCGTTCCGTTCGCGCTGCCGGAAGCGGGACGCCCCGCGCTGCTCGTCGGGGGCGGAACCGGCATCGCGTCGCTCTACGAGCTGGCGGCGCGTGCGTCGGCGCTCGGCCCGGTCGTGGTGATGCTCGGCGCGCGCAACGCGGCCGATCTGATGGGATGCGACGACTTCGCGGCGCTCGGCGTCGAGCTTCGCATTGCGACCGAAGACGGCAGTCGCGGGCACCGCGGTCGGGTGACGGAGCTGCTCGAAGCCGCGCTGGTCGGCGAACGGCGCGACGAGTCGATCTACGCCTGCGGTCCGACGCCGATGATGCGGCGTGCCGCGGAGATCGCGGCGGTGCGGGGGCGCTGCTGCCAAGTGTCGCTCGAGAACCACATGGCGTGTGGCTTCGGGGTTTGTCTCGGCTGCGCGGTGCCGCGTGCGGACGGCAAGATCGCGCTGGTCTGTCGCGATGGTCCGGTATTCGACGCGGATCAGGTGGCGTGGGCGGGCGTGCCGTGAGCGGCGCGCGCGTCGACACGAGCGTGAATCTCGGTGGGATTGCGCTGCGCAATCCGGTGCTCACCGCGTCGGGAACCTTCGGCTACGGCGCCGAGTTCGCGCCGTTCTTCGACCTCGCGCGGATCGGCGGGATCGTCGCGAAGAGCATCACGCTCGAGCCGCGCCAGGGAAACCAGCCTCAGCGAATTGCCGAGACCGCGGCGGGCATGCTCAACGCGATCGGACTCGAGAACGTGGGCGTCGAAGCGTTCATTGCCGAGAAGCTTCCGGCGCTCGCGGCAGGCGTCGTCGTCGTCGCGAGCGTGTTCGAGACCGAGATCGACCGCTACGCCGAGGTCTGCAAACGGCTGGCTGGCGTGCCCCGCGTGGCTGGCATCGAGATCAACGCGTCGTGCCCGCACGTGAAGAGCGGCGGGATCGAGTTCGGTCAGCGCGCCGAGGTGCTGGCGCAGCTCGTGCGTGCGACGCGGCGGGCAACGCCCTCTCCGCTGCTCGTGAAGCTGTCGCCGAACGTCACCGACATCCGCGAGATGGCGCGCGTCTGCGAGGCGGAGGGCGCCGACGGCCTGTCGATGATCAACACACTCCAGGCGCTCGACGTCGACGTCGCGACACGACGGCCCGTGCTGCGAAACGTGTTGGGTGGGCTCTCGGGTCCCGCGATCCGGCCCGTCGCGCTGCGGATGGTGTGGCAGGCATCGCGGGCGGTGCGCATTCCGATCTGCGGGATCGGCGGGATCATGAATGCCGAGGACGCGATCAAGTTCCTGATCTGCGGCGCGACCGCAGTACAGGTGGGCACCGCCAACTATCTGAACCCGATGGCAGCCCTCGAAGTCGCCGAGGGAATCGAAGCGTACGCCCGCGAGAACGGCCTCGCGCGGGTCGCGGACCTCGTCGGGACGCTCGAGGTGCCGGCCGGCTAGTTCATGATGCTCGCCGCTCGGCTTCGCCTCGCTACGCGGGAATCGCCGTATCGACCTTCGGACCGCTTGCTGCGGTTGCCGCGCTTTTGGATTTCGGATAAGGTCCGCCCACTTGCGTGGCTCTGGCGCAGGCTTGATCGGCCGAGAGTGGTTCGGCGAATGGTTCGGCGAAGGTGGGCTCGGGGCTCGCCTTTTTTTTTCCGCGATCGGTTGTGTTTCCAGTCTCCATCGAAGCTCATCAGCACAGGGTACGCGTCGATGTATCACGACATTCCCGAAACGCTGCGCGCGCTCATCGAGCCGGTCGTCGCCGACCATGGCTTCGAATTGGTCACGGCGGACCTCGTCGGCAAGGTGGTGCGTGTCGTGATCGATACGCGCGACGGCGATGGGCGGGTCCCGATCGACCACTGCGCCGCCGTCTCCCGTGAGCTGGCGAGTTGTTTCGACGCTGAAGCGGCGATGCCGGGCGCCTACACGCTGGAAGTCTCCTCGCCTGGGCTCGATCGCGTGCTCGCCCGCGAGAAGGATTTCTGCGCAGCCTGCGGTCAGGAAGTGAAGATCGAGACGCGGAAGCCGATCGACGGCCGCCGCCGTTTTCGTGGTGAACTCGTCGCCTTCGCGGGCGGTCGCGCCCAGCTTCGAGTCGACGGAAAGCCGATCGAGATCCCGTTCGCCGACGTGTCGAAGGCGAACCAGGTCTATCACTTCACCAGCGCCGACTTCGCCAAGAAGAGTGGGAACTCGGGAGAAGCGAGATGATCCCGCTGAAGCGTGAAATCGATCAGATCGCCAAAGACAAGGGCATCGACAAGAAGATCATCATCGATGCGCTGAAAGAGGCGATGGTCCAGGCCGCCCACAAGAAGTACGGCGCCGACAAGGCCATCGAGCCCACCTACAACGACGAGACCGGCGAGGTCGAACTCTTCGAGTTCCGGACCGTCGTCGAGGTGCTCACCGATCCCGAGACCCAGGTGCTCGTCGCGAAGGCGCGCGAGCTCGATCCGGAAGTCGAGATCGGCGACGAGATCGGCGTGAAGCTCGACACCGAGGGCTTCGGTCGCATCCTCGCGCAGGTTGCCAAGCAGGTGATCATCCAGCGTGTCCGCGAGGCGGAGCGCGGCATCGTATTCGACGAGTACAAGGACCGCCGCGGAGAAGTGGTGAACGGCATCGTCCGCCGCTTCGAGAAGGGCTCGCTGATCGTCGACCTCGGTCGCGCCGAAGCCGTGCTGCCCGCGAAGGAGCAGGTGCAGCGCGAGAGCTACCGCCCGGGCGACCGGATTCGCGCCTACATGATCGACGTGAACAAGGAAGCGAAGGGTCCGCAGATCATCCTGTCGCGCGCGGCGATCGAACTGCTGAAGAAACTCTTCGAGTCCGAAGTGCCCGAGATCTACGAGGGCATCGTGACGATCGAGTCCGCGGCCCGCGAGCCGGGCGTGCGTTCGAAGATCGCCGTGGCGTCGCGCGACAGCGACGTCGACCCGGTCGGCGCGTGCGTCGGCATGAAGGGCAGTCGCGTGCAGTCGGTGGTGCAGGAGCTGCGCGGCGAGCGCATCGACATCGTGCCGTGGAGCCCGGATCCCGCGCGCTACGTCTGCAGCGCGCTCTCGCCCGCGCAGGTGTCGAAAGTGATCATCGACGAGGGCGCCAAGTCGATGGATGTGATCGTCCCCGATGACCAGCTCTCGCTCGCGATCGGTCGCAAGGGTCAGAACGTCCGCCTGGCGGTGCAGCTCACCGGCTGGCGCATCGACATCAAGAGCGAGTCGAAGATGCGCGAAGTTGCGCAATGGCTCGCCAAGGCCGTGTCGGTGGTCGAGGGCTGGGGTGAGCCCGAGGCCGAAATCCTGCTCAACCAGGGCGTGACGTCGCTCGACGATCTCGCGCAGCAGCCGGTGGAACTGTTGATGCAGCTCCCGGGCATCGACGAGGCGGGCGCAAAGGCGGTGCGGCAGCACGCGGCGGAGCTGGCCATCGAGCAGCGCCGCCTCGAGGCGGAGCGCATCGCACACGAGGCGGCCGCAGCGGCTGCCGCGATGGCGGAACTCGCGATGGCGACACCCGCCACGCCGGCGCCGACACCGACCGACGCAGGCGCGACGGAAGGCTCCAGCTAGTTCTCCCAGAGCGCTGCACCGGGTGCGGCGTATGGAACCAAGATGGCGAAGATCCGGGCGTACAAAATCGCCGAAGAGCTTGCACTCGACCGGAATGATCTGGTCGAGCGCGCCAGGTCGTTGGGCGTCGAAGTCCCGGGGCCGATGGCTTTGCTCGACGAAGACGTCGCCGCGCTGCTGCGCGAGCGACTCGGCGGGCATGCGCCGGGCGCTCAGGTCACCGAACGTCGCGTCGAGGGCCAGGGAGGCGGCGCGGTGATCCGACGCCGCAAGCGCGCGCCCGAGCCTGCCCCGACGCCGCTGCGCGTCGAAGCGCCCGAGGTTGCTCCCGCGCGCGCGCCCGAGCCGATCGAAGAGCCCCAGCCGATCGCAGCGATCGCTGCCGAAGAGCTGGGTGAGGCCACGACCGCCGAACTCGAGCAGGTCGCGTTCGAAGGCACTGCGCTCGACACCGATGGGCCGCGGTCCAGACCGGCGCCGACGCCCGCGCGTCCCGGCGAGCCGCTGCGTGAGAGTCCGCGCGGACCGGCGGATCGCCCGTCCGATGGCGGCGCTGCAGCCGCGGCGGCCGGCAAGGGCAAAGAGCGCAAGCGCGTCCGTGAAGTGGTGAATCTTCGCGAGCAGGAACAGCTCGCGAAGCAGGCCGTCTCTCGGACCGTGCGCCGCTCGACGACGATCGATCCGCGCATCGCGCAGTCGCCGCGCCGCCGCAAGCGCGACAAGGGGGCTCCGTTGCGCCCCGCGGCTGCAGCTCCGGCCAAGGCCGGCAAGCGACTCGTGCGCGCCGAGGGACGCATCTCTGTGGCCGAGCTTGCGCACCAGCTCGGCGCCAAGGCCGCCGAGGTGCAGGGGCGCCTGATGGCGCTCGGCATCATGGCGTCGGTGAACCAGCAGCTCGATCTCGAGTCGGCCTCCAAGGTCGCGACGCACTACGGTTTCGAAGTGCAGGACGTCGGCTTCCAGGAAGCCGAGGTGATCGGGGACACGGCGCCCAAGAGCGACGCCGCGCATCTGGAACTGCGGCCCCCGATCGTCACCGTGATGGGTCACGTCGATCACGGCAAGACTTCGCTACTGGATGCGATCCGCAAGACCAACGTGGTATCGGGCGAGGCGGGCGGGATTACCCAGCACATCGGCGCCTACCAGGTGGCACTGGGTGAGCGGCGCATCACCTTCATCGACACGCCAGGCCACGCGGCCTTCACGCTGATGCGCGCGCGCGGCGCCGAGATCACCGACATCGTGATCCTGGTGGTCGCCGCGACGGAAGGCATCATGCCGCAAACCATCGAGGCGATCGGGCACGCCAAGGCCGCCGAGGTTCCGCTGATCGTCGCGATCAACAAGTGCGACCTTCCCGACGCCAATCCGCAGCTCTGCCGCCAGCGCCTGATGGAGCACGGACTCGTGCCCGAGGACTTCGGCGGAGATACGATCTGCGTGAACGTGTCCGCGACCAAGGGCACCGGGCTCGATCAATTGCTCGAGATGGTGCTGCTGCAGGCCGACGTCCTCGAGCTGCGCGCTGACCCGACGCGACGCGCGCGTGGCGTCGTGCTCGAGGCGAAACTCGACAAGGGGCGCGGTCCCGTCGCGACCGTGTTGATGCAGGACGGTACGCTGCGCCCGGGCGACGCGGTCGTGGTGGGCACTGCGTACGGACGCGTGCGCGCGATGGAGAACGAACGCGGTCAGCGCGTCGACTCGGCGGGGCCGTCGGCGCCGGTGCAGCTGATCGGGCTCTCGACGGTGCCCGAGGCCGGCCAGGTGCTGAACGCGGTCGAGAGCGAGCGCGACGCGCGCGACGTCGCCGAGCACCGTGCGTCTGAAGACCGCCAGAAGCCGACCCAGGCGCGGCCGAAGATCTCGCTCGAAGA
This sequence comes from uncultured Spirochaetales bacterium, assembly GCA_964353555.1. GTDB lineage: Bacteria > Myxococcota_A > UBA9160 > UBA9160 > PR03 > PR03. The sequence goes on from CAYGWM010000010.1 coordinate 36,714, forward strand.
ACTCTTCGCACGCAGCGACGACGACGGGCCGAAGGAACTGCGCATCGTGTTGAAGGCCGACGTGCACGGCTCCTGCGAAGCGGTGCGCGATGCGCTGCTGAAGCTGGCCACCGACACCGTCAAGGTGAACGTGATCCTGGCCGGCGTCGGCGCGATCTCGGAGGGCGACGTGATGCTCGCGAAGGCGAGCGACGCGATCGTAGTCGGCTTCCATGTGCGGCCCGATCCCGCGGCGCGGCGCGCCGCCGAAGGCCAGGGAGTCGATCTGCGCTCCTACCAGATCATCTACGAGCTGACCGACGAAGTGCGAAAGGCAATGGCAGGTCTGCTGCCGCCGAAGATCGAGGAGAAGGTGCTCGGTCGCATCGAGGTGCGGAAGACCTTCAACGTGCCGCGCGTCGGCACGGTCGCCGGTTGCTACGTCACCGAGGGGATGGTTCGCCGCAACGCGAAGGCGCGCCTGATCCGCGACGGCGTCCAGATCTGGGAAGGTGGCTTCGCCTCGCTCAAGCGCTTCAAGGACGATGTCCGCGAAGTGCAGACCGGTTTCGAGTGCGGCCTCGGCCTCGAGGGCTACAACGACATCAAGGTCGGCGACGTGATCGAGCCCTACGAGATCTTGGAGACCCAAGCCACCCTGTGATCGTCGGGGCAGCGGTAGTCGAGCTCCACGTTCACGCCTCCCACTCGCTCAAACAGAAGCGCGGGGTGGTGCGCTCGATCGTGCAGCGGCTGCGCAACCGCTTCAACGTCGCGGTGGCGGAGATCGGCGGGCAGGACACCTGGCAGCGCGCGGTGCTGGGAATCACGACGACCGGCGTCGATCGCACCCAGGTGCGCGGAGTTCTCACCCGGATCCTCGTCTTCATCGAAGACCTCCACCTCGCCGAAGTGACCAACAGCGACATCGAAGTGCTGGAGCTGTGTTACGAAGGCCGCGACGACGATGACGACGACGATGCGGATCGTGATGATGGGGAGCCGGAGACGGAGGAATGAGTGAAGTCGCGGCGTCTCGAACGAGTGTCCGAAGAGCTGCGCGCCGAGATCGCTCGCGTGCTGCGCGAGGAGGTCGCGGATCCGCGCGTCGCGATGGTCACCGTGCTGCGCGTCGACGCATCGCCCGATTTGCGCAACGCGCTGGTGTTCTGGAGCCGCATCGAGCGGAAGGGCTGTCCGGAGATCGAGGCGATCGAAGCGGGACTCGCCAGCGCAGCGGGTTTCATCCGGCGCCGCCTCGCGCAGGAGCTTCCGATGAAGCGCATGCCGGCGCTCACGTTCCGCTACGACGCCGCCATCGAGGCGGGCGATCGCACGCTGGCGCTGCTTCGCGAGCTTTCCGATGAGCCGACGCAGTAGGCGCGACAAGCCCGAGGCGCCGGGCCCGAGTGGCTTTCTCGTCGTCGACAAGCCGGCGGGATGGACCTCGCACGACGTAGTGGACGCTGCGCGTCAGTGGCTGGGCACGCAGCGCGTCGGACACCTCGGTACGCTCGATCCGCAAGCGACCGGCGTGCTGCCGCTCGCGGTGCGCGATGCCACCAAGCTCGTGTCGTTCGTTCCGTCCGATCCGAAGGTGTACCGCGGTGTCGTGCGCCTCGGCGCCGAGACCGACACGCTCGACGGGGACGGCCAGGTCGTCGCGCGCTTCGAGGGTGCGCTTCCCGGCGAGACCGAGGTGCGAGCGGTGTTGACCACGTTCCTCGGGGAGCACGAACAGATTCCGCCGATGTACAGCGCGGTGAAGCAGGCCGGCGTACCGCTCTATCGGCTGGCGCGCCGCGGAGAAGAGGTCGAGCGCGCGCCGCGCAAGGTGCGCATCGATTCCTTCACACTGCAACGCTACGACCCGCCCGAAGTCGAGGTCGAGGTGGTGTGCTCGCCCGGCACCTACGTCCGCGTGCTCGCCGCCGAGATCGGAAGCCGCCTCGGTTGCGGCGCGTTCCTGCAGTCGCTCTGCCGCTTGCGCAGCGGTCCCTTCGAACTCGCCCAGGCAGCCAAGCCGGAGCTGCTGATCGCGGAGAGCGAACGCGGCGAGATTGCGACGAGACTCGTGCGGCCGGTCGCAGCGCTCGGTATGCCGGCGATGCGCCTCAGCGCCGAGGATGCGCGGCGTGTGCTGAACGGATCGGCGCTGCCGCAGGGCGGTCCGATGCGTCTGCCGGGCGAGCGCATCGCAGCACTCGATCCCACGGGGGCCTTGCTCGCGATTCTCGAGGTCGCGCCGGATCACCGGCTGCGGCCACTGCGGGTACTCCGTCGCCTTGCTCCGCCCGCGTGACTTTGGTACCTAGACGCCGCTCTCAACTACCGAAAACATCTGACGACACTTCCCATTCAAATCGAGGCCTGCGCTTGATCGCTGCGGAACGCAAACAATCCGTCATTGAGACTCATCGGGTCCACGACAAGGACACGGGCTCGTCCGAAGTCCAGGTCGCACTGCTGACCGAGCGAATCAACGAGCTGTCCGACCACTTCAAGGCGCACGCGAAGGATCATCACTCGCGCCGCGGCCTGCTGCGGATCGTCAGTCAGCGGCGCCGGTTGCTCGAGTATCTGCGGCGCAGTAGTCCGGTGCGGTACCAGGAGCTGATCCAGCGACTCGGGCTCCGGCGTTAGCCGAGCCGCTGTGATCGTCGCCGCCACGGTTGGCGCCGGCGAGACCACACAACGCCGTATCCGTCGACGCAGATTGCCCGGCCGCCCGGCTCCGCCGAGTTGGCCGTACCGAATCACGTCTGGTCGGAATGCGGAGTCGGCAATCCGCGAAGTAGCTCTTTCCCGCTTGCGATCGAGCGTATCGCTGCTTCGCGCATTGCTGATCCCGCATTCCGTCTCCCCGCGATTCCCACACTGCGTCGTCGCAATCCCGGTCCTTCCGGGTGGTTCTGCCTTTGCAGGTGGGGCCGCTCCGGGGCTGGGGAGGAGATGAGGATCTAATGGCTTCTTATTGGTTCGAACCGAAATCCGTCAGCTTCCAGGTCGGAAGCCGCACCATGACCGTCGAGACCGGCCGCCTCGCCAAGCAGGCCGCCGGCGCGGCGCTGGTCAGCTACGGCGACACCGTCGTGCTCGTCACCGCTACCAGCGCCAAGCCCCGCGAGGGGATCGACTTCTTCCCGCTCACCGTCGACTTCGTCGAGAAGACGTCGGCCGCGGGCAAGATCCCCGGCGGCTTTTTCAAGCGCGAAGGTCGCCTCTCGGACCGTGAGGTCCTGGTGTCGCGCTTCATCGATCGCTCGATCCGCCCGCTCTTCGCGGACGGCTACCGCGACGAGACACAGATCACCGCCACCGTGCTTTCGGCCGATGGCCAGAACTTCCCGGACATCGCGGCCTTCGTCGGCGCCTCGGCGGCGCTGACGATTTCCGATCTGCCGTTCCTCGGTCCGATCGGGGCGGTGCGCGTCGCGCGCATCGACGGCGAGCTCGTGGCCAACCCGCTGAAGGCGCAGATGGAAAAGAGCGACCTCGAAGTGATCGTCGCGGGCAGCCGCGCCGCGGTCGTGATGGTCGAGGGCGGGATGCGCGAAGTTCCCGAAGCGCAACTGCTCGACGCGCTCCGCTTCGCCCACAAGGAACTGCTGCTGCAGCTCGATCCGCAGGACGAGCTGCGACGCCTGGCCGGTAAGCCGAAGCGCGACGTACCCGCTCCGCCGGATACGTCGGCGCTCGAAGCACGCATCCGAGGCATGGCGGAAGCGCAGCTGAAGCAAGCGCTGCAGATCAAGGACAAGATGCCGCGCTACGCGGCGATCTCGGTGGTCGAGTCGGCCGTCGTCGAGACGATCGCGACCGAGTTCAAGCGCGCTCCCGCCAGCTTCGACAGCCTCGAGGCGGTCGAGACGCGGCGCAGCGAGCTGAACAAGCTGGTGGCGCAGACCAAGAACACGCTGCACGACCTGCGCTCCGAAGTCGTGCGCGAGCGCATCCTGAAGGATGGCGCGCGCATCGACGGTCGCAGCACCACCGACATCCGCCAGATCGCCTGCGAACTGCGGGTCGTCCCGCGTGCGCACGGCACCGCGCTCTTCACGCGCGGCGAAACGCAGGCTCTGGTCTCGACGACACTCGGCAGCGCGGACGACAAGCAGACCATCGACTCGCTGACCGAACGCTACGAGAAGGGCTTCATGCTGCACTACAACTTCCCGCCGTTCTCGGTCGGGGAGGCGCGGCCGCTGCGCGGTCCGGGTCGGCGCGAAGTCGGACACGGCACGCTCGCCGAGAAGGCGATCATGAACGTGCTGCCGCCGGAGTCCGAGTTCCCGTACACGCTGCGGGTCGTTGCCGAGACGCTCGAGTCGAACGGGTCGTCGTCGATGGCGACGGTGTGCGGCGCGACGCTGTCGCTGATGGATGCGGGCGTGCCGATCAAGGCGCCGGTCGCGGGCATCGCGATGGGGCTGATCGAGGATGGCGCCCGCGTCGCGATCCTCTCCGACATCCTCGGCGACGAAGATCACCTCGGTGACATGGACTTCAAGGTCGCGGGCACGCGCAACGGCGTGACGGCGGTCCAGATGGACATCAAGGTGCGCAGCATCGACTGGACCGTGATGGAGCGCGCACTCGAGCAGGCGCGCGTCGGCCGGCTGCACATCCTCGACTGCATGGAGTCCGAGACGCGTGACGTGCTGGGTGGCAGGTTCGAGGCGCGCACCGAGGTGGCGAACCACGCCCCGCGCATGAGCGCGTTGTGGATCAAGCCCGATCGCATCCGCGACATCATCGGCCCCGGCGGCCGCGTGATTCGCGCGATCCAGGAGGCGACCGGCGCCAAGATCGACATCGAGGACAACGGCGAGGTGAAGGTCTTCGCGCCCGACCGCGACCAGCTCGACCGCGCCCGCGCGATGATCGAGGAACTCACGCAGGAAGCGGAGATCGGTCGCGTCTACCTGGGCAAGGTGAAGCGCATCGCGGACTTCGGCGCCTTCGTCGAGATCTTCCCCGGCACCGACGGTTTGATCCACATCAGCCATCTGGCCGAGGCGCGGATCGAGAAGGTGACCGACGTCCTCAACGAAGGCGACGAGGTGCTCGCGAAGTGCATCGACATCGACCCGACCGGCCGCATCCGCCTCTCGCGCAAGGAGGCGCTCGCCGACCTCGCGGCGCAGCCGCAGCAGTAGAGCGAGCGGTGGCGACCCGCGCGCGTGCGACCCGGAATGGCGCCCGCGCGCGCGGGGTCCGTGTGCGCGTTGCACGCGTCGCAGGCAGCGAGGATTTGCCGCTGCCGAGCTACGCGACCGCTGGCTCGGCAGGGCTCGACCTCGCCGCCGCCGTCGATGGCGAACTCGTGCTCGAGCCGGGTGCGCGCGCGCTGATTCCGACCGGCCTGTCCATCGCGCTTCCGGCCGGCTATGAAGCGCAGGTCCGGCCGCGCAGCGGGCTCGCACTGCGCAGCGGCGTGCTGCTGCCGAACGCACCCGGCACGATCGACGCCGACTATCGCGGCGAGATTTCGGTGATCCTGATGAACGCCGGGCACGAGCCCTTCACGGTGCGACGCGGTGACCGCATCGCGCAGCTCGTCGTCGCGCCGGTGGCGAGGGCGCTGCTCGTCGAGGTCGCATCGCTCGCCAAGACGGCGCGCGGGGCCGGCGGCTTCGGACACACGGGGATTGGGACTCGTGGACGCGCCGCGGACGCACGGAGGCAACCCCGGTGAGCCAACCCGACCAACCCAGGAGCGCGGAGCCGGTCCACCCGCAGCCGCCGTCGCCGATTCCGCCGAGCCCCAAGCGCCGCCGCGGGAACGAGCTCGCGTTGCGACTCGCCACCGCCGCGGTGCTGGTGCCGGGCGTGTTATGGCTGATCGTCGCGGGGCCCGGTTACGTGCTGATCGCGGTGGTCGGAATCGTGCTGCTCGGGATTCGCGAGTTCTATCACCTGATCGAAGCGAAGGGCGCGCACCCGCTGTGGGGCTTCGGGCTCGCGGCCGGAGCGGCGCTGCCGGTGGTCGCCTACCTCGGCAACGAGTACCACGCGACGATCCTGATGACGGCGGTGTTGCTCGCCGTGATGGTCGCGCAGGTCGGCAAGGCGCAGATCACCGAGGCGCTGGCCAGCATCTCGGGCACCTTCTTCGGCGTCTTCTACGTGGGCTGGCTGCTGACGCATGCGGTCACGCTGCGCAACTTCCATCGCGTGGTCGAGTCGAAGTGGGGCCCGGGCGCGGGCTCGCTCTTCGATCCGAACGCGGGCGCGTTCCTGCTGATCTTCACGCTGTCGGCCGTCGTGCTTTGCGACGCGGGCGCCTACTTCGCGGGACGTGCGTGGGGCAAGCGCAAACTCGCGCCGAAGATCAGTCCGGGCAAGACGGTCGAGGGCGCGCTCGGCGGAATCGTCGCGGGCACGCTCGCGGCGCTGCTCTGCAAGGCCATCTTCGATCTGCAATGGCCCGACCTGTCGCGCGGATTGCCGTGGGCGCTCGCGGTACCGATCGCGCTCGTTCTCACGACCGCGGGTATGATCGGCGATCTGGTGGAGTCATTGCTGAAGCGCGACGCCGCGCAGAAGGATGCGGGCTCGCTGTTGCCCGGCATGGGCGGCGTGCTCGATCGCATCGACTCGGCTCTTCTCGCGATCCCGGTGATGTACTACCTGATGCTGGCAACCACCTATCTCCGCGCAGGCTTCCGATGATCGAGCGCTACAGCCGGCCCGAGATGCGGGCGCTATGGACCGAAGACGCGCGCTACGGCTTCTGGCTGCGCGTGGAACTCGCGGTCTGTGAAGTGCTCGCCGAGCGCGGCGTGATTCCCAACGCGTCGCTCGCAACGATCCGCGCGCGCGCCGGCTTCGACGCCGCGCGCATCGCCGAGATCGAGCGCGAGGTGAAGCACGACGTCATCGCCTTCACCACCAGCGTCGCCGAACACGTCGGTCCCGATTCGCGCTTCCTCCACTACGGGCTGACGTCGAGCGACGTGATCGACACCGCGCTCGCACTGCAGATTCGCGCCGCTGGCGACCAACTCCTCGCCGGCTGCGATCTCGCACTCGCAGCGCTGCAACGCCGCGCCCAGCAGCACAAGAATACGCCCTGCGTCGGTCGCACCCACGGCATCCACGCCGAACCGACGACGTTTGGATTGAAGCTGCTGGTGTTGCACCAAGCGCTGCGCCGCGGTCGCGATCGGCTGGCGCGCGCGACCAGCGAAGCTGCGGTCGGCAAGATTTCGGGCGCCGTCGGCACCTTCGCGCATCTCGATCCGGCCGTGGAGCAGGCCGTCTGCGCGCGGCTCGGCATCGGCTTCGAGTCCGCTTCGACGCAGGTCGTAGGGCGCGACCGCCATGCCGCGTTCGTTACCGCGGTGGCGCTAGTCGGCGCGGTGCTCGAGCAGGCAGCCGTCGAGTTCCGCCATCTCGCGCGCACCGAGGTTCGCGAAGTGGAGGAGGAGTTCTCGAAGGGTCAGAAGGGCTCGTCGGCGATGCCGCACAAGCGCAATCCGTGGCGCTTCGAGACGCTCACCGGGCTTGCGCGGGTGTTGCGCGGCTACGCGGCGACGGCGCTCGAGAACGTCGCGCTGTGGCACGAACGCGACATCTCGAACTCGTCGGTCGAGCGCATCGTGTTCCCCGATGCATCGCAGGTGCTGGATTTCATGCTGCACCGCTTCGCGGGTCTGGTGGACAAGCTGGTCGTGTATCCCGAGCGGATGCGCGAGAACCTCGAGTCGTCGCGCGGCCTCGTCTTCAGTGGCACGCTGCTGCTGCTGCTCGCGGAGAAGGGTCTCACGCGCGAGAACGCCTATCAGCTGGTGCAGGGCCATGCGATGGACACCTGGGAGAAGGGTGGGCAGTTCCAGTCGCGCGTGCTCGCCGATCCGGAGATCGCGCGCGTGCTCAGCAAGGAAGAGATCGAACACGCGTTCGATCTCGATGTGTCGCTGCGCAACGTCGATGCGATCTTCGCCCGCACGCTCGAGGAGGAGTCATGAAGGCGCTCGTGCACGTGACCGTGAAGCCGGACGTGCTGGATCCGCAGGGTCGCGCGATCCAGCGCGGGTGTGCGTCGCTCGGCTATGCCGGCGTGCGCGACGTGCGCCAGGGCAAGCTATTCGAGATCGAGCTGGATGCGCCCGACCGCGCCGCCGCCGAGCGGCTGCTACTCGAACTCGCGGAAAAACTGCTCGCGAATCCGGTCGTCGAGGACTACAGGGTCGTCTCGATCGAGGACTGATGGTTCCCACGCGCGAGACGGAGGTTCCCCCTTGCCCGTCGATCCGAAACTGCTCGAGGCGCAGTGTGGTCGCACGCTCGTGCGCACCGATTTCGCCGGACTCGGCACGCGCATCGAGGGCAAGGTGCGCGACTCCTATGTCCGCGACGATCGCCGCACACTGGTCGCGACGGATCGCATCTCCGCCTTCGACCGCGTGCTCGGCACGATCCCGTGGAAGGGACAGGTGCTGAACCAACTCGCGGCGTTCTGGTTCGAGCGCACCCGCGCGGTCGCGCCCAACCATGTGATTTCGGTGCCCGATCCGAACGTGACGATCGGCCGCGAATGCCGCGGGGTTCCGCTCGAGTTCGTCGTGCGCGGCTACCTGACGGGCGTGACCGATACGTCGATCTGGACGGCCTATGCGCGTGGCGATCGCGTCTACTGCGGTCACGGCCTGCCCGAAGGGCTGCGCAAACACGACCGCCTGCCGCGGCCGCTGCTCACGCCGACCACCAAGGCGGAGCAGGGCGCCCACGATCAATTGACCTCGCGCGAAGCCGCGATCGAGCAGCGACTCGTCAGCGCCGAGCTGTACGACCGTGCCGAGACGATGGTGCTGCGCCTGTTCGCCGAAGGGCAGCAATGGGCCGAGAAGCAGGGCCTGATCCTCGTCGACACCAAATACGAACTCGGCTTCGATGGCGCCGGCACGCTGACCGTGATCGACGAAATCCACACGCCCGACTCGTCGCGGTACTGGTATCTCGACAGCTACGAGCGCGCGATGTCCGAAGGCGCCGATCCAAAGGCGATGGACAAGGAGTTCGTGCGGCGCTGGTACGCGGAGCAGGGCTATAAGGGCGATGGCACGCCGCCCGCGCTCACCGACGCGGTGCGCTGCGAAGCCGCGCAGCGCTACATCGAGACCTACGAGCGGATCACCGGGCTGGCGTTCGTGCCGGACCCCTCGCCGCCGCTGGAACGCATCCGCCGCAATCTCGGCCTCGGTTAGGAGCGCGCTTGTTCGCCGTACTCCAATTCCCCGGCTCGAACGACGACCGCGACATGGTCTTCGCGATGAAGAGCGTGCTCGGCGCGGATGCGCGGCTGGTCTGGCACAAGGATGCCGAGCTGCCGGCGGGCACGAAGAGCGTGCTGCTGCCAGGCGGCTTCTCGTACGGCGACTATCTGCGCTGCGGCGCGATGGCGCGCTTCTCGCCGATCATGGCCGCGGTCACGCGCTTCGCCGCCGCGGGCGGTCCGGTGCTGGGAACCTGCAACGGATTCCAGGTGCTCTGCGAAGCCGGCCTGCTGCCGGGCGCGCTGCTGCGCAATCGCGATCTCGCCTTCGTCTGCGCGCCGACGCATCTGCGCGTCGAGCGCGTGGCGGCGCCGTTCACGTCGCGCGCGAGCCCTGCGCAGGTGCTGCAGATCCCGATCAAGCACGGCGAAGGGCGTTACCACGTTGCCAACGACGAACTCGCGCGTCTCGAAGCCAACCATCAAGTCGTGCTGCGCTACTGCACGCCGGACGGCGACGTTACGGAAGCCGTGAATCCGAACGGCTCGGTCGGCAACGTCGCTGGCGTCTGCAACGTGGCCGGCAACGTGATGGGCCTGATGCCGCACCCGGAACACGCCGTCGAAGCGCTCACGGGCTCGACCGACGGCCGCGTGATTCTCGGGTCCCTCGTCGATTTCGTCGTGGGCACGCGATGACGGGCACGGGCGCATTGCACGAGCCCGAGCGGAGCGAGGGCGGCGAACGGGCTCGGGGCGAGCGAAGCGAGCCCGTCGTCGACCTTGCTCTCGCCCGCGAGCACGGCCTCAGCGACGAAGAGTGGCAGCGCATCCTCGAGATCCTCGGCCGCACGCCCAGCTACTCCGAACTCGGGATCTTCTCGGTGATGTGGTCCGAGCACTGCTCGTACAAATCGAGTCGCATCCACTTGAAGAATCTTCCGACCACGGGTCCGCAGGTCCTGGTCGGTCCGGGCGAGGGCGCGGGCGCCGTGGCGATCGGCGACGGCCTCGCGGTGATCTTCAAGATCGAGAGCCACAATCACCCGTCGTTCCTGTCGCCGATGCAGGGCGCGGCGACCGGCGTGGGCGGCATCCTGCGCGACATCTTCAGCATGGGCGCGCGCCCGATCGCGTCGCTCGATTCGATCCGCTTCGGACCGCTCGACGACCCGAAGCACCGCCACCTGCTGGAGGGCGTCGTGCACGGCATCGGCGGTTACGGCAATGCCGTCGGTGTCGCTACCGTCGGCGGCGAGACCAGCTTCCACGAGTGCTACCGCGGCAACATCCTCGTGAACGCGTTCAACCTCGGCATCGTCCCGGCTGACGGCATCTTCCTCGGCCAGGCCACCGGCATCGGCAATCCGGTGATCTACGCGGGTTCGAAGACGGGCCGCGACGGCATCCACGGCGCGAGCCTGCTCGCGTCGGCCGAGTTCGACGCCACGAGCGACGCGAAGCGTCCCACCGTCCAGGTCGGCGATCCGTTCACCGAGAAGTGTCTGATCGAGGCCTGTCTCGAGGCGATGCGCACCGGCGTGATCGTCGGCATCCAGGACATGGGCGCGGCGGGTCTCACCTGTTCGTCGTTCGAGATGGCGAGTCGTGCGGAAACCGGCATCGAGATGGATCTCGATCGCGTCCCGCAGCGCGCCGCGAACCTCTCGCCCTACGAGCTGCTGCTTTCCGAGAGCCAGGAGCGCATGTTGCTGGTGACGCGCGCAGGGGAAGAGCAGCGCGTGCTCGACATCTTCGAGCGCTGGGACCTCGATGCGGTGGTCGTCGGCCGCGTCACCGGCGATGGACGCATGAAGGTGCGCTGGCACGGCGAGACCGTCGTCGACATCCCGGTCGACCCGGTCGCCGCAAACGCACCGATGTACGACCGCAAACAGAGCGTTCCCGAAGGTCTCGCGGCGCGACAGAAACTCGACCTCACGGCGGTCCTGCCCGAGTCGGATCCGCAGGGGGCCCTCGAGGCGCTGCTCGATTCTCCGAACCTCGGCTCGAAGGCATGGATCTTCCGCCAGTACGACTCGCTGGTGCAGGGCAACACGGTGGTCGGTCCCGGCGGCGACGCGGCGCTGATCCGCGTGAAGCGCGAGGACGGCACGCCGACGCAGCAGGCGGTCGCGATGTCGGTCGACTGCAATCCGCGCTGGTGCTGGCTCGATCCGCACGCCGGCACGATCGCGGCGGTGGCCGAGTCCGCCCGCAACGTCGCGTGCACCGGCGCGCGGCCGCTCGCGCTCACGAACTGCCTGAACTTCGGCAATCCCGAGAAGCCCGAGATCATGTGGGAGCTGGCCGAGTCGATCCGTGGCCTCGGCGAAGCGGCGCAAGCGCTCGGTACGCCGGTGATCTCGGGCAACGTGTCGCTCTACAACGAGACCAGCGGTCGCGCGATCCATCCGACGCCGACGATCGCCGTGGTGGGTCTGCTCGACGACGCCCGACGCCACGCCGTGTCGCACTTCGAGCAGACGGGTGTTGCGATCGTGCTGCTCGGCGAGACGCGGGAAGAACTCGGCGGCAGCGAATGGCTGGCGCTGCGGCGTGGACTGGAAGCGGGGCTGCCGCCGCGCGTCGATCTCGCGCACGAAGTGCGGCTGCAACGGCTGCTCGCGGATGTCGTGGCTTCAGGACTCGTGCGCACCGCGCACGACGTCTCGAACGGCGGGCTCGCGGTCGCGCTCGCCGAGTGCGGCTTCAGCGGACCTGTCGGCGTGCGGATCGGCGCGCAGGTCGATTTGGCGGATGGAATCCGCACCGATGCGCTGCTCTTTGGCGAATCGACCGGCCGCGTGCTCGTCGCGACCGGCAACCCCGATGCGGTATTGGAGCGCGCGCGGGTGGCCGATGTTCCTGCACGGCGCATCGGTACGACGGGCGGCACGCGTTTGGCGATCAAACCCTGGATCGATGCGGAACTGGCTAGTCTGGAAGCCATCTGGGCGCGGGCGATTCCGCGCCGAATGGAGCAGGACTGAATGAGTTCGCCCCTCGAACGCCTCGTTGGTGCCGAAGCCGCCGCCAAGCTCGCTGCCGCGCGCGAAGCCGACCGCTATCACGACGCGTGCGGCGTCTTCGGCGTACACGGTCACCCGGAGGCGGCGCATCTCACCTACCTCGGCCTCTACGCGCTGCAGCATCGCGGTCAGGAGAGCGCGGGCATCGCCACCTCGAATGGTCGCGAACACCATGTGCACCGCGCGATGGGACTCGTCGGGGATGTCTTTTCCGAGAAGATCCTGCGCCAGCTCCCGGGACGTCACGCGGTCGGGCACGTGCGCTACTCCACGACCGGCGAGTCGAGCCTGCGCAACGCGCAGCCGTTCTGTGCGACGACCGACGGCGGTCCGGTCGCGATCGCGCACAACGGCAACCTGGTCAACGCCGGCGCGATCCGCCGCGAACTGGAAGGTCGCGGCTCGATCCTCACCTCGACTTCGGACTCCGAGGTACTGGTGCATCTGCTCGCGCGTTCGCGCGAGGGTGCGCCCGAGGATCGGCTGATCGATGCGCTCTCGCGCGTGAAGGGCGCCTACAGCCTGGCGATGCTCACCGACGACGCGCTCGTCGCGGCGCGCGATCCGTTCGGCTTCCGCCCGCTCTCGCTCGCGCGCCTCGCCGGCGCCTGGGTCGTGGCGAGTGAAACCTGTGCATTCGACCTGATCGGTGCGGAGTACGAACGTGACCTCGAACCCGGCGAGATCGTGGTGATCCGGCGCGGTCGCTTGCGCACGCTGCGCCCGTTCGCGAAGGCGTCGCGCGAGGCCTTCTGCATCTTCGAGCAGATCTACTTCGCGCGGCCGGACTCGAACGTGATCGGCCACAGCGTCTACCAGTTCCGCAAGGAGCTGGGTCGCATCCTCTCGCGCGAGCATCCGGTGGCCGCGGACATGGTGGTGCCGGTGCTCGACTCCGGGAACGCCGCGGCGCTCGGCTACGCCGAGGAGTCGGGCATTCCGTATGAGACCGCGCTGATTCGCAACCAGTACGTGAAGCGCACCTTCATCGAGCCGTCGGCTTCGATCCGCGATTTCCGCGTGCGCATCAAGCACAACGCGCCGAAGTCGCTGGTGGGCGGCAAGCGCGTCGTACTGGTCGAGGATTCGATCGTGCGCGGCACCACGCTGCTGAAGCTGGTCGGATTGATCCGACAGGCGGGGGCGGCCGAGGTACACGTGCGCGTTTCGTCGCCGCCGAACATCGGACCGTGCCACTACGGTATCGATACCCCGACGCGCGAGGAACTGATCGCGCATCGCCACGCGGTCGAGGAGATCCGCAAAATACTGGGCGCCGACACGCTCGGTTATCTGACGGTCGACGGCCTGCGCGGCGCCGCGCGCAACCTGAAGCACGGCATCTGCGATGCGTGCTTCTCGGACGACTATCCGATTCCCATCGACGCGGAGGCCGAGCCGCCGCAGCTGTCCTTGTTCCGCCCCGTCGAGCCCGACGACGACCCGGCTCTGGGCTCGTGAGCGCGCTGCTGCCGCGCGGCCGACTCGATCGCGCCGAACTCGCCCGCGAGGTCGAGGCCGGTCGCATCGAGACGATCGTGACGGCGATTCCGGACCTCTACGGCCGGCTGGTCGGCAAACGGATCCAAGCGCCGTTCTTTCTCGAGGAGATCGTCGGTCACGGCATGCACGTCTGCGATTACCTGCTCGCTTGCGACATGGAGATGGATCCGACTCCCGGTTACGCATACACCAACTGGGCGTCCGGTTACGGCGATCTGCACGCGGTGCCGGACCTCGGCACGCTGCGTGTCGCGGCGTGGCTGGATCGCAGCGCGGTGGTGCTCTGTGATGCGAAGGACGCCGAGAGCGGCGCGCCGATCGAGGTCGCGCCGCGCAGCATCCTCGCGCGCCAACTCGAGCGACTGGCCGCCGCGGGTTTCACCGCAAAGATGGCGAGCGAACTCGAGTTCTTCCTGTTCCGCGACACCTATCACGAAGCGCGTGCGAAGGGATACCGCGAACTGCGTACCGCTGGCGACTACGTCGAGGACTACCACATCCTGTCGAGCACCTTCGCCGAACCGGTGATCGCGGCGATCCGTCGCGGCGCGGATGCATCCGCGATCGCCGTCGAGTTCTCGAAGGGCGAGTGGGGCCCGGGCCAGCACGAGATCAACCTGCGCTACGCCGGAGCGCTCGAGATGGCCGACCGCCACGTGCTCTACAAGACCGCGGCCAAGGAGATCGCGGCGTCGCAAGGGTACTCGCTCACATTCATGGCCAAGTGGCACGAGCGCCACGCTGGCTCTTCATGCCACGTTCACATGAGTCTCTGGGACGCCGACGAGCGGCCGGTCTTCTCGACGGGTCGCGGGGCGTCGCCGGTGTTTCACCACTTCCTCGGCGGCCTGCTCGCGCACGCGCGTGAACTCTCGTGGTTCTTCGCGCCGACCGTCAATTCGTACAAGCGCTACAGCGAAGGCACCTTCGCGCCCACGCGCATCACTTGGAGCGTCGACAATCGCACCGCGGGATTCCGCGTGGTGGGCGCGGGGCCGTCATTGCGCGTCGAGTGCCGCATCCCCGGCGCCGACGCGAATCCGTATCTCTGCTACGCGGCGCTGCTCGCGGCGGGTCTCGACGGCATCGAGCGCAAACTCGATCCCGGTGCGCCGTTTGCGGGCGACGCGTATCGCAGCGCGGAGTTGCCGCGCGTGCCGCACACGATGGCGGACGCGATCCGCGAACTGGAACAGAGCGCCTTCGCGCGCGAAGCCTTCGGCGACGCCGTCGTGGATCACCTGCTCCACTTCGCGCGCACGGAACTCGCCAGCTTCGAAGCGGTGGTGACCGACTTCGAGCGCGCGCGCTACTTCGAACGCATCTGAAGCGCCGCGCGATGCGCCGTCCGCTCGTCGGGATCACTTGCTACCACCGCGAAGGCAAGGAACGCCCGCGCTTCGCGGTGCCGGCCTCGTACGTCGACGCGGTGCGCGCGGGTGGCGGCAGGCCGGTGCTGTTGCCACCCGGTGACGAAGACCCGGCGGCGCTGCTCGACGGCGTCGATGGCCTCGTGCTCTGCGGCGGCGGCGACGTCGATCCGTCGCGCTTCGGCGGAGTCGCGAACCACGACGCGATCTATTCGACCTGCGCCGAGCGCGACGTGTTCGAACTGGCGCTGGTGAACGAATGCCTCGCACGGGGCACGCCGACGCTCGCGATCTGTCGCGGCTTGCAGGTGCTGAACGTCGCGCGTGGCGGCGATCTGCACGTGCATCTTCCCGACGTCGTGGGCGAGTCCGTCGTGCACCGGGTATCTCGGGAACACCACACGCGCCACGCCGTGCGCATCGACCCCAGTTCGCGGCTCGCGGCGTTGCTCGGCGCCGACGAGGTGACCGTCGCGTCGTGGCATCACCAGGCAGTCGATCGCCTCGGTGCGGGGCTGCGCGCCGTCGCGTGGGCGGAAGACGGCACCGTCGAGGCGATCGAGGTGGAGCAAGCCCCCGGAATGCTCGCGATCCAATGGCATCCGGAGCTGCAGGTTCGCGAGCCCGATCGCCGCCAGCTTCGGCTCTTCGAGGCGCTGGTGGCGATGGCCCGCCGGGTGGGATGAGCCGCACTCGCTGCCCATCGGCTGGGTAAGGCTCGGCGGACGACGTACCGATAGGCCCCGAAGAGGACCATGCCCGTCAGCCAGGAAGATCCCGTAGCCGCAGTGCCGTCGCCTGCGCGTCGCTTGCACCTCGCCTTCGAAGACCCGAAGGCGTTCCAGCAGGAGTACGCCCGCAATCTGGCCCGGGGCGGCGCCTTCGTCGCGACGGCCGACTCGTTCGAGCTGCGCGAAGTCGTCGAGGTGCTAATGGAAGCCGGCTTCGCCGGCGAGAAGCTGGTGCTGATGGCCGAGGTGGTGCACTCCGCAGGCGATGGCGTTGCGGTGCAGTTTCTCGATTCGGCACCGGAACTGCGCAGCCGGCTCGAGGCGCTCGTCGAAGGCGCCGATCGCGCAATCATGGAAGCGGCAGAGGAGTCGATCGATGACGACATCGTCATTGGTCCCGCCGACGATGAGTTTGGCGAGATCGACATCGACGACGACTCCTTCGATCTCGACGCTGCGGGTCCCGAGGGATCCGCCAATCCCGACGCCGCTACGCGGGTCGGCGTCGATGGCGATCCGAATGAACGGACCTTCCGCGCGCGTGCCGAGCGATCGCCGATGCGCGTGGTGGTGCAGGTGAAGGGACCGACCGGGAAGGCGTTCGCAGCGCGCACGCGCGATCTCTCGCCCACCGGACTGCTCGTGTCGGTCGACGGCGAGGAACTGCCGATCGGCCGCGAAGTGACCGTCGAGCTGACGCACCCGACGACCGGTGAGAAGCTCGAAGTGCCCGCCAAGGTGGTGCGCCACATCCAGGGCGAGGGCGTCGTTCCGGCCGTCGCGTTGGCGCTCCAACCCGGGGCAAAGGCGGCTGATATCGAGCGTTTCGTCGCCGACCTGAAGCAGGTCGACGCCGAACGACAGCGGGGCGGCATTCGCGGGCCGCTCGAAGAACTCGGCGGCGCGAGCATGCTCCAGATGTTCGCCGCGCTCTCCAAGCAGGGCACGCTCACGGTGACGCACGGGGCGGAAGAAGGAGTCGTCGCGTTCGCGAACGGCATGCTCTGTGTCGCGCAGATCGGCTCGGTGATGGGCGTGAAGGCGCTTGCGCGCATTCTGTCGTGGCGCGATGGCTTCTTCGAGTTTCGCTCGCACGTCGATCCGCTCGGCGACGCGCAGACCCAGATTCCGATGGAAGGCGCGATCCTCGACGCGCTGCGGCTGCTCGATGAGAGCAACCGGCTGTCGAGTCCGGAGCTCCCCGCGAGCGCGCGACTCGAGATCGCCCGGGATCAGCTCGCCGTGCTCGGCCAGCCAATCGGCCAGACCGAGCAGGCCGTCCTCGAACTCGCCGCCGCGGGCTTCACCGTCCGCCGCATCTTGGACGTAATCCCCGAAAACGACGCCGCCATCCGCAGCGCCATCTCCGC
>CAYGWM010000010.1:54018-63000 GCA_964353555.1 uncultured Spirochaetales bacterium
GCGCTTGGTGAGGGGGTGGATGTGGGAAGCGAACGGCTCGGGCTGTGGATCGAGGGGCGCGCGACGGCTGCCGAGGGCGATGCGGTGGCCGCGGTGTTGGAGCCCGCGACCGGCGAGCTGCTCGCGCACGTGGCGCAGGCGACGGTCGGCGACGCGCAACGCGCTGCCTACGCCGCGCAGCGCGCGTTCCGCAGCGGTCCCTGGCCGCGCGCTCGGGCGGTGGCGCGCGCGAAGGCGCTGCGTGCGATCGCGGCGCGGATCCGGGAGCAGGCGAAGCCGCTCGCGACGCTCGAAGCGCGCAATGCCGGCAAGCCGATCGGCGACGCCGAGTGGGAGGTCGAAGCGGCCGCGCAGTGCTTCGAATTCTTTGCAGGCGCCGCGATGACGCTGTCCGGCCGCGTCCCGCCCGTCGACGGCACTGGCCTTTCCCTCGTGCTGCGCCAACCGATCGGACCGTGCGCGTTGATCGTTCCGTGGAACTTCCCGCTGCTGATCGCCGCCTGGAAGGTGGCCCCGGCGCTCGCCGCGGGGAACACCGTCGTGCTGAAGCCCGCGAGCGCGACGCCGTGCACCGCGCTGCGGCTCGGCGCACTCGCGACCGAAGCGGGCCTGCCCGACGGCGTCCTCAACGTGATCGCGGGCCCGGGCGCTTCGATCGGTGCCGCGCTGGCCCTCGACCCCGCCATCCGCAAGATCTCCTTCACTGGCGATTCGGAGAACGGCGCCGCGATCCTGCGTATGGCCGCACCCGAGATCAAGCGCGTTTCGCTCGAACTCGGCGGTAAGTCGGCGAACGTGGTGTTCGCCGACGCCGATCTCGATGCCTGCGTCGAGAAGTCGCTGCTCGCGGTCTTCGGCAACGCGGGTCAGGATTGCTGCGCCCGCTCCCGCATGCTGGTCGAAGAGTCCGCGCACGACGCGCTCGTCGAAAAGTTCCGTGTCGCCACGCAACAGCTGCGTGTGGGAGACCCGCTCGACCCTGCAACGCAGGTTGGTTCGCTGATCTCGCGCGCTCACCGCGAACGCGTCGGCGGCTATCTCGAGGTCGGGAAACGCGAGGGTGCGCGTCTGCTCTGCGGCGGCGATGCGCCGAGCAGCGGCCCGCTCGCGCGCGGCTCGTTCCTGATGCCGGCCGTGTTCGACCACGTCACGCCCGAGATGCGCATCGCGCGCGAGGAGATCTTCGGTCCGGTCGTCGCGGTGTTGCCGTTCCGCGACGAAGCCGAAGCGATCGCACTTGCGAACGATTCGGTCTACGGCCTGTCGGGTTCGCTGTGGACGCGCGATGCGAAGCGCGCGATGCGCGTCGCGTGCGCGATCGAGACCGGCGTGATCTCGGTGAACTCGAGCCGCAGCGTCTTCCTCGAAGCGCCCTTCGGCGGCGTGAAGCGCAGCGGCGTCGGGCGCGAACTCGGCATCGAGGCGCTCGAGGGTTACACCGAACAGAAGTCGATCTACTTCGAGACCGAGGAGAGCTGAGCGTGGCGGGAAGACTGTCGGGCAAGGTTGCGCTGATCACCGGCGCCGCGAGCGGGATCGGGCGAGAGTCGGCGCTGCTCTTCGCATCCGAGGGCGCGCGCGTGCTGGTGGCGGATCTCGACGTTGCGGCCGGCGAAGCCACCGTTGCGGCGATCGCGACGGCCGGCGGCGAAGCGCGTGCGATCCGCTGTGACGTTTCGCGCGGCGCGGATCTCGAAGCGGCGGTCGCGGCCGCCGAGCACCACTTCGGCGCGCTGCACGTGCTCTTCAACAACGCCGGAATCTTCCCGGCGAAGGACGGCTCACCGGTCGACACGTCTGAGGACGTCTTCGACCGGGTGATCGCGGTGAACCTGAAGGGCGTCTTCTTCGGCTGCAAGTACGGGATTCCTGCGCTGTTGCGCGCGGGCGGCGGCTCGATCATCAACACCGCATCGTTCGTCGCGGTGATGGGCGCGGCAACGTCGCAGATCGCGTACACGGCGAGCAAGGGTGGCGTGCTCGCGATGACGCGCGAGATCGCGGTCGAGTACGCGCGACAGGGGATTCGCGCGAACTCGCTGTGCCCGGGTCCGGTGAACACGCCGCTGCTCGCGGAGTTCCTCGCGGCGCCCGAAGCGCGCGCCCGGCGCTTCGTCCACATTCCGATGGGGCGCCTCGCCGAAGCGCCCGAGATCGCGCGTGCGGCGCTGTTTCTCGCGTCGGACGATTCGAGCTACGTGACCGGCTCGACGTTCCTGGTCGACGGCGGCATCACGTCGGCGTACGTGACGCCGGAGTAGCAGCGCCGCATTCAGGAGCGTTCGGAGACGGGCGCCCCTCCGACGACGCGCTTGCGGACCAGCGTGTCGACGCGGTAGCGCGCGTCGTCGATCTCCTTGTGATCGAGATTGAAATGCAGGCCGCGGCTCTCCTTGCGCCAGGTCGCGCACTCGATCACCAGTTCGGCCATCCCCGTCAGGTTGCGCAGCTCGATCAGGTCGGGCGTCACACGGAAGTTCCAGTAGTACTCGTCGATCTCTTCGAGCAGCAGGCCGATGCGGTGGCGCGCGCGTTCGAGACGCTTGTCGCTGCGCACGATGCCGACGTAGTTCCACATGAAGCGGCGCACTTCTTCCCAGTTTTGCGTGATCATCACAGCTTCGTCGCTGTCGCGGACCCACTGCGCCTGCCAGGCGGGAACGTCTTCGGCGGGCGGCGTGTCACAGAGGCGCTTCAGGCTCTCGGCGGCCGCGGCGTCGGCGAACACCGCGCATTCGAGCAGCGAGTTCGAAGCCAGCCGGTTCGCGCCATGCAAGCCCGTCGATGCGACTTCGCCGGCTGCGAACAGGTTCTGCAGGTCGGTCTCGCCGCGCAGGTCGGTGCGCACGCCGCCGCAGGTGTAGTGGGCGGCGGGAACCACCGGGATCGGCTGCCGCGTGATGTCGATGCCGAACTCGCGGCAGCGCTGGTAGATGTTCGGGAAGCGCGCGCGCACGAACGCGGGATCTTTGTGCGTGATGTCGAGCACGACGCAGTCGCTACCCGAGCGCTTCAGCTCGGAGTCGATCGCGCGTGCCACGACGTCGCGGGGCGCGAGGTCCGCCATCGCGTGGTAGCGCGGCATGAATGCGTCGCCGGCGAGCGTCTTCAGAATGCCGCCTTCACCGCGCACGGCTTCGGTGATCAGGAACGACTTGGCCTGCGGGTGGAACAGGCAGGTCGGATGGAATTGCATGAACTCGAGATTCGCGACGGTGGCGCCCGCGCGATACGCCATCGCGACGCCGTCGCCCGACGCCACATCGGGATTCGAGGTGTAGAGATAGACCTTGCCGCCGCCGCCGGTGGCGAGCAGCGTGATCGGCGCCAGGAAGCGATGGACCAGGTTGGTCTTGGCGTCGAGCACGTAGGCGCCGAGACAGCGATCGGGTCCGGCGATGCCGGAGCGACGTGCGGTGACCAGGTCCACACCAAGGTGTTTCTCAAAGAACGCGATGTTCGGATGGGCGCGCGCGCGTTCGATCAGTGCCCGCGAGAGTTCGCGACCGGTCGCGTCGCGGTGGTGCAGGATGCGGCGCCGCGTGTGGCCGCCTTCCCGACCGAGCGCAAAGCCCCCTCCGGACGGATCATTTCCTTCTGCGGTGTCGAAGTGCACGCCGAGCTGCACCAGCGACGCGACGACGCCGGGCGCGCGCTCGACCACATACTGCACGACATCCTCATGGCAGAGGCCCGCGCCCGCCGTGAGCGTGTCGCGCAGGTGGTCGTCGAAGGAGTCGTCGTCGGCGAACACGGCGGCGATCCCGCCCTGCGCCCAGCTCGTGGCCGAATCGTCGGCCAGCCGCTTGGTGACGATCGCGACCCGGCCGTGCTCCGCCACGCGCAACGCGTAGAACAAACCGGCGAGTCCGCTGCCCAACACCAGGAACTCGAAGTCGCGCCGCTCAGCCATCGAGGCGGAATCTAGCCTGCCGATCCTCATCGACGGCCTAAGGCCGATGCCGGGACGGGCCGATGAACCCCCGAGCCAGACGATCGATCCAATGACCGGCCCCGAGGGGGCAATGCGGGACCGGCCCATTCAACGCGGAGGCGTGGGATTGTCGAAGGCGAGGACTGTGCTGCTGACCGGTGCGCTGTGGGCGGGCCTGGCGCTAGGGGCCTTCCAGGCGCAGGCGGAAGAGGTCTACCGGTGGATCGACTCCCGGGGCGTCGTGCATCTGACGAACGTCCCATCCGATCCCCGTTACGCAAAATACAAGGTGGGCAGCGCGGGCGGGACCGGCAACGGCATCCTGATCATCGCCCGCCGCGAGTCGGCGCGACGTCGTCCCATGGCGTTTCGCAGCCACGTCCGCGACACGAAGACCGCTGCCGATTTCGACCGGCTGATCGCGCGGGCTGCTCGCCGCCACGGCCTGCCGCCGGCGCTGGTGAAGGCGGTCGTCCGAGCCGAATCGAACTTCCAGCCCCACGCGCTCTCGAACAAGGGCGCCCAGGGGCTGATGCAACTGATGCCTGCGACCGCCGACGATCTCGGCGTAGACGATCCGTTCCGGGCCGAGGACAACGTCTTCGGCGGTACCCGCTACCTCCGCGCCATGCACGATCGCTTCGGCACCTGGCAGCTCGCGCTGGCCGCCTACAACGCGGGTCCTGGGGCCGTCGACCGTTTCGGAGGAATCCCGCCCTATGCGGAGACCCAGGAATACGTCGAGCGCGTTCTCCATTACTATCGCCGCTACGATGGCGACTTCTCCCGCTGAATCCACGCCGCGAGCGCCTCTGCTGCCGGTCGAGCGCCTCTGGAATCTCCCCAATACGATCACGTTGCTGCGCACGCTGGCGGTGCCGGTGTTGCTGCTGTTCCCGTCGCTGGCCGCCTCGCGCCGGGGCTCGGAGGCGATGGCGTGGATCTTCATCGTCGCCGCGGTCACCGATCTGCTCGACGGCTGGCTCGCCCGACGCGGTGAGCAGGTCACGAGCATTGGCAAGCTGCTCGACCCCCTGTGCGACAAGTTGCTGGTCGCGACGGCGCTGATCGTGCTGCTGGCGGGCGGGCGCATCCCGGACTGGGGCACCCCGATGGTGGTGGTGATCATCGGACGCGAGATCGCCGTCACCGGGCTGCGCGGCTTCGCCTCCGCGCAGGGCGAGATCATGGCCGCAGCCTGGGCGGGGAAGCTGAAGACGCTGCTGCAGAACATCGCCATCGGCGCGCTGCTTTTTCCGAGCCCTCAATGGGGCTTGCCGGCACATACCGTGGGCCTGAGTTTCCTGGTGGTCGCGACGGCACTCACGCTCTGGTCCGGCTATGGCTATTTCGCGACCTTCTTCGCACAAGAGGGAGCCCGACGGGCGCCCGAGGAGAACCGATGACGAGGCTGCGGGATCTCGCTACGCGCATCGAAGCGCGTGAGGCGCGGATTGGCGTGATGGGGCTCGGCTATGTCGGGCTGCCGCTCGCGGTGGAGTTCGCGAAGGCGGGATTCGTCGTCACCGGCTTCGAACTCGATGCAGAGAAGGTCCGTGCGATCGCCGAGAAGCGGTCGTACATCGAAGACGTGCCGGATGCCGATGTCGCGAAGCAGCGCGAAGCCGGCAGGCTGCACGCCACCACCGATTTTGACGAACTCGCCGGCTGCGACGTGATCAACGTCTGCGTGCCGACGCCGCTCACGAAGACCAAGGACCCCGATTTCTCGTTCATGGTGGCGGCGGTCGAAGCGATCCAGAAGCGGCTGCGCCCGGGCCAGCTGGTGATCCTCGGCTCGACCACGTATCCCGGCACCACGCACGAACTCTTCCTGCCGATCCTCGAAGCAGCGGGCTTGAAGGTCGGCGAAGACTTCGCGCTGGCGTTCGCGCCCGAGCGCATCGATCCGGCGAACAAGCAGTTCAAGGTGCGCAATGTGCCGAAGGTGGTGGGCGGCGAGACGGCCGTCTGCACCCAGCTCGCGGTGAAATCGTTCGAGCCGGTCTTCGACACGGTGATCCCGATGTCGTCGACGCAGGCCGCCGAGATGGTGAAGCTGCTCGAGAACACCTTCCGCGCCATCAACATCGGCCTCGCCAACGAAGTGGCGTTGATGTGCGACCGCCTCTGCCTCGACGTCTGGGAAGTGATCGAAGCCGCTGCCACCAAGCCGTACGGCTACATGAAGTTCCTGCCGGGTCCGGGCCTCGGCGGGCACTGCATCCCGATCGATCCGACCTATCTATCGTGGAAGATGAAGTCGCTGAACTTTCCGGCGCGCTTCATCGAGCTGGCCACCGAGATCAACACGCAGATGCCGTTCCACGTGGTGCGCAAGCTCGGGGACATCCTCAACGAAGATCGCCTGGCGGTGAACGGATCTCGCATCCTGGTGCTCGGCGTCGCCTACAAGGCCAACGTTTCCGACATGCGCGAATCCCCGGCGATCGAGATCACCGAACTGCTGATGCAGAAGGGCGCGCAGGTCGACTACCACGATCCGCACGTGCCCGAATTCCACGTCGGTCATCACGTGCTGAAGAGCGTGGACCTCTCCGACGAGGCGCTCGCGAACGCCGATCTCACGATCATCATCACCGACCACGCGGCGACCAACTGGGACCACGTCGTCGAGAAGTCGCAGCGCGTGCTCGACACCCGCAACGCCACCAAGCGCGTCGCGAATCACCGCGAGAAGATCCGCAAGCTGTGAAGTCGCGGCGCGCTTCAGCGCCGCGTTCTCGCCGCTAAGATCCGCGCGCTGATGGCGATCCCGGAGCTCTCGCGTCGCATCTTCCTGCGCCGGTCCCTGCACGTGGCTGGAGCGCTGACGCTCGTGCCGGGGCTCTCGATCGGCTGCGCGCCCGGTGACGTCGCGCGCGCGCCCAGCGATCTGCGTGTACTCGATCCCGGCGAATGGGCGCTGCTGGGCGCGCTGGCGGACACGTTGATTCCGCACGGCGGCGCGTTCGAACTCGGCGCGCGCGACGTGGATCTGGCGGCGCGCATCGACGCGTTCCTCGCGGGCGAGCGAGTCGCCGTCTTGCGTGGGCTCTCCGCAGCGCTGTTGCTGGTCGAGTGGGGCAGCCCGCTCGCGAGCGGTCGCGTCGCGCGCTTCTCGCGACTCGGCCCGGACGAGCGCGCGGCCTGCATCGACGCGCTCTGCCGCAGTCGCGTCGGCTTGCTGCGCGAGGCCTACGCCGGCCTCAAACAGCTCTGCTTCTTCACCTTCTACGCAATCGATGCGACCTGGCCGGCGGTCGGTTACGACGGCCCCTGGGTCGGTCGGCAGGGGTCACG
Source organism: uncultured Spirochaetales bacterium (assembly GCA_964353555.1). Lineage (GTDB taxonomy): Bacteria > Myxococcota_A > UBA9160 > UBA9160 > PR03 > PR03. Next base: position 61,256 of record CAYGWM010000010.1, read on the forward strand.
CGGGTGATCGTCGAGGGAAGCGAGTTGCGCACGCCGGTTGCGCTGCGTACGCACACGCTGGTGATCGGTTCGGGCGCTGGCGGCGCCGTCGTTGCGCACGCGCTCGCGACCGCGGGCGTCGAGACGATCGTCGTGGAAGAGGGCGGCTACTTCCAGGCGCGTGACATGACCCAGCGCGACGACCAGATGATCCCCGCGCTCTACCGCGATCGTGGCCAGCAGCTGAGCAGCGACGGTCTGATCAACGTGCTGCAGGGCTCATGCTTCGGCGGTTCGACGGTGATCAACACGGCGGATTGTGAGCCGACACCCGATCCTGTCTACGAATACTGGCGGCGCCACCACGGCCTCGACCTCGATATGCGCGAGCTGGCCGACGCGCAGGCGCGTGTCTTCGAGATGCTGGGCGTGCGCCCGATCGACGCCAGCCAGGTGAATCGCAACAACGCCGCCGTGCTCGAAGGCGCGCGCAAGCTCGGCTGGAAGGCGGGCGTCTTCCCGAACAACCGCAGCAACTGCATCGGCAGCGGCTATTGCCTGATCGGCTGCGCCTACGATGCGAAGAAGGGCGCGAATCTCAACTACCTGCCGCGCGCCGTCGAGGCGGGCGCGACGATCTACGCCGACGTCCGCATCGAGCGCTTGGTCGCGCAGGGTGGCAGCGGTTTCCGCGCCACCGGCTCGGTCGTCGCACGCGGACCGCGCACCGCGACGCTGCCGTTCGAAGTGCAGGCGGAACGCGTCGTGCTCGCCGCGGGCGCGGTGCATTCGGCCGCGATCCTCGACGCCTCCGGCTTCGGACGCCAGCGAGCTGCGCTCGCCCGCAACGTCTCGCTACAGCCACAGATGAGCGTCGCCGCGCGGATGCCCGAAGACGTCATCGCGTGGCGCGGCATCCCGCAGTCGGCGTTCTGCTCGGAGTTCGACGACAACACGCCCGAGCGCGGGCTCGGCGGTTTCCGCTTCGAGGCGATCTCGGGCGGCATCCCGCAGATCGCCGCCGGACTCGCCGGCTTTGGCCACGCGCACAAGGAAGCGATGGCGCACGCACGCGAAGGTGCGCTCGCACTGGTGCTCGTGCCCGACGAGCCGTGCGGCACGCTGCGATTCACGCGCGGCGAACGCGGCTTCGCCGCCAGCATCGAGTACCGGATGACCGACGAGTGGGTGACGCGGCTGCGCCGCGGACTGCGCGCGGCCGCAGAGGCCTACTTTGCAGCCGGCGCGAGCGAGGTGCGCTTCGGCAGCGACATCTTCGAGCCGATGCGCAGCAGCGCCGACCTCGATCGCGCGCTCGAGTTCCCGATCCGCACCGGCGTCACGCATTTTCTGTCCGCGCATGTGCAGGGGAGCTGCCGGATGGGACCGGACGCGCGCAACAGTGTCGTCGATCTCGACAACCAGGTGCACGGCGTCGCCGGCCTCTACGTCGTCGACGCGTCGATCTTTCCGACCAGCGCTTCGACCCACACGATGATTCCGGTGATGACGTTCGCCGATCGCGCGGTGCGCAGAATGCTGGCGCGGGGCGTTTGAGCGCTGGCCGACGCGATGTTGCAGGCGCGAAGACGGCCCGACGCAGCGATCTTGCCGGTTGCGATGCCGGCACGAACGGCGCGGGCCGCGCCCCCTTGACGGCCGCCCGGCCGTCCCGTATTCCCATCCATCTCGCGCGAGTAGCTCAGCGGTAGAGCATCACGTTGCCAACGTGAGGGTCGCCGGTTCAAATCCGGTCTCGCGCTCCA
>CAYGWM010000011.1:0-31924 GCA_964353555.1 uncultured Spirochaetales bacterium
GCTAGATGCTGCGCTCGCGACCTTGCCAGTGGGGGTCGCGGAGCTTGCGCTTATAGAGTTTGCCGTTGGGATCGCGCGGCATTTCCGCGATGAAGTCGATCTTTTTTGGCGTCTTGTACTTGGCGAGGCGGTCCTTGCACCAGTCGAGCAGTTCGCGCTCGAGTTCGGGACCGGGCTTGACGCCTGCGGCGGGCTCGACGACCGCCCGTACTTCCTCGCCCCATTCCTCGTGCGGGATGCCGAACACCGCGACGTCGCCGACCTTCGGATGCGACAGGAACTCGCTCTCGACCTCGGCGGGATAGATGTTGACGCCGCCCGAGATGATCATGTCGGCTTTGCGATCGCGGAGGAACAGATACCCGTCCTCGTCCAGAACTCCGATGTCGCCGACGGTGAAGAAGTTCTCGATCCGGTTCTTGCGGGTCTTGTCCTTGTCCTTGTAGTACTCGAAGTCAGCCGCGCCGAGTTTCATGTACACGGTGCCGATCTGGCCGGGCGGGAGCTGGTTGCCGGCGTCGTCGTAGATGCGGATCTCGGCGCCGGGCCAGGCGCGGCCGACGGTGCCCGGCTTCGTCATCCATTCTTCGGCTGCGACGAGCGTGCCGCCGCCTTCTGTCGCCGCGTAGTACTCGCAGATCGCGGGACCCCACCACTCGATCATGCGCTTCTTCACATCGACCGGGCATGGCGCCGCGGCGTGCACCATGCAGCGCGTCGATGTGACGTCGTAGCGATTGCGCACATCCTCGGGCAGCGCGAGCAGCCGGTGAAACTGCGTCGGCACCATGTGACTCGTCGAGACTCGGTACTTCTGGATCGCCTCGAGACACAGTTCGGGCGTCCATCGTTCCATCAGCACGACGGCGTGGCCGAAGTGCAACGACGTCGACGAGAACACCAGCACCGCGGTGTGGTAGAGCGGCGAACCGCAGAGATGGACGTTGGCGTCCTCAGCCTTCACGCCGAACATCGCGAAGAAGCCGGTGCCGAGCGTCGCAGCGATGTCGGGATCGATCGGCGGCAACGGGCGACGAACGCCCTTCGGCCGACCCGTCGTGCCCGACGTGTAGTTCATCACCGCGCCAGCAGCGCGATCGGCCGGCGTCGTGTCGGGCTGACCGGCAGACAGCTCCGCGAACGGGCGGAAGCCGTCGATCTTGCCGACCGCGAAGCGACGCTCGGGCGCGAAGTTCAGCTCCGCGGCGGCCTTCTTGCAAGCGTCACCGAAGCGCTCGTGCGCGACGAGCACCTTCGCCTCGGAGTCCTGCACGATGTACGCGATCTCCGGTGCGGTCAGGTGCCAGTTGACCGGCACCAGGTACATGCCGGCCTGCGCGACCGCGAGATACAGCTCGATGATCGCCACGTCGTTCGGCAGCACCGCAGCGACGACGTCGCCCTTGCCGAGACCGAGCGCGCGCAGCCCGTGCACGATGCGATTGCACGACGCGACCAGTTCGCCACGCGTCCACTCGCGCCCGTCCGGCTCTACGAGCGCCAGCGCGCTCGGATCCTTCGTCGCGTAATTCCAGAATCCATGATCCGCCATCGTGCCCTCCTCAGACTCTCGCTGCGGCTTCGATCGCCGTCGTCTTTGCCCACGGATAATCCGGCTTCCCGCTCGGCGAGCGGACGATCTCGTCGACGACGTGCAAGAAGCGCGGCGCCTTGTAACCGGCGACGTGCTTGCGGCTGTGCGCGATCACTTCCTCCGGCGATGCGTTGCGACCGGGCCGCAGCTGGATCAGCGCCGCCACCGCTTCCCCGAAGCGCGCATCCGGAATCCCGACCACCACCGCGTCGAAGACGTCCGGATGCGATTTGAGCGCGCCTTCGACTTCCTCCGGAAAGATCTTCTCGCCGCCCGAATTGATGCACTGCGAGCCACGACCGAATACGGTGACGGTGCCGTCCGCCTCGGGACGCGCGAGGTCGCCGATCAGCACATGGCGCACGCCGTCGATCGTGACGAAGGTGCGCGCGCTCTTTGCCTCGTCCTTCCAATAGCCGAGCGGCACGCGACCGCGCATTGCGAGCCGACCCGTCGCGCCGGAGCCCGGCTCGATCGCGCGGTCGTCGTCGCCCAGCACCACGGTGTTGGCGTTCATCCGGAAGCGGATACCGCCCTCAGCGTGCACGCCGCCGGCGTCCATTCCCTGTGCGCCGGTCTCGGACGCGCCGAAGTTGTCGAGCAATGCCAGCTTCGGGAGCTTCGCCTTCAGCTGATCCTTCACCGGCTGGGTCCACACCGCGCCGGCAGATCCCATCACGAAGAAGCCGGAGAGGTCGTAGCTGCGTTCACCCAGTGCTTCGGCCAGCGGACGCGCCATCGCGTCGCCGACGATCGACAGCGACAGCACCTTCTCGTCCTGCACCGTCTGCCAGATCGCATGCGGCTCGAAGCGCGGCACGAGACACGCCTTCCAGCCTTGGAGCAGCGCGATGAAGGTGCCGAGTTGCGCGGCTCCGTGGATCAGCGGCGCCGCCGTCATGCCCGCATTCGGAGCGCCAGCCGCGGCGCGTGTGGCGACGTCCTCGGGTTTCTCGGGCGGCGGGCCCATCGGGTTCGCACCGAGCATGCCGGCGAAGAAGATGTCTTCCTGCCGCCACATCACGCCCTTCGGCATGCCGGTCGTGCCGCCGGTGTAGAGCATGAAGAGATCGTCGGCTGATCGCTTTGCAAGAGCACGTGTCGTATTCGCGCCGGCGAGCGCCGAGTCATAGTCCTCCGAACCCGCGGCGCTGAGATCGACGCCACTTCCGTCGTCCACCGAGAGCACGGTGTGCAGCCGCGGGAGCCTGTCGCGCACCGCGGCGAGTCGCGGCGCGAAGCTGCGGTGATGGATCACCGCGACGGCTTCCGCGTCGTCGAGCAGGTAGTGCAGCTCGTCTTCGACGTAGCGGTAGTTCACGTTCACCGGGACCGCGCGCAGCTTGAAGCAGCCGATCATCGCTTCGATGTACTCGGCGCCGTTCATCAGGTAGAGCCCGGCCACGTCGCCCGCTTTGACTCCGCGGGCGATCAGCGCGTGCGCGCACTGATTCGCACGCCGATCGAGCTGCGCAAAGGTGCGTCGCTGGTCGCCGCACACGAGCGCGGTGCGCTCGGGGACGGCGTCGGCGACGGACTCGAAGAGATCAGCGAGGTTGAAGTTCAAACGTTGCTCCGTGTCAAGGCCTTGCGCTGCCGACGATCCACATCGAGAAGAACTGCGAGCCACCGCCGTAGGCGTGGCCGAGTGCGATCTTCGCACCGTCCACCTGGTGCTCGCCGGCCTGGCCCCGGACCTGCATCGCGGCTTCGGCGAAGCGCAGCATGCCCGACGCACCGATCGGGTTGCTCGAGAGCACGCCGCCCGAGCAGTTGACCGGCATGTCGCCGTCCAGTGCTGTCGCGCCCTCGTAGGTCATCTTCCAGCCTTCGCGTTCCGGCGCAAAGCCCAGGTTCTCCAGCCACATCGGCTCGAACCACGAGAACGGCACGTAGATTTCGGCCATGTCGATCTGCTTGCGCGGGTCGGTGATGCCGGCCTTCGCGTACAGGTCCTTTGCGCAGTCGCGACCCGCTTGCGGGTTGACCTTCTCCTGCCCGGCGAACTGCGTGGGCTCGCTGCGCATCGACGTCGCGTGGATCCACGCAGGCTTGTACTGCGTCTTCCGCACGCTGCGTTCCGACGTGAGCACCATCGCGCAGGCGCCGTCGGACGACGGACACGCTTCGTGCAGCCGGATCGGATCCCACAGCATCGGCGAGGCTGCGATCGTGTCGAAGCTCATGTTGGGATCGCGCAGATGCGCGTAGGGGTTCTTCAGCGCGTTGCGGCGATCCTTCAGCGCGACGCGAATGCCGGTGTCTTCGGGCGCGCCCGAGCGGCTCATGTAAGAACGGACCAGCGGCGCAAAGTATCCGCCGGCGCCCGCGACGACCGATGCCTGCAGCGGCGTTCTCACCGTGAGCGCCCACATCGCGTTGCTCTCCGACTGCTTCTCGAACGCGACCGTGAGCACGCGTTCGTGAATGCCGGCTTGCACGAGGTTCGCCGCGACGAGCGCCGTTGTGCCGCCAACGCTTCCTGCTGTATGTACGCGTAACATCGGCTTGCCGCTGCAGCCGAGCGCGTCGGCGAGATACAGCTCGGGCATCATCACGCCCTCGAACATGTCGGGAGCTTTGCCGACCACCACGGCTTCAATGTCGGGCCAATCCATGCCCGCGTCTTCGAGGGCACGCGTCGCGGCCTCGCGCAGCAGGCCGGCGATCGACACGTCGTCGCGACGCGCGGTGTGGTGAGTCTGTCCGATGCCAGCAATGGCGCAACGCTCGGCCATCACTCTCCCTCCAGAACGCAGACGAGATTTTGTTGCAGGCATGGGCCCGAGGTGGCGTGCGCGACGGCTCGCTGCGCGCTGCCGTCCCAGATTCGCGTCGCGGCTTCGCCGATGCGGATCAGGCCAGCGGTCATCATCGGATTTGCACAGAGCGCACCACCCGACGGGTTGATCTTCACGTCGGCGCCGATCCCGAGCGCTTCGCGGAGGATCGGCTCTTGATGCGTGAACGGCGCGTGCAGCTCGGCGACGTCCACTTTGCCTTTCCCGACGCCCGCCTTCTCGCCCGCGATGCGCGACGAGTTCGACACGGTGAGGTCGCGCATCCCGAGCGCGTGCGGCTCGATCCGGTGGTCGATGCCGCGGATCCAAGCGGGACGCTTGCAGACCGCGCGGGCGCGGTCACCGGCGGCGAGCACCACTGCGACCGCCCCATCGCAGACCGGCGCGCAGTCGTGGGCACGCAGCGGCGCCGCGATGTACGGCTTGGCGAGCAGCTTCGCGATCTCGAAGTCGCCCGACACCGTGGCGTTCGGGTTCGCCTTCGCGTCGCGGCGCGCGCGCAACGCGATCTCGGCGAGGTCGCGCTCGCTCTTTCCGGTCTTCTCGAGCCAGGCGCGGGCTTGCAGCGCCGCGAGACTCACCGAGTCGGGCCACAGCGGCGCCATCACGTACGGGTCGAGCTGCGTCGCGAGCACCTCGGGCAGATCGCCCGGTGACGACTTGCCGAAGGCGTAGACGAGAGCCGTCTCCGCTTGCCCGGCCTGGATCTTGACCCACGCCTCGTAGAGCGCCCACGCGCCGTCCATCTCCACGTGCGATTCGGCGATCGGCGGCCATGCGCCGGCTGCGTCGAGCGCCATCACGAACGCGAAGGGCTGTCCCTGCAGAAAGTCGCTCGAACCCGAGCAGGTGAAATCGAATGGGCGTGCGATGCCTGATCGCGCCACGGCTTGCTGCACCACCGGCATCAGGATCTCGACTTCGTTGCGCAGTTCGCGGCGCCGATTGGGCGCTTGCGCGAAAGACACGATCGCGACGTCACGCATCAGACGGTCTCCCGCAGCTGATCGGCCGGCACGTCCGGCTCGTCGATCGGTCTGAAGTAGCGAATGCTCTGCAGCGTTGGCCCGAGTTGTTCCTTCGGAACCCAGACCGCCTGTACGCGCATACCCATGCGGATCTTCTCGAGCGGGCATTCCTGCACGACGCTGAACATCGGAAGATCCGCGCCGTCGAGCAGCACGTGCACGCTCGCGAACGGGAGCGGCACGTCGATGTTCTCCGACGGAACGCGCACGACCGCGTACGTGGTGATCGTACCCTTGTCGGAGAGTTCCACCTCTTCCTCGGTCGCGACCGCACAGCGCGGGCATGAGCCGCGCGGCGGCACGTAGACCTTCCTGCAGCTCGGGCAGCGCTGACCGATGATCTTGCCCTGCGCGATTCCGTGCAGGAAGCGCGACGTCGCGATGCCTGCGCTGTAGCGATACTCGAGGCGCATCGGCGTCTTGATGTTCGTGACTGGTTTCTGTTCTTCACTCATCGCGTGGCCTCCGGCTCGCTCGCGCCCGCCGCGAGCCCGTTGGTCACCATCGCCTGCGGCTCCGGCTCGAAGCACTCGATGTCGTGGATGTGGCCGACGCGCTCGGCGCGCCAGCGCGGCCTGACGCGCATGCCAGTGCGCATGCGTGCGATGTCACCGGCGTCGACTGCGTGCAGCATCGCGGTGTCGGCACCATCGAGCTTCACGAGCGCCCACGCGAACGGGTGCGCAAGCGGCTGCTTCGCGCGCGGCCGCGTGACCCAGCTCCAGGTGGTGACGACGCCACCGGGGCCGACCTCGACGAAATCGGAGGTGGTCGCATCACCCGTCTCCGGATCGTATTCCTGCGGCGGCACCAGCACGCGTCCCCGATGCGTGCGCACTCCGACCAGCTTGCCGGCGCGCAGCGCGGTGAAGAAACGCCCGAGCACGGGACCCACCGACCGCCGGTAGGGATACTCGAGTACATGCGGTGCGGTGAGGATGCCGCCTTCGTCGTTGACGGTTTCGCTCATGTCGTTCCCTTCTGGAAGAAGAGCTGGTTGGCGTTTTCGTAGAGGAATCGATCGAGCACGCCGTCGCGCAGCGGCAGCGCCTCGGCCTCCGCGACGCAGCGTGCGAAATCGAGCACGGGGTGGTCCGATGCGAACAGGATCTTGTGGTTCCCGCGCGTGTTCATGAAGTGGATCAGCTCAGGCGGAAAGTACTTCGGCGCGTAAGCCGATGTCATCATGTGTAGGTTCTTGTACTTGATCATCAACCGAATCGCGACGTTCCACCACGGATCCGCACCGTGCGCCATCACGATCACCAATTCGGGCAGGAAGTAGCAGACCTCGTCGAGATGCATCGGATCCTGGCAGGCGCCGGGCATCGGCGGACCGGGCAGGCCCGTGTTGATCGACACCGGCAGCTTCCAATCGATGCACTTCGTGTAGAGCGGGAAGTAGCGGTAGTCGTTCGGCGCGATGCCGCCGACCATGAACGGCGTCACACGCGCGAGCGCGACCGGCTCGTTCTTGCACAGGCCCTCGAGTTCGCGAACTGCCTTGATGCCGCGGCGCGGATCGACCACTACCGACAGCGCGAAGCGTTGCGGATACTGCTTCGGGAACGCGAGCACTTGCGGGAGCGGGTGATCGCTCGAGATCGTCACGATCGCCTTCTCGACGCCCACGACGTCCATCTTTGCCACCAGTTCATCGGGCGTGAAGCTCTTGAAGATCGAGTCGGCGCGCTTGAAATAGTCCTCGGCCACGCGCTTCAGGAACTCGGGCGGCACAGAGTCGCCCATGTTGGTGTTGACCCAACAGTCGATGGCGCGGGGCAAGGGGGGCTCCTCGAGCGAAACGCCCCGCAACGGGGCGCCGGGGGTTCTAACGCTACTTCGCCTCGGGTCGATGCAGGATCAGGCCGGCTGCCGTTCGCACCTGGTCGCCGACGACGCGCTCGGTGTGCAGGCCCGCAGCCCAGCCGACCAGCGACGAGAACCAGACCTGCATGATCGTGAACGCGATCGCCTGCTCGCGCGCGGTGCCGATCGACGAATCGAGCGGCGCGGCGACGTCCGGCGCGGTCCCCCGCAATGCAGCGGTGACGAGTCGCGCGATGCGGAGCTGGAGCGCCGCGATCTTCAGCGCGGTGTCGGCGTCGCCCGCCGTCATCGAACGGATCATCGCGCGTGCGAACTGCGGCCGGCGCGCGAGCGCGCGCGTGCCGCGGCGGAAGAAGTCGCTGATGCGCTCGTAGGCAGAGCCGGCGGCAACCGGGCGCGTCGCCATCGCGTGCTCGAGCCGCTCGATCTCCTCGTTGAGGGCGAAGAGCAGGATGTCTTCCTTCGAGCGAAAGTACTTGTAGAGCGTGCCGAGTGCGACGTCGGACTGCTCCGCGACGTCGCGCAGCCGCACCGCCTCGAAGCCGCCCTTCTCGGCAAGGTCGACCGCGGAGTCGACGATGCGGCGCATCCGGCGGAGCTGGTTCTGGGCAAGTCGCGCGCCCTGCGGGCTGCCGCGAGCGCCGCCCGTGGCGAGGCTCGAGAAAGCGACAGCAGCCGTGCGGGGGCGGGCCATGGTCGAGCCAGATTAGAACAAGTTTCAATTCCCGGGCAAGGTTGAGTTGGGGACGTTCGTTGCGTGGGTTGCGTCGGGGACGGTTGCGTCGGGGACGTTGGTTGCGTGGAGCGCGCTCCGCGGCGCAACGAACGTCCCCGAGTCAAACGAGTCAACGAACGTCCCCGAGTCGCGGGCGGGGGCAGAGTGGTAGGCTCCGTTGGTCGGTCATCCCACTCCATGCGAGGTTCCCCATGTCGAACTCACCGTTTCTGCAGACAGGCTCGATCCCGAGCGCGATCGGCGCCGATGCGCGGGTCAGCGCGTTCTTGCGGAGCGTCTACGGATGGATGTTTCTGGGGCTCGGGATCACTGCGGTGGTCGCGATGGTCGTGGCTGGCTCCCCGTCAGTGGTCAACGCGCTGGTCGCCAACCGGCTGCTGTTCTTCGGGCTGATCGGCGCGCAACTCGGACTCGTCTTCTACCTCTCATCGCGCGTCGCCACGATGGCGCCGTCTACCGCCGCCTCGCTCTTCATCGCCTACTCGGCACTCACTGGCGTGACGCTGTCGCTCGTGCTGCTCGCGTACACGGGCGCTTCGGTTGCCACCGCGTTCTTCGTCTCGGCCGGCATGTTCGGCGCGCTCGCGGTCTACGGAACCGTGACGCAGCGGAGCCTCGCCGGTTGGGGTTCGTTCCTGTTCATGGGGCTCGTCGGCGTCGTGCTCGCGTCGATCGTCGGGATGTTCTGGCAGAACGACACGATGCAGTTCGTGATCTCGGTCGTCGGCGTGATCGTGTTCACCGGTCTCACGGCGTACGACTCGCAGCGCCTGAAAGCGATGGCGTTGCAGCTCTCCGACGGACAGGTCGGCAGCTACGCAATCTCCGGCGCGCTGTCGCTGTACTTGAACTTCATCAACTTGTTCCTGTCGATGCTGCGACTGATGGGGAACCGCCGCTAGTTCAACGTACGACCTTCGTCACCGGACGCACGGCGCCGCGCGCGCGCAGACTGCCGATCGTCTCGATCTGGCCGGTCCAATCGAGCGGCTGCTTCGCCATCCACAGCACCGCGTCGGACATGATCACCGGATCCTCGAAGCCGTAGAGACTCGGGTCGCCGAGCGTTGCGGCAAAGCCCTCGGTCCAGACCATCAGCTCGAGGCGCAGGCAGTTCACGGCGATCTTCGCGTCGCGCAGATCGTGGGCCATGCAGGCGGTGAGCGACTCGAGCGCCGCTTTGGTCACCGTGTAGCTCGCGCGTCCGAACTGAGGAGCCTGCGCGGCGCCCGACGAGATGTTGACGACGCGCCCACCACCCCCGGCGCTCATCCGCGCGTGCAGGTGGTAGATCGCGTAGAACGGGCCGTTCAGGTTCACGTCGACGGCGAGGCGCCAGCGCTTGGTCGTGTCCTCGAGCGCCGGCGTCTCGGGCGCGATCGCGGCGTTATTGACCAGCAGATCGCAGCGTCCCCATTCGGCGTAGAGTCGCTCGACGACGCGGATCACCGCGTCTTCATCGCGCACATCGAGGGCGACGGGCCAGGCCCGGCGGCCCGCTTGCGTCACTGCGTGCGCGGTCTCCTCGATCGTGCCGGGCAGCTTGCTCGGGCGGTCGCTGGTCGAACGCGCGGCGCAGACGACGTCGTAGCCGTCGCGCGCGAGATCGGCGCAGAGTTGCTTGCCAATGCCGCGGGAAGCACCCGTGACCAGCGCGACTTTCACTTGATGACCTTCGCTCCGCTTCGCCTCGCTGCGCGGCCCGGCTTCTCCGGTCCTTGCACTCATCCGCGCAGCTTCCGAAAGAACGAGCGCACGTCGTCGACGAGCAGGTTCGGTTCCTCCATCGCCGCGAAGTGACCGCCCGACGGCATCACCGTCCACTGCTGCACGTTGAACGCCTTCTCCGCCCAGGCGCGCGGCGCGCGATAGATCTCCTTCGGGAAGATCGCGCAGCCGGTGGGCAGCTCGATGCGCGCGCCCGCCGGGCCGAAGCGTCCCGACTTCATCGTCTCGTAATAGAGCCGCGTCGACGACGTGATCGAGTTCGTCACCCAGTAGATCATCACGTTGGTGAGGATCTCGTCCTTCGTGAAACGCTTCTCGACGTCGCCGCCGCAGTCGCTCCAGGTGCGGAACTTCTCGACGATCCACGCCGCGAGTCCCGCCGGCGAATCGTTGAGTCCGTAGCCGAGCGTCTGCGGCTTGCTGCCCTGGATCTGCTGGTAGCCGGTCTCGTCCTTCTGGAAACTGAACAAGTCGCCGACTGCCTTCATCTCGACTTCGTTCAAGCCTTCCATCGGATTCGCGACACCTTGAGGCGGCATCGCCACGACCATGTTGAGGTGGATGCCCGCGCAGTGCTGCGGATCCACCACCGCGTTCTGCGTCGAAATGATCGAACCCCAGTCACCGCCTTGTGCGCCGTAACGCGAGTAGCCGAGCCGGGCCATCAACTTCGCGTTCATCTCCGCCATGCGCTGCACGTCCCAACCGCGCGTGCGCGGCGGCTCAGAGAAGCCGTAGCCGGGGATCGACGGACACACGACGTGGAAGGCGTCGCGCGCGTCGCCGCCGTGCTGCGTCGGGTTCGTCAGCGGCCCGAGGATCTTGTGGAACTCGAACACGGAGCCCGGCCAGCCGTGCGTGACGACGAGCGGGAACGCGTTCTGATGCGGCGAACGCGCGTGGATGAAATGGACGCGGTGGCCGTCGAGGGAAGTCTGGAAATGCGGAAACGAGTTCAGCAGCCGCTCCTGCGCGCGCCAGTCGAAGCGGTCCTTCCAGTACGCGACGAGTTCGCGCAGGTACGACAGCTCCGTGCCGTAGTCCCAGTTCGCGCCTTCGATCTGGTCGGGGAAGCGCGTGCGCGCCAGTCGCTCGCGGAGATCGACGAGCGTCGCGTCGGGTACTTCGATCACGAACGGTTGGATGGCTTCGCTCACGGGAGGGTTCTCCGGGATCTCGCGGTTGAAAGAAAAGAGGCCGGGACTTCGCGGGTCCCGGCCTCTCGAACGAAATCGCTACGCGACGGCTAACGGCCCTTGGTCAGGCGGCCGACGTCGATGTAGCGGTGGACCTTGCCTGCGGCGATCTCGTTTTCCTTGTTCACGTACGGCGTGCCTTTGTTGTCCCAGAACTCGATGCGGTTGCCCGTACCGGTCTGGACGTTCACGATCGTGTCCGAAACGACGCGCACGTCCATCGGCTTCGGGATTCCCACCCAGCCAGGATACCATTCACCACTAAGCGTATGGTCTTCGCTCCAGCGGTGGTTGTGCCAGATGATCTTCCACAGCTCTTCCTTCTGGTCGTACGCGAAGGAATAGAGCGGGACGTAGGTTTCCTTGTCGATGTAGATGTCTTTGTGGTGATACGGATGGTCGGCGTTGTTCGGCTTCATCCGGACCTTCACAGCGTGGCGGAGTTCCCAGCGATCGTCAGCGTACGAGAGACCATAGGGGCCGAAGTTGTGGTCCTTCGCGTACGGGTACCCCTTCACCTTCGAGTTGACCGGCGCGAGCAGGTCCATCTCGCCAATGCAGCTCCAGGTGTACTGCGGCACGATGCCGGCGAACGAGCGCAGATCGTCGAAGGTGAAGTCGGTGCCCGAAACCGCGTCGGTGCGCTGCGCGGTCGAAATGCGCCGCACGCGGCGCAGCGTCGGAACATACACCCAGGTGTCGTCGTTCTTGGTCTGCGCGGTCGGCTTCTCGGAATCCTTGTAGCGATAGCTCATCAGCATGATGCCGCGGGCGTCGAACGGCGCGTCGACCTCGATGCCGAATGCACTGACGCGCTTCTCGCCGCGGAACAGATCGCCGGCCTGCTTCTCGACCAGGTCGGGCTCCACGCGATGCGACATCGCGATGGTCTTCGACGTGCCCTCGTAGTAGAGCGGCAGCTCTTCACCGCGATCCCAGTACGAGTAGAAGTAGTGTGAGTCGCTTCCGTCGCCGTCCCACTGGTATACGAAGTTCCAGATGTGCTTCGTGCCGGCCTCCGGATCGCCCTTGCAGTCGATCGACTTCGGGTCGAACGGGAATCCGGAGGCAAAATTCTCGAGGCTGGCGCCGGGACCGATCTTCGCCTGGCCTTTGTACTTGTCGCTCGCGGCGAGATACTCGGGCGGCTGGCCGTAGTCCTTGAAAAACGGACCGACCTCCATCTTCATGCCTTCGTAGAAGAAGAAGTCCCGGTTGGCCCAGAACTCGGCGGGTACGAAGTTCTTCAGCGACTCGACCTTGTCGAAGCTGACGGTATCGCCTTCCTTGAAGGTCGGACCGGCCACGCCGGTGTCATCCGCGGCGAACGCGGCCGTCGGTACAGCGACGGCCGCGAGCGCCATCCATACGACGGATGCGAGCCGAGTCGGGCGATTCGGACACCAGCGCGTCATTGCGTCTCCTTTGCTGGGCCGCGGAATTGGAGAGGTACCGCGACCGTGATTTCGAAGTGGGTTCACTGCGCTTCAATCATGCGATCGACGAGGCTGTTGGCTTCTCCGCTACTCCGGCGAAGCGGCCGCAGATCCTACCCTGACCGCCCGACGAAGTCAGTTGAAATCCGCAGTGAAGCCCAGCCTCCGGAACCGCACGCGATCAAGCCTTGGATGCCTGATTGGATGCTGGTTCTCGCGTTCATTCGCCGCTGGCGACGCGGGCATGCGCCTCGACCACGTCGGGTGGCGCCTGCACCAACTCGATCAAGACGCCTTCGCCACCGACGGGCAGCTCACTGCTCCCCTTGGGGTGGATGAAACACACGTCGAAACCCGCCGCGCCTTTGCGGATGCCGCCCGGCGTGAAGCGCACGCCGGCCTGCCCGAGCCACGCGACCGCTGCAGCCAGGTCGTCGACCCAGAGGCCGACGTGGTTGAGCGCCGGATCGTGAACGCGCGGCCGGCCTTCGGGATCGATCGGCTGCATCAGATCCACTTCGACCGCGAACGGACCCGACCCCGCTGATGCGATGTCCTCATCGACGTTCTCGCGCTCGCTGCGAAAGGTTCCGCGCGGCGTGAGCCCGAGCAAGTCGATCCAGAGCCGCCGCAGCGACTCCTTCTTCTCAGCGCCAACGGCAATCTGCTGGACTCCGAGGACGCGGAACGGTCGGTCTGCCAAGGCCTTTCCTCCTTCGAGCCGGGCTCATGATGGTACTGGGACACGGCGTCCCTGCTAGGTTGGCACGCCCGTGACTGCCTCTGCCCAAGCCTCCGCCGCCAAGGCCACCGTGCACTTCCGCTCGCTCGGTTGCCCCAAGAACCGCGTCGACAGCGAGGTGATGCTGGGCACGCTCGCGCTCGGCGGGTATGCACTGGCCGAGCGGCTCGACGACGCCGACGTCGTCGTGATCAACACCTGCTCGTTCATCGAGAGTGCGCGGCAGGAATCGATCGACGCGATTCTCGCCGTCGCCGAGCTGCGCGAGACGGGCCGCTTGCGCGCGCTGATCGTCGCCGGCTGCCTGCCGCAACGTTATGGCGGTGAGCTCTCGAAGGAACTGCCCGAAGTCGACGCCTTCGTAGGAACCGGGGAGTTCCCGCGCATCGCCGAGATCCTCGACAGCGCGCTTGCCGGCCGGCGCGGCGGCGTCTACGTCGAATCGGGAAGCACCTATCTGCTGGGTGCTGGCGACCCGCGCATCCTGGTCGGACCCACCCACACCGCGTACCTGAAGATCGCCGAGGGTTGCGACCGCGTCTGCGCGTTCTGCGCGATCCCAGGAATCCGCGGCCGCTTCCAGAGCCGCTCGCTCGAGTCTCTGGTGACGGAGGCGCAACAGCTCGCTGGGGCCGGCGTTCGCGAGCTGAACCTGATCGCGCAGGACTCGACCTCTTGGGGAAAGGATCTTTCCGGCCGGCCTCGGCTCGACGCGGTGCTGCGCAGTCTCGACGAGGTCGAGGGACTCGACTGGATCCGCCTGCTCTACGTGTACCCGAGCGCGGTGACCGAGAAACTGATTGCGGCTCTTGCGAGCGGCCGACGCGTGCTGCCCTATGTCGATGTCCCGCTCCAGCACGCCAGCGACGCGATGCTGCGAGCGATGAAGCGCGGTACGACGGCGGATCGCCAGCGACGCCTCGTCGAACGATTGCGCGCAGGGATTCCGGACGTCGCGATCCGCACCACGTTCATCGTCGGCTTCCCGGGCGAGACCGACGCGGACTTCGAGGTCCTTTGCGACTTTGTTCGCGAATCTCGTTTCGACCGTGTCGGCGTGTTCCGTTACTCCGACGAAGAAGGCACCGCAGCGCACGATCTGCCGGGCAAGGTCTCGAAGCGTGCCGCGCGCGAACGCCACCGCGCGCTGCTCGATCTACTGCGCGAACTGCAAGCCGATAAGCTCGCGGAGCTGGTCGGGCGCGAGGTCGATGTGCTGGTCGACGCGGGGGGTCGCGATCGCGCGGTCGCGCGGATGCGCTCGCAGGCCCCGGACATCGATGGCAACGTGCTGCTGCACGGCGCCGCCAAGACGGGTGATCTCCTCCGAGCCCGCATCACTGCCGTCCGCGGCGCGGACCTGGATGCCACCGCGCTCTGATCGGTTCAGAGAAAATCGCGTGCAATCAGGTACTTTTCGCTGCTTCCCTTACGTGTTGCCTGAGAGGTTGTGATCCGCGCAGAGCCGAAACGCTTGCGTAGCCGCTTCGCGATCGCCTGCGCCTCGGGACCTTCGAGCAGCTTCGCGACGAGCGTACCGCCCGGGCGCAGCAGCGCAGGCACGAGCGCTTCGATCGCCTCGAGAAGCGTCTCTTCGTGGGCGCGATCGGTCGCGCGAATGCCGGTGAGCTTCGGCGCGGCATCCGACAGCACGACGTCGGCCAGACCGCCGAGCGCCGCGAGAATCCTTTGCGCGACAGTGGGTTCCGCGAGATCAGCCTGAAATGCGATCACGCTCTCAAAAGGGATCGGGGGGTCGATTGGCGTGAGATCTACGCCGACCACGCGACCGCGCGGACCCACTGCCGCCGCGGCGACCTGCAGCCATCCGCCCGGCCAACAGCCGAGATCGACCACCCGATCACCCGGTCGCAGCAGTCGCTGCTCGCGCTGCATTTCGTCGAGTTTGTAGGCCGCCCGCGACCGGAAACCTTCGCGCTTGGCGAGTTGGTGGAATGCGTCCTTCCGGTCATAGACCAAGTTCACGACCCCGCTCGCCGCCGGACGGCGACGAGCCGAACACGGGGCAGGTGGCTTCTCTATCGCGGAGCGACAGCCGTACGAACGCGGACGAGGCCGTCATTCGCGCCGGGTACGGCGCCGCGGATCAGCAGCAGGTTCTTGTCGGCGTCGATGCGCACGACCTCGACGTTGCGGGTCGTGACCTGCTCATTGCCCATTCGACCTGCCATGCGCATGCCCTTGATCACGTGACCCGGGTAGGTGCCCGGACCGATCGAGCCCGGCGAACGGAAGCCCTCGTGGGTGCCGTGCGTCCACTTTTGCATGTGGAACTTGTGGCGCTTCACGACGCCGGCGGTGCCGCGGCCCTTGCTGGTGCCGATCACATCGACGCGCTGGCCCTTGGTGAAGATGTCGACCTTCACCTCGCCGCCGGCCTCGTACTTGTCGGCATCCTCGGCGCCGACTCGCGACTCGTGCAGATGTCGCTGCGGCGCGATCTTTGCCTTCTCGAAGTGACCGATCATCGGCTTCGAGGTGGTCTTGCGCCGCTTCTCGCCGAAGCCGAGTTGGAGCGCCGTGTAGCCGTCCGTCTCGTCGGTCTTCTTCTGGACGACGAAATTGGGCCCCGCCTGGAGGACCGTGACGGGAATCGACTCGCCCTTCTCGGAGAAGATGCGGGTCATGCCGAGCTTCTTGCACAGGAGTTCGATCGCCACCGCTGATTCTCCCGGAGGACCCGAGAGCGCCGAAGGGCCTGCTGGGGTCGCGGTTAGGGGCTATGAAAGGAGGCGCAACATAGGAGGCGGACTCATTGATGTCGACCCAGAACACCCACGCCGTCACGCTGCTGCCGGGCGACGGCATCGGGCCCGAAGTCACCGAAGCCGCCGTCCGCGTCCTCGCGGCGGCCGGCGTCGCGATCGAATGGGACCGCGTCGAGGCTGGCGGGGAAGTGATCGCGAAGTACGGAACCCCCGTGCCCGAACCGGTGCTGCAGTCGATCCGCCGCCGCGGGGTGGCCCTAAAGGGGCCGATCACCACACCGGTCGGCGAGGGCTTTCGCTCGGCGAACGTCACGCTTCGCCAGAACCTGGATCTCTACGCGTGCATCCGGCCGGTGCGCTCGCTGCCGGGCGTCCACACGCGCTTCGAGGGCGTCGACCTGATCGTCGTCCGCGAGAACACCGAGGATCTCTACTCCGGGCTCGAACACCGCGTGACGGCCGGCGTGGTCGAGAGCATCAAGGTCGTGACCGAGCGCGCCTGCCTGCGCATCGCCCGCTACGCGTTCGCACTCGCGCGGCGGCTCGGGCGCCGCAAGGTCACCGCGGTCCACAAAGCCAACATCATGAAGCTCACCGACGGCCTGTTCCTCGAGTGCTGCCGGCGCGTCGCCCGCGATCACCGCGACATCGAGTTCGGCGACGTGATCGTCGACAACTGCGCGATGCAGCTGGTGCGCGACCCGAGCCAGTTCGACGTGCTGCTGCTCGGCAATCTCTACGGCGACATCATGTCGGACCTGTGTGCGGGACTCGTGGGCGGTCTCGGCGTCGTGCCGGGGGCAAACGTCGGCGACGAGGTCGCGGTCTTCGAAGCCGTGCACGGCAGCGCGCCCGACATCGCCGGCAAGGGACTCGCCAACCCGACCGCGGTGATCCTCTCGAGCGTCGAGATGATGAAGCACCTCGGCGAGCTGAACGCGGCAACGCGGATCGAAGCCGCCGTCCACGCCACGCTGATGGAGCCGCGGCTGCGCACCCGCGATCTCGGCGGCAACGCGACGACGGACGAGTTCACCAAAGCCGTGATCGACCGACTCGGCTAGGGAGAGTCGATTCTGCGTGAGCGCGCACTCGTCCTCGGTCTCGACGGCGCGGACTGGGACGTGCTGCGTCCGCTCGCGTCGGCGGGACACCTGCCAAACCTGGCCGCGTGGTTGCACGGCGGTGTCATCGCGCCGCTACCGAGCACGACGCCGCCGATGAGCTTCCCGGCGTGGTCGTCGTTCGCAACCGGTCTCGCGCCAGGCCATCACGGTATCTTCGACTTCACGCAGAAGCAGCACAGCGCCTACCGCATCGACTTCGTGAATGCGGCCGATCGCGCCGGCGAATCATTCTGGACGCGGGCTACGCGGGCGGGCCGGCGCGTGCTCTGCCTCGGTGTACCCGCGACGTTCCCGCCCGATCGCGTCGACGGCCTCCTGGTACCAGGCTTCGACGCTCCCGTCTCGACCGGCAGCGATGCCGCCGCCGCGAGCGACCCGGCGCTCTACACGAGCGTCGCCGCGCGCGTCGGGCCCTGGATGATTCCCGATCTCGACGAAGGCGCGCGTGCGGACGGCTGGCACGAACGCGCCGTAGCGACGCTGCTGGCGCGCGTCGAGCGCAAGACGGCTTTCGCCATCGAGGCGCTCCGTCAACTGCGCGAAGCGGGTCGCGATCCCGAGTTGATGGTCGTCGTGTTCTCCGAGAGCGACACCGTCGCGCATCATTTCTGGCGCGATCACGATGCTGCTTCGCCGCGTCACGATGCTGCTGCGTCGAGCGTGCGCAAAGGCGCGCTCGGCGCCGTCTACCAGCACCTCGACGCGGCCGCCGGCGCATTGCGCGACGCCTTCGGCGAGGGCGCGGCGTGCTTCGTCGTCTCGGACCACGGCCAGGGCGGCGCGTCCCGCCGCGTCGTGCAGCTGAATCGGCGCCTCGCCGACTGCGGTCTGCTGCGCCGCCGCGCTGCGGGTTCGCTCGACACCGCTGCGCGCAGCGCGCGCGATCTCGCGCTGCGCGTGCTCCCGCCGCGTGTCGCGCAGCAGATCTTCCGGCGCATGCGCGCTTCCGCGGCGCGGCTCGAGAGCGCCGCGCGTTTCGGGGGTATCGAGTGGTCGCGCTCGGCCGCGTTCTCCGAGGAAGTGAACACGCAGCCGGGCGTATGGATCAACCTCGCGGGCCGCGAGGCGGCGGGATCGGTGGCGCGCGCCGACTACGAGCGCGCGCGACGCGACGTGATCGACGCGCTGCTCGATTGGAAACTCGATGGAAGTGCGAGCGGTGAGCGAGTCATCGCACGCGCGTTGCCGCGCGAAGAAGTCTACGAGGGCCCCTTCGTCGCGCGCGCCCCCGACGTCGTCCTCGAACTCGGCCGCGAGCGCGGCTATCAGCATTCGCTCGTCGCAACGCGCTGGGATCGCGGCGCGGCGGGCGCGTTGCGCACACTCGAAGACGACGAACTCGCGGGCGGGCGCGGGCGCGGCATGAACGGCACGCACCGGCAGAACGGCATCTGGCTCGCGATCGATGCGGCCGCACAGCGACCCGCGTCGATCGCGCAGGTCGCGGCGGTCGTGCTGCATGCACTGGGAGTCGAGGGCGACGCGGCAGGCGGGGGGCGTCCGGTTGCCCCAGTACCCTACTCTGCCGAAGAAGAAGCCCTCGTCGCGGCACGGCTGCGAGCGCTCGGATATCTGGAGTGACGATGCCGAAGCAGACGGCGCGACCCGCCATGATCTCGCTGGTGTTCCCGATGTTCGATGAGGAACAGAACGTCGGGCCGCTGCTCGCCTCGGCGCTGGCGCTGGCGCCGCGCCTCGCGGACGACTTCGAGATCATCGTCGTGGACGACGGCTCGCGCGACGGCAGTGCAGCGGTCGTCGAAGCGCAGCGCAGACTCGACCCGCGCGTGCGTCTGCTGCGCCATCCCACCAACATCGGCTACGGCGCGGCACTGCGCTCCGGGCTGCGCGCCTCGCGCGGCGACCTGGTGTTCTTCACCGATGCAGATCTGCAGTTCGACCTGCGCGAAATCGAGACGCTACTCGCGCACATGGACGACTTCGACATCGTCGCCGGCTACCGCGCGTCGCGCCGCGATCCGTTTCGACGACGCGTGCTCGCGCTCGGCTGGGGCGTACTGGTGCGTGCTCTCTTCGGCCTACGCGTCCGCGACATCGACTGCGCGTTCAAGGTGTTTCGCAGGCCGGTGCTCGACGCGCTGCCGATCGCGTCGATCGGTGCGTTCGTGAACACCGAGCTGCTGCTGCGCGCACGCCGCGCCGGCTTTCGGATCCGCGAAGTGCCGGTGACCCACCACCCACGCGTTGCCGGTCGCGCGAAGGGCGCAACGCCGCGCGTGATCGGTCGCGCGCTCGTCGAGCTGGTGACGCTCTACCGCGAACTGCGGGTAGGCGCGCCTGCGCGTTCGTGGCAGCGATCCGAACGCGGCGTTCAGGAACGAACGTGATTGGAAATGGCGACGGAGTGCAGCGCCTCTCGAGTCCGTGCACGTAGCCCTCGTCGGCGCATTTCCGTTTCCCTATCCGCAGGGTTCGCAGGTTTTCTTCGCGGAACAGGCACGCGCGCTGCAGGCCGCGGGCGTCCGCGTGACGCTCGTGTGTTACGGGCGCGGCGCGGGAGCGATGCCCGCGGATCTCGCGCTGGTGCGCGCGCCGTTTGCGCCGCGCAAGCTCGCGTCGGGGCCGAGCCCCGCCAAGCCGCTCGCTGATCTCGCGCTCGCCGCGTCGCTGTTGGTCGCGCATCGCCGCACGCCGTTCGATGCGGTGCTCGCGCACAACTCCGAGGCCGCCCTCGCGTCGCTGCTGGTGCGGTCGCTGCTGCAACGCCCCGTCGCGTACGTGGCGCACACGATCCTGGTTCACGAACTCGCGACCTACGCGCCGCCGCGATTCGCACCCGCGCTGCGCTGGCTCGGTGCCTGCATCGACCGCCACGTAGCGCGCCGCGCCGATGCGGTGATCGCACTCGCGAGCGCCGGAGAGCGTGAGCTTTCGCAGTACGCGCGCGGTCCCGTCGTGCGAATTCCGCCGGGGCTCGCGCCGCGACTCGCGCCCACGACGGCAGCGATCGCCGCGGCCTGCGCTCGCCACGGGCTCGAAGTCGGTCACTACGCACTCTATGCGGGCAATCTCGACGGCTATCAGGATCTCGGGGCGCTCGCGGTGGCGGCGCGCGAGATCGCCGCGCCCGTGGTGGTCGCGACGCACGGGGTCGGGACTGCGGCGGCGCCGCTTCGAACCGTGCACGTGCATGACGCCGAGGAAGTCCGGGCGCTGACCTTCGGCGCCGGCGTGACGCTGCTCGCGCGCTGCGCGGCCGGCGGCTTCCCGATCAAGCTGCTCAATTACATGGAGGCGTCGCGAGCGATCGTCGCGCGCGCGTCGGTGGCGGATACCCTCATGCATGAGCACTCGGCGTGGCTCGTCGGGGACGATGCAAAGCCAGCCGCGTGGTCTGCTGCGGTGAACGCGCTGCTCGCGGATCCCGCGCGCGCCGCCCAACTGGGCGCCGAAGCGCGGCGCACGCTCGAACGCGAACACGACCCCATCACACTCGCTCGCGACGTTCTCGGCGTGCTCGCTAGCCTCGGCGATCGGGCGGCGACACGCGCGGGACCGTGGTAACCCTGATCGACTGGCATCGAAAGCGCGCCCCTTTCGCGCCAGAACGAAGAAGAGATTCCGTTGGCCGAGGCGCCCCGCAGCAGCGATCCCGAGCGCGATCCCGAAGGTGCCGACGGCGCGAGCGCGCCGGGCTTCGTCGCGTTCTTCATCGACCGCCCGATCTTCGCGTCGGTCGTGGCGATCCTGATCACGCTCGCCGGCGTGATCACGATTCCGCTGCTGCCGGTGTCGCAGTTCCCGCCGATCGCGCCGCCGACCGTGCAGGTCTCGGCGAACTACAACGGCGCCAGCGCCGACGTCGTCGAGCGCACCATCACGCTGCCGATCGAGGAACAGGTGAACGGCACGGACGGCATGCTCTACATGTCGTCGGTCTCCGCCAGCGACGGCCAGGCCAGCTTGACGGTGACCTTCGAGCTGGGCCGCAATCCCGACATCGCCGCGGTGAACGTCAACAACCGGGTCGCCGTCGCGGAGCCGCGACTGCCCGAAGAGGTGCGGCGCTTCGGTGTCACGGTGCGCAAGCAATCGCCCGACCTGACGCTGGTCGCGAATCTGTACTCGCCCGACGGATCGCGCGACGCGCTGTTCCTGTCGAACTACGCGCTGATCAACGTGCTCGATCCGCTGAAGCGGCTGCCGGGCGTCGGCGAGGTCAACATCTTCGGCGAGCGGCGCTATGCGATGCGCATCTGGCTCGATCCGGAACGCCTCGCGAAGCTCGGCCTCGTCGCGTCCGACGTGGTGGAAGCAGTGCGCGAGCAGAACGCGCAGATCGCCGCCGGCCGGGCCGGCTCGCCGCCGGTGCCGAGCGGCCAGCAGCTCGAACTCCCGCTACTCACCCGGGGGCGACTCTCGACGGTGACGGACTTCGAGCAGATCGTGCTGCGCGCGCAGCCGGACGGTTCGCTGCTGCGGCTCGGCGACGTCGCGCGCGTCGAACTCGGCGCGCAGAGCTACAGCGGGTTCACGCGGCTCACCGGCCGCCCGACGATCAGCCTCGGCATCTTCCAGCTTCCCGAGGCGAACGCGCTCGAAGTCGCCGCCTCGGTGCGCGCCGAGATGGCGCGCATCTCGCAGAAGTTCCCGGCCGGCGTCGACTGGATGGTGCGTTACGACCCGACGCGCTTCGTCGCCGAGTCGATCTCCGAGGTCGTGACGACACTCTTCGAGGCCACGTTGCTGGTCTTCCTGGTCGTGTTCCTGTTCCTGCAGGACTGGCGCTCGACGCTGATCCCGGCCATCACGATCCCGGTTTCGCTGATCGGCACCTTCGCGCTGCTCGGTGCGCTCGGGCTCTCGATCAACACGATCACGCTCTTCGGACTCGTGCTGGCGATCGGTCTCGTCGTGGACGACGCGATCGTGGTGGTCGAGAACGTCGCGCGACTGCTCGCCGAAGGCGTGCCACGCCGCGAGGCGGTGCGGCGTTCGATGGGCGAAGTGACGAGCGCGATCGTCGCCTCGACGCTGGTGCTCGGCGCGGTGTTCGTGCCGGTCGCGTTCCTGCCGGGCACCACCGGCCTGATGCTGCGGCAGTTCGGACTCACGGTGACCTGCGCGGTGTTGATCTCGCTGCTGAATGCGTTGACGCTTTCGCCAGCGCTCTGCGCGCTCTTCATGCGCCCCGAGAGCGAGCACAAAGGGCGCTTCCATCGCGGCTTCGACCGCGGTTTCGGCGCGCTGCGAAGCCGCTACGAAGGCGGTGTCGCCGCGCTGCTGCCCCGGCGCGCGCTCGTGCTCGGCATCTTCGCGGTGCTCGGCATCGCGACCCTCGCATTGTTCCGCGCGGTGCCCACCGGCTTCCTGCCCGACGAAGACCAGGGCTACTTCATCGTGAGTCTGCAGCTTCCCGACGGCGCGTCGCTCGAGCGCACCGAACAGGTCGTGATCGAAGTCGAGAAGATCCTGTTCGCGACACCCGGCATCATCGGCGCGAACGTCTTTGGCGGCTTCGACTCGCTCACCGGAACCTCGCCTGCGAACGTCGGCTCGATGTTCGTGACGCTGAAACCGTGGAGCGAACGCGGCGCGGATCAGTCGCTCGACGCGATCTTCGCGAAGGTGCGGCCGCAGCTCGCGGCGGTGCAAGGCGCGCGCGTCCTCGCGCTCAACCCGGCGCCGATCCGCGGTCTCTCGCGCACCGGCGGCTTCGAGTTCCAGTTGCAGGACAAGGGCGGCGCCGACATCCACGAACTCGCGGCGGTGGCGCAGCGCGTGATCGACGAGGGCAACCAGTCGCCCGAGCTGCGCAACGTGTTCACCACGTTCCGCCCGAACGTGCCGCAGGTCTTCGTCGATCTCGATCGCTCGAAGACGAAGGCGCTCGGCGTCTCGGTGGACGACGTCTTCTCGACGCTCGGCATCTTCATGGGCGGGCTCTACCTGAACGACTTCGACCGCTTCGGCCGGCTCTTCCGGGTGTATGCGCAGGCCGAGGGCGATCTGCGTACGCAGCCCGAGGACGTCTCGCGGCTTTGGACGCGCTCGGATCGCGGCGAGATGGTTCCGCTCTCGACGCTGCTCACGCTCTCGCGCGTAGCGGGGCCGCGCGACATCTCGCACTACAACGGCTATCGCGCGGTGCGGATCCAGGGCGAGGCGAACGCAGGCTACTCGTCGGGGCAGGCGCTCGACCGCATGGAGGCGATCGCGCGCGAGGTGTTGCCGACGACGATGTCCTACGAGTGGACCGGAACCGCCTACCAGGAGCGGCGCGCCGGCAGCGAAGTGCAGTGGATCCTGCTGCTCTCGATGCTGGTGGTGTTCCTGTTCCTCGCGGCGCAGTACGAGAGCTGGGGCCTGCCGCTGGTGATCATGCTCGCGGTGCCGCTCGCGTTCCTCGGCGCACTCGGCGCGCAGGCGCTGCGTGGACTCGCCGACGATCTGTACTGCCAGATCGGGCTCGTCACGCTGATCGGGCTCGCATCGAAGAACTCGATCCTGATCGTCGAGTTCGCGCGGCGGCGGAGGCAGGAAGGCTTGGGCCTGGTGGAATCCGCGCGCGAGGCGGCGAGCATCCGCTTCCGGCCTGTGTTGATGACCGCGTTCGCATTCATCCTCGGCGTGGTGCCGCTCGTCGTCGCGACTGGCGCGGGCGCAGCGGCAAGGCGTTCGCTCGGCACGGCGGTATTCGGCGGCATGCTCGTCGCGACGCTGCTCTCGCTGGTGCTGGTGCCCGCCCTCTACGTGATCGTCGAGGGCGCCACCGAGTGGGTGCAGGCGCGGCTGCGCGGCACGCGCGCGGAACCTGGAGGAAATTGATGACGCGTGGGCTCACTACGATCGCGGTGTGGTTGGCTGGGGCGTTCGCACTCGCAGCGTGCGGTCGCAACGACGCGCCGACCGCGGCGCCTGCCGCCGAAGTGGGAGTTGCCGAAGCAAAGCTGGGCACGCTGCCCGATCGTCGCGAGTTCGTCGGCAACGTGCGCGCGGTGAACGAGATCGACGTGCGCGCGCGCGTGCGCGGCTATCTGAAGGAGCGGCGCTACGTCGAGGGCCAACCGGTCGCGGCCGGCGACGTGCTCTTCGAGATCGACCCCAGCACCTACGCGGTGAAACTCGCGGCGGCGAAGGCGCAGCTCGCGGAGACGCGAGCGACGTTGCTCCGCGCGCAACAGGATTTCGATCGCGCGAAGGGGCTCATCGACAAGGGTGTCGTCTCGGTGTCGGTGCTCGATCAGCGGCGCGCCGACCGCGACGCCAGCGCGGCCGCGGTGCAGAGCGCCGACGCTGCCGTTGCGGCCGCGCAACTCGATCTCTCGTACTGCACGGTGCACGCGCCGATCGCGGGCCTCGCCGGTCGCGCGCTGGTGGATCCCGGCAACCTGGTCGGCGAATCGGGGCAGGACACCGTGCTCGCGAAGATCGTGCAGGTGGATCCCGTGCACGTCTTCTTCGCACCCACCGAGCGCGCGCGTCTCGACGTGCTGCGCGGCGTAGAGGTAGGTCGCATCCCACAGCAGCGCGCGGGCATGATCCCGGTCGAGGTGGTGCTCGGCGACGGCACGCCATATCCGCAACGCGGTGTCATCGACTACGTCGATCCCAGCATCGAAGCGACGCGCGGCACGATCACGGTGCGCGCGCAGGTGCCGAATCCTGACGGCGCGCTGAAGCCGGGGCAGTTCGTGCGCGCGATTGCGGTGTTTCCGGACCGGAGCGGCGCGGTGCTGGTGCCCGAACGCGCGGTTCAGCAGGAACAGGGAGGCAGCTTCGTGCTCGTCGTGAAGGCAGACGAGATCGTGGAGTCGCGACGCGTCGTCACCGGCGCGCTGCACGACGGACTGCGCGAGATCGTCTCCGGTCTGGCACCTGGAGAGCGCGTGATCGTCGACGGCGTGCAAAAGGCGCGGCCTGGGCAACGAGTCGTCGCAACGCCTGCCGCGCAGGTCCCGTCCGCGCCGAAGGGCTCGTAATCCCAACGCGCTCCAGTGCGCGAGCTAGACTCGCGCGCCACCTCGACCCACCCCCCGCGCGGGGCGGGCCGGGGCCGTGGTGCGTTTCAGGATCGGCATTTCTCGTGGGAGTGGACGACGGAGTTGTTGAATCGCCCGCCGAAGAGCTTCGACGAACTCACCGAGCGCGTGCTCGCGCGCAAGGGTGTCGTGCGGCTCACCGGTCTGCGCGGCGCCGCGCGCGCGTGGGCGGGTGCGGCGCTGGTGCACGCCGCTGAGCCGAGGCCTGTGTTGTTCCTGGCGCCCGACGCGAAGTCCGCCGACGCGCTGCTCGAGGATCTGCGCGTGATGCTCGGCGAACCCGCTGCCGAAGAGGGCGGTCTGGTCCGTCCGTTCCCGCACCCCGACACGCTTCCCTACGACCGCTTCTCGCCGCAGCCGTTCGTCACCGCGCAGCGGATGGACGTGCTGTATCGATGGCTCGAGGCGACCGGCGAGCGCGGAACCGAAGACAAGGGGCTCGTCGTCGTCGCACCGCTCTCGGCGCTCGCGCTGCGCGTTCCCACGCGCGATGCGCTGCGCGCGCGTACGACTCAGCTCCATGTCGGCCAGTCGATCGACCGCGACCTCTTGGTCGCGCAACTGGTCGCGGCAGGCTACGCGCGGATGGCGCTCGTCGAAGAGCGCGGCGAAGTCGCGGTGCGCGGCGGCATCGTCGACGTGTTCCCACCGCAGCGCGCGCGTCCGGTGCGCATTGAACTCGCCGGCGACGAGGTCGAGTCGATCCGCGAATTCGACGCGGCGAGCCAACGCTCCCAGCAACGCTTCGGTTCGGTGACGCTGCCGCCGCCGCGCGAAATCCAACTCGACCGCGATCTGGTGATCGAGCGCGGCCCCGAGATTCGCACGCGCGCAGAAGAGCAGGGCGCCGATGCGCGCGCGACCGACGAGACGCTCGATGCGCTGCTGCGCGGCTCGCTGCCGCCCGGTGCGGAGGCGCTGGCGCCGTGGATCCAGCCGGGCGTCGAGACCGTCTTCGACTACCTGCCGGACGACGCGCTCGTGGTGATCGAAGAGCCGGAGGCCGCGCGCGAACGCCTCGCGCGCTTCGCCGACGAATCGTTCCAAAGCTTCGAAGCGGCGCACGCGGCCGGCCGCGTCGTGGTGCCACCGGCGGAGCTGCTGCTGTCGACGGAGGAAGTGGAGCAGGAGCTGGCGCTGCGCGCGCCCGTCTGGCTCGAACGACTCGACATCGAGACCGACGACCCAGCGGAGCGCATCGCGCTGCGCTCGACCGATCACGACGAGCTGCGCCGCGAACTCGCCCGCTCGCGCACCGGCGACGCCGCGCTACTGCCGCTCGTGGGCGCGATCGAGCGCTGGTGTCGCGAGCGCTGGCGCGTGGTGCTGGCGACGCCCGCGCTATCGGGCGCCGAGCGCCTGCGGCAGCTGCTGCTCGAATATGGTCACGACGCACGCCTGGCCCGCGACGCGCGCGAGATCGCGCGCTGGGGACGGCCCGGCAAGATCGAAGTGCGCGTCGCCGCGATCTCCGAGGGCTTCGTGTTGCCGCTCGCGCATACCGTCGTCGTCACCGAGGAGGAGATCTTCGGACCCCGCGAGCGGCGGCGCACCAAGGTGTCGATGCGCGAGGCGGCGGCGCTCGAATCGCTCGCGCAGCTGAAGACCGGCGATCACCTGGTGCACGGCGAGCACGGCATCGGCGTCTACCGCGGACTCGTGCAGCTCGCGGTTGGCCCGGCGCGTCGCGACGACGCGAAGAACGAGTTCCTGCGCATCGAGTACGACGGCGGCGATCGCCTCTTCGTGCCGGTGCACCGGCTGTCGCTGGTGCAGCGCTACGTCGGCGCCGAAGGCGTGCCGCCGCGGATGGACAAGCTCGGCGGCCTCACCTGGGAGAAGGCCAAACGCAACGCCAAGAAGTCGCTGCGCGACATGGCGCGCGAGCTGCTCGGCATCCACGCCGCGCGCGAACTCGCGGAAGGCTTCGCATTCTCGCCGCGCGATCGCGCGCTCGAAGAGTTCGAGGGCGCCTTCCCGTACGAGGAGACGCCCGACCAGCAGGCCGCGATCGAGGACGTGCTCGCGGACATGCAGAACCCCAAACCGATGGACCGGCTGGTGTGCGGCGACGTCGGCTTCGGCAAGACCGAGGTCGCCGTGCGCGCCGCCTTCAAGGCGGTGATGGACGGCAAGCAGGTGGTCGTGCTGGTTCCGACCACAATTCTGTGTGCGCAGCACGAAGAGACCTTCCGCAAACGCTTCAACGGCTATCCAATTCGCGTCGAGTCGCTGTCGCGGTTTCGCTCCGCGAAGGAGCAGAAGCAGATCGTGCTCGGCATGGCGGACGGCTCAGTGGACGTCGTCATCGGCACGCATCGTCTGCTGCAAAAGGATATCGAGTTCCGCGACCTGGGCCTGCTCGTCGTCGACGAAGAACAGCGGTTTGGTGTTGGTCACAAGGAGCGCATCAAGAAGCTCAAGAAGACCGTCGATGTGCTGACACTCACCGCCACGCCGATCCCGCGCACGCTGCAGCTGGCGTTCACCGGAGTGCGCGACATGTCGGTGATCCACACGCCGCCGGCGGACCGGCTCTCGATCCGCACGCAGGTGGCGCGCTTCTCCGAGTCGATGGTGCGCGAGGCGATCCTGCGCGAGGTTCGACGCGGCGGCCAGGTGTACTTCGTTCACAACCGCGTCCACTCGATCGGTCAGGTGGCCGAGCTGCTGCAACGCATCGTGCCCGACGTGAGCGTGCTGGTCGCGCACGGCCAGATGCCCGAGCGCGATCTCGAAGATCGCATGATGCGCTTTCTGCACGGCGAGGCCGATCTGCTGCTCTGCACGTCGATCGTCGAAAGCGGTCTCGACATCCCGCGCGCCAATACGATGCTCGTCGATCGTGCCGAGACCTTCGGGCTCGCGCAGCTCTATCAGTTGCGCGGCCGCATCGGTCGCAGCTCGCATCGCGCGTACTGTCACCTGCTGATGCGCGGGGGCGAACGCAGCCTCTCGGACGACGCGCGCAAGCGGCTCGAAGCGCTGCAGTCGTTCACCGAACTCGGCAGCGGCATGCGGCTCGCGTCGATGGACCTCGAGATTCGCGGCGCCGGCAATCTGCTCGGTGCTGAGCAGCACGGCAATCTCGCCGAACTCGGTTTCGAGACCTACCTGGAGATGCTCGAAGAAACCATCGAAGAAATGCGCGGGAGGGTGCGGTCGAAGGAGATCGACCCGGAGATTCGCCTGCCGGTCGCAGCCAAACTTCCCGAAGACTACGTGCCCGACGTCAGCCAGCGGCTGGTGCTCTACAAGCGCCTCGCGTCCGCACCGGATCAGGCCGACGCCGATCGCATCCGCGACGAACTACTCGATCGCTTCGGCCCGCTCCCCGACGCGGCGGCCCATCTGTTGGGCGTGATCCGCCTGAAGATCGCCGCGCGCAGGCTCGGCGTCGCGGCGATCGACATCGCGCAGGGCGAGTTGGTGTTCACCGCCGCCGAGAGCACCCGCATCGACCCGAAGCGCCTCGTCACGCTGCTCACGCACCCGACGCTCGGCATCCGCGTCGCGCCGAATCACAAGATCTACGCGCCGCTACCGGGGGAGCGGGAGCCTGAGCAGCTGTTCAAGGCGGCGCACGAACTGCTCGCGCAGCTCGGGGGGTGACTGCCGCGATTGATCAGGCCGCGCCCTTCGGACGACGTCGCGTACCCATTGCGGACATGTACGCGCGCAGCACTGCGTTCATCCGCGACTGATAGCGGGGACCCTGCTTCCTGAACCACTCGAGAACGTCCGCATCGACCCGCAGCGAGATCGGCTCCTTTGAGATTGGCCGTACGAACGTGGCGCCCTCCCAGAAATCCGCCGGGAGGTCGGCCAGCTCGGGCGGCGAGTTCCGTGCGATCTCGCGTTCGCTCATGCGGCGGATTCGCGGAAGGTCGGCACTTCCTCGCGACGGTTTCACAGGATGCTCACGTCGGGCTACCGGCTTCCGAGAACGCTTGGCGCTCATGTCGATTGCTCGGTCGGGCCGAGATGATTCGGCGAACGATCTCACCGTCGCTCCCGGCCCGATCGGTGTAGACCACGGTCAGAGCGAGCCCATCGGCCCTGCCAATGGCAATGACTCGCCGCTCCGCGTAATCCCGGCGGAGATCGTCGCGCCCCAACGTAAGACCATCAAAGACCAGCGTCGCGAAGCCGAAGTCGAATCCACGTAGGAGCCGATTGGCGGCGCTTTTCTCCAAGTCCCAGACGAAGCGCAAGTGAAAGTCTACAGCTGTATATGCAAAAGCGCAAGACCAAGGCGGCGTGCGGGCGGAAGCATTCCGATTGCGCTCATTCGCCGCACCGGAAAGGGATCGTTCGTGTAACAGATACCGGCTTGGCGGAGACGCCAACGAGCCGAATCTCCAACGTTAGGGGCCAGCAGGGAGAGTCATAGATCAGGAACGGTGCCGTGACTGTGCCAGCCTCGCTGAAAAGCGTGTTCAATGGGATGGACTGGTGCGGGAACTTCTGACCGTCCGCGCTCGCGTCGAGTTCGATTCTTCCCTTCGTTTCTGCGAGGAAGGAACCTGACATCTTGACGAGCACGAGCACAGCACCACTGGGCTCCTTTGCGTCGCCGGCTCCGCCGATGGTGTTGCGAAGCACAAGCGCGGGATCGAAGAGGTCGCTATCGGAGAATGTGCCGCTTCCCTGGTAGTAGAAGTGCGCCCGTACCGACTCGATCGAGTAGAGCGGTTTCGTATCCGCTCCAGCGCCTCCGGCGATCGAGAGAGTCAACCACGAGGCCAAGAGAACTCGCGTCGCTGCGCGAGGCCTACGGTGTCGAGAAAATCGGCTTGCCAGCTTCATATCGCTCTCTGATGACGCGCAGCCGAAGGCCGCCGTCGAATTGAAAGTGGGATGCATCGGGTTTGTTCCATCGGCCGCCCCATTCGAGGCCCGCCGGGCCGCCCAAGCCATCCGTGATTCCTTCACCGAGTTCACCGGCGCGCTGATACCGAGCGTCTCGTCCGTCTTCGATGTATGCGCCCCGCTCGAATATCGCTACGTCGTACGCAAGGCCGAAGTTGTGGAGACTCTGGCCGCCGCGCGCATCCGTCACGGTGCGGCCCGACGGGGTTCTTCCCTTCCTGTAGTACGAGTTCTGAGTCGCATACGTGCGGAAGCCCTCGCTAAGCCGAAAATCGAGACCTTCCTCCGTCATCTGGCTCAAGTGCCCCGCCGCGAGATTCGCAACGTACGGATCGAGACTATCGAGCACCGCGATGTTCTGCGGGGTGCGCCAGCTCGCGGACTGGGCGTTTGCTCCGACGTCCGGAAGCTGTGTTCGCGAGAACGTCGCCCCCTGTTGATTGAAGAACTGAAAGCCCCCGACCTTCACCGCGGCGCTCAAGTCGCCCAGCACCTGCAGCGCCTGGGCGTACTGTGCGACGGGGATTCCGCCGATCAAGGCGCTGGCGGAGACGCTGTAGCTTCCGCCGCCGCCCAATCCCAGGCCGAGCACGATGCCGGTGAAGCCCGAGTTCCCGATCTGGCCGGCGTATGCGTTCGCAGAGAGGCTCCACGCGCCGGTCGGGTCGATCCGGCCGACCGGGTCGTTGCGGACGTAGCTGTAGCGGCTGAGACCCTGCGGGTCGTAGGGATCGGCGATCACCGGATCCGGCTGCAGGAAGCGACCCATGTTCGGATCGTACCACCGCGCGCCGTAGTCGTAGATGTTTCCCGCGGTGCGCTTTCCATTGAAACCAAACGGAGTCGGGAGCGCGCCGCCGCCAATCGGACGTCCCCACGGCTCGAAGGAAGAGGGCGCGCCGACCAGGGCTCCGTTTGCGCCGGTGACGACCAGAACGCTGCCGAGGTGGTCGTGGTGGTAGTAGACGGACGAGGGAACGCCGGATTGCGCGATGGCTTCGCCGCGGTGTGCGAATGGCACCGGAACCAGCGCGACCAGCAGGAACGCCGTGCCGGTTCCGGTCGCGACGAGCACCCGCGCGCGTCGTTCCACCGGAATGCCGCGGAGACCGCGGCGGGCGCCGAGTAGCAGCAACGCGGCGAGGCCCGGTGCGAAGAGCCCGAAAAGGTCGAACGGCGGCAAGGCGCGGCCCGGTCCTCCCGGCCCCTGCCCCGCGCAACCGGGCGGCGGAACGGGCGGCACGAAGTTCATCGTGTGGGTGGCGATGCGCGCGCCGTCGAGCATCACATGAACGCGTGCCTGGTGTGACGTCTCCCCCCATTCGAAGTCGTCGGTCGGCAGGTATTGGGTCTCGCCGGACGAGCCGGATTGCAGCTGATAGGTGCGGCCGTTTCCGTCGTAGCTCGCGCGCAACGCCAGCGTGCTGCCGTCCCACACTTCGGTGACGTTTGCGAGCGCGTTGTAGGAGAACCCGCGGCTGCCGAGCGTGAGCACTGCGCCACTCACGTCGTAGGCCGACGCGGCGCCGGCAACGCTGGTTGCTCGATGGTTCGTCGCGCGCTGGAGCGGGTCGTTCGCGGCGAACGGATACGCCAGAAGCGTTCCGCCGGCGCACTTCGCTCCCGTCGCGTCGCGGCAGAGCAGGTTTCCGATCGCGTCGTACGCGTTCGTTCGGGTCGTCCATACGCCCGCTTCGAAACGCGTGGTGCGTACCAGCCGATCGAGCGGGTCGTAGCCGAACGCCATGCTGTTCGTGGCGACGGCTTCGATCACGCTGGTGACGCGATCGCCGTCGTCGTAATGAAGCGTCTCGTCGACGAGTAGCCCGGGGCCCGGGCCATCGACCCGAATCGCGGCGAGGCGACGCGTTTCGGCGTCGTAGCTCGTGGTGGTCACGACGCCGCCGGGCGCCCACCACGATGCGACGTGCCCGTCGGCGGTCCAGCCGATCGCCGACGCGTCGGGCGAGGGCTGGCCCGACGCGATGCTCGTCAAGTAGCCGCGCGCATCCCGCTGGTAGTCGAGCTTCGTGCCGGTCGGGTACTTGCGCGAAAGCAGCTGGCCGAGCGGGTCGTAGCTGTTCTCGAAGTCGAAGTACTCG
>CAYGWM010000011.1:32024-33411 GCA_964353555.1 uncultured Spirochaetales bacterium
AGGCGGCTGCGGCGACCGAGTCGGTCGTAGCTGACGGTGCTCAGGTTGCCATGATGATCGGTGATGCGCGTCAGCTGATCGCTCACATCGTAGTCGTAGCGGGTGACGTAGGTCTCGGATCCGTTCTTCTCCTCGACACGAACGATGCGGCCGAGCGCGTCTTGCTGTTGGCGAACGACGTTGCCGTTCGCGTCGATCCGCTCGACCCAGCCGCGGTCGTAGCGACGCGTGTGGACGCGCCCGCCGCCGGGCAACGTGGCGGTGATCACGCGGTCTGCGACGTCGTACTCGTAGAACGTCGCAGCGCCGGGTGCGCCGAATTCGGGCTGGGTTTGCGCAACGAGCCGGCCCACGGCGTCGTAGACGAAATTCGCGTCGTAGACCGTTAGCCCGGCGGGTCCCGTGTGGTCGGTCGCGATCGGGCGGCCGAGACCGTCGTAGTGCGTGGTGCTGCTGCGGAACGCGTTCGCCGACGACTTGCGCGCCTCCGTCATCGCAACGGCCAGCGGGGTATCGATGTAGCTCCACGTCGTCGACGAAACCCCGCCTGGTCCCGACTCGCTGACCTGGCGACCGAAGACGTCGTAACAGAGTCCCCATGCAGTATAGGCGGCAAGGTCGTTCGGGCTGCGTCGCTGCCCGACGAGTCCGGCGCCGGCGCTGTGCGAAACCGAGCAACCGGGCGACGTCGCGTACGAGAGTTCAGTCCGGTGCCCGAGCGCGTTGACGGTGGCCGTCGGGAAGCTGTGATAGCTGGCGTCGTACTCGGTCGTCGTGGTGCCGCCGGTGCCGCCTGCGTTCGCGAGCGGGTCGGTCAGGCTGGTGAGATTCCCATACGGGTCGTACGCGAAAGTCGTCGTCGGATCGGGAAGCGCCGCGTCGGCGAGGACGTCGATGCGCCGGGTGAGGTCACCGACCGTCGGTGGCGCAATGCCGCTCGCATCGCCGTCGTATGCGAAGCGCGATTCGCGCACCACGGAGCCGGCGCCGGGCGTTCCGCCAGTCCTCACGGTGCGTGTCTTCACGCGGTCGACCAGATGGAGCGCCTCGTTCGGGAGGTAGGACAGCTCGGTGGTGCGCGTGTCGCCGGGAACCACGTCCGTCCCGGCGGATGAGATCTCGCCCCATTCGATGATCGCAGTCGGGTTACCGTGCGCGATCGCAGAGCCGGCGTCATAGCGGAATTCGGTGCGGCTCTGTCGCGGCGTCGTCTGGCCGTCGTATTCGCGACGGTCCACGCGCACGAGCTGGCTGGCGTACGGGGGAGTCGCGTCGGCGCTGTAGCTGTAGTCGATGCCGAGCCACGGACGACCCGCGGCGTCCAGCACAGTTTCGCTCGCGAGCTGGCCGGACAACGCGTCCGTCTGGTGATACACGCGATCCGTCA
>CAYGWM010000011.1:33511-48405 GCA_964353555.1 uncultured Spirochaetales bacterium
TCGCTCGCGAGCTGGCCGGACAACGCGTCCGTCTGGTGATACACGCGATCCGTCAACCGACCGTCGGAACGCGTCTCGGTGACGCCGGCAAAGCCCCGGAACTCGCGCGCGGCGGCGTCGTAGCGACCACCATCGTAGTCGAAGGTGCTCGTGCTCGTGAGGTTGCCCGGCCGGCCGGGCGATGGGCTCACGCTGATCGACGCCACCACCGGAACGACGAACGGAAGGTCCGGCGTCCCGTCGCCGCCGATCGTGTCGTGTTGCGTCGAGGCTTCGTAGCTGTACTGCGTCTGCCCGCCGAGCGGATTCGTCACCAACTCGAGCAGATCGGGAATCGATCCGCGGTTGCGATAGAACTCGTTCGCGCCGTTCGCGGAGCGCACCAGATCGGTCATGCCGTCGCCGTCCAGATCGAGCATGCGCACGCCGTTGTCGGCTCCGTTCGCGGCGACGAATTCGAGGCCGGCCGGAATCGTCCACGCGGCGCTCGCGACCCACGGAGTCGGCGTCGTCTCATCGACGTCGCCGTCGTTGAGCCAGGTCGTTCGGTTCCCACCTGCTTTCGCCTGCACCACGTCGACGCGGCCGTCGCCGTTCACGTCGGCCAGCCGCACGCCGGTGTCGTTCGAATAGGTAGCGCCGAGTTCGTACAGGTAGAGGTTGCTCGGCAGCGCCCATGCGGGGTTTTCGAGATAGCCGCGTTCCCCATCGTTGAGCCACGCGGTCGAAACCGCGCCGTAGCCATACGCGTCGAAGCTCGCGGAGAGCGTGTCGGCGAGGCCATCGCCGTTCAGGTCCACGTCGAGCGAGCCGAACTCCCAGTTCACCATCCAGGTCCACGGGAAGCTGCCCAACAGCGGATCGCCGTGAAACCACACCGGCTGCGCTTCGTTGTAGAGGACCTTGTAGGCACACCCGACGTAGTCGTCGAGATCGCAGTGCTGGAAGTCGGTAGCGACGCGCTTCAATGACGACTGGCAGAACGAGCCCGGCGAATCCACGACCGGTGCGCGTTCGAAGCGCAGCGCGCCGCGGTTCTCGAAGTAGTAGTTCGTGAGCCGCTCGTCGAGGCAGTTCCATCCAAACGACGCGAACGCAGGGGGCGGTCCGCCGATCGCGGAGTAGCGGTACTCGGAGCCGCGCACGATCAACTCGGGCAGGCCGTCGCCGGTGAGATCCGCGAAACGCGCATTGCCGGAGGTCGTGCCGGATGTCGCCGTGAACACGTACAGATCGACGACACCCGAACGGTTCATGCCCCAGAGATCATCGTCGAGTACGTCGCCCACGTCAGTCGCCGCGACGAAGCCGCTTGCGGAGCCGCGGAACCAGGTCGGCATCCCGTAGAGCGCGCGTATGCCGCTCGCCGGATCGAGATCGCGCACGCCGCCGATGAGATCGGCGCGACCGTCGCCGGTGACGTCGAGCACATCGAGACCCGTGGTGCGCGATGCTCCTGCGTGCTGCCAGGCGAGCGAGAAGGGGATCAGTCCGTTCTGTCCGGAGAATCCGGGGATCGGATGAAGAGGGCTCGGCACGCTCGCGAAGCCGGTGCCGATGTTCAGGAAGATTCCGCTGTCCGCGCTGAGCGAGAAGGTCGCGCGTTTTGGATCGGGGTTGCTCATGGTCGCAAGCGCCTTGACGAGATCGGGGCGTGCGTCGCCGTCCACGTCGGCGAGGCGAACGCCTTTGTCCTGGCGACTCGCGTCGACGAGCGTGATGCCGGCCGGCCAACTCCAGTTCGCGAGCTGCCAGCCCGTGGTGCCCGCCGCTACGTTCGAGTGATACGCGAACGACGTGACGAACGGTGCTCGCGGCGACGCCGATGTCGCGTCGTTGCCGTAAAGCGCAACCGACGTGAGCAGCGAGCGGGCGGTGTCGGGACTCGTTGCGTAGCGAAGGTCATAGCGGCGCACGAGTGTGGCGCCGACCTTCACGTCGATGAAGTCGAGCCGGCGCGCGATCCGAGACAGGAATCCGGCGCGGTAGCCCTCGGCCACGTCGCCGCGTGCGGCGGATTCGAGCACGAACTCCACGCGTCGATCTTTCGCCGGATTGCCGTCCAGACTTTGGAGCGCGCCGCCGGCGCTGCGGTGCAGCGTGTAGCGAATCGTCGCGAGGTAGGCGGTTCCGGGATCGCGCCGGTCATAGCTCGCGACGAACGCGTTGCCGTGGCGATCTTCCTGCTGTTCGAGCAACCACTGGAAGACCTGGCCCGCCACGTTCGATACCCGAGCGGATGTCGTCACACCGAAGCGTAGCAGCATGCCGTCCTTGCGCGTGATCGTCCAGGTGCCGTTCGCCTCGTGCACGATCCGGATGAAGCTCTCGCGCAGCGTGTGGTAGCGACGCGGCAGCGCGGGATTCGTCGTCTCGGGAACGAGCGGCTGGCCGTCGAGCTCGAAGACGTCCACGCCATCGTCGTAGACCGGAACGCCGTCTTTTAGCGAGCGCGTGATCGCGGGCAGGCCGAGCGACCAGCCACTGCCAACCCACGAATCGCCGCGTGCCTGGCTCGAGTAGCGGAGCCCGAGCTGCGGCGTCATGCCGCCGGTGCCGGGCGGCAGCGAGATCGGGATTGCGGATGACGCGGCGCCGGTGAAGGGATCGGTCGCCGGCGCGTTGCCACCCGCGGCGCCCGCCGCCGGCGCGATGCCGCGTCCGCTCGGCAGCGTGGACGAGTCGGTGGAGAACGCGCGCACCGGCTGCGCGGGCAGGCTGATCTGGGTCACGAGCATCCACACCACGACTGACGTCGTTCGCTTCGAGCCGTGCATCGTCTCGCTCCTGGACGCACCGCGCGACGGATGTCCTGCCAGGGCCGCAGGGGTCGCAGTGCGCGTGTGAGCGGGTGCAATGCAAGAGGCGTGCGCGTCGGCGCGAGCCGGCGCAGAGTGGTCTGCGATGCGCTCCGTGCGCTAGACGTGGACCGGTGTACGAAAGGACGCGGTGAACGCCGGCCGTTTGCGACGAAGCGGATCCGATTCGGCCGCTCCGCGGCCGATGCTGGCCACCTCGATCGGAAGTGCTCGAGATCGCGCTGCGTGCGCCGCAGCTGCCGGAGATCTGCCGGTTCGATCAGCTTCTCCCACCCTATGAGAGCCAATAGCGGGAGGCGACGAACGGTTCGGCTCGGGGGACTACGCCCCCGTTCGTTAGTATCCGGGCCGCGCCGGATCCGGCTGCCTCTGGAGGACTCCATGTTCGATCGCCCGTTGGCCGTTGTGCTGGCTGTTGCGCTGGTCGCCATCGCGTTCGCGATGCCCCTATCCGCGGAGGAGTGGAAGGCGGCGGATCCCGCCGCGACCGCGACAGGGGCCGCAGCCGCCGCGTCTCCCGCGGAGCTTTCCGGAACGCTGGTGGATGGAATCGCCGCGCAGGTCGGCACCGAAGTCGTGCTCGTCTCCGACGTCGATCGCATCGCGAATCCGATCGAAGCGAAGATCCGCGAGCAGGGCGCCGGCGACGCCGACGTCGTACTGCTGCGCTCGGACGTGCTCGACAAGCTGATCGAGCGCAAGATGATCGGCCTGCTCGCGAAGCGCGTCGAGATCGAAGCGACCGACTTCGAGATCGACGACGCGATCGCCGGCATCGCGAAGGAAAACAAACTCGACGCCGACGGCCTGAAGAAGAGCGTCGAAGCGCAGGGCCTGAGCTTCGATGCCTACCGCCGTCGCATCGCCGAAGAGATCGTGCAGCAGAAAGTGCTCGGCGGGATGGTGCGATCGCGCGTGAAGATCGAAGACGCGCAGATCCGCAAGCTCTACGACCAGCGCTACGGCGCGATGCCCGCGGGCGGCGAGGAAGTGCATCTGGTGCACATGGCGGCGGGCGCAGACGACGGCAAGCCCAAGTCGGTCGCGGCGGCGTGCGACAAGGTCCGGCGTGGCCTCGCGCGCGTTCGCGCGGGCGAGAGCTTCGCAAGTGTCGCGAGCCAGGTCTCGCAGGCGAGCCCCGATCTCGGTTGGTTGCCGGCCGGCACGCTCGCGCCGTGGATGCAGCAGGCGACGAGCAGCTTGCAGCCGGGTCAGGTGTCGGGCGTGATCGAGCTGCCGGTCGGCTGCGCGGTCGTGCAGCTAGTCGAACGTCGCAAGGTCGAGGCGCTCAGCTTCGAGGAAGCGAAGCCGCAGCTGCGCGAGCTGATGATGGACCAGGCGTTCCAGGAAGAGTACGTGCGCTTCGTCGAGAAGCTGCACAAACAGACCTACGTCGAGCGCAAGGGCACGTTCTCCGAAGCGTCGCGCCTCGACGTCGCGAGTCCGCCGACGACTCGGTGAGCGAGGCGCCCGTCGCAGCGATCGCCGCCCCCACCGAGATCCAGGTCCGCGGCGCCCGCGAGCACAACCTTCGCAACATCGACGTGCGCATCCCGCGCGACCAGCTGGTCGTGATCACGGGACTCTCGGGTTCGGGCAAGTCTTCGCTGGCGTTCGACACGATCTATGCCGAGGGGCAGCGGCGCTACGTCGAGTCGCTCTCGGCGTACGCGCGCCAGTTCCTCGAACAGATGAGCAAGCCCGACGTCGAGTCGATCGACGGGCTCTCGCCGGCAATCTCAATTGAGCAGCGCAGCGTCGCGAAGAACCCGCGCTCGACGGTCGGCACGATCACCGAGATCCACGACCACCTGCGGCTTCTGTACGCGCGCGTCGGTCAGCCGCATTGCTGGATCTGCGGACGGCCGATCGCCAGCCAGACCGTGCAGCAGATGACCGATCGGGTGCTCGGTCTCGGCGAGGGCGTGCGGGTGCAGGTGCTCGCGCCGGTCGTGCGGGGTCGCAAAGGCGCGTACAAGAAGGAACTGGACGCGTTTCGCCAACAGGGCTTCGTGCGGGTGCGGGTGGACGGCACGCTGCACGACCTCGGCGACGAGATCGCGATGGCGCGTACCGCGAAGCACGACATCGACGTGGTGGTCGATCGCATCGCGGTGCGCGAGACGGCGCGCACGCGCATCGCCGAGTCGCTCGAGACCGCGCTGCGCCTCGCGGACGGGGCCGTGCTGATCGACGTGGGTCCCGGTCGCGACACGTGGCTGCTCTCCGAGAAGAACGCGTGCACGAACTGCGGCGTCTCGTTCCCGGAGATCGAGCCACGCTTCTTCTCGTTCAACAATCCGCACGGCGCCTGCAAGGCGTGTTCGGGCCTCGGTACGCGCAATGTCTTCGATCCGGCCCGCGTGGTGCCCGATCCATCGCGACCGCTGCTCGCGGCGATCGAGCCGTGGAACGCGGGGCGACGGCCGTCTCGCTACTACCTCGAGTTGCTCGAAGCGCTGGCGAATCATTTCGGCGTCAGCGTCGAGACGAAGTTCGAGAACCTGCCCGCCGCCGTGCGCGAGGGGATCCTGTTCGGCACCCCGGACGCAGTCGCATTCACATCGGAACGGTCTGGAAAAATTGGAAAGGCACAAAGAAGCTGGGACGGCGTCATCGGAGAACTGTCGCGTCGCAAGAACGCGTCGGGTGACGCGCTGCTGCAATTCACCACGCCGCGACCGTGCCCGGATTGCGAGGGGTCGCGGCTGCGTCCGGAAGCGCGCAGCGTGCGGATCGGCGCGATCGGCATCGATGCGCTCTCGCAGCTGTCGATCGCCGATGCGGCGAAGTTCCTCGATACGCTGGAGCTGCCCGCCGGCAAGCGGCTGATCGCGGATCGCATCCTGCGCGAGATCAGCGACCGGCTGCGCTTCCTGCTCGACGTGGGTCTCGACTACCTGACGCTCGATCGCGGCTCGAGCACGCTCTCGGGCGGCGAAGCGCAGCGCATCCGGCTCGCGACGCAGGTGGGATCGAGCCTGCTCGGCGTGCTCTATGTACTCGACGAGCCATCGATCGGCCTGCATCCGCGCGACAACCGCCGGCTGCTCGAAACGCTGTTCCGGTTGCGCGACCAGGGCAACACCGTGCTGGTGGTCGAGCACGACGAAGAGACGATCCGCTGCGCGGACTGGATCATCGACATGGGACCGGGTGCCGGCATCCACGGCGGCGAAATCGTCGCGGAGGGACCACTCGCCGCGATCCTCGCGAACCCGAACTCGCTGACCGGCGACTATCTCGCCGGTCGCCGCGCGATCGCGGTGCCGAGCGCACGCCGCAAGCCCGGCGATCGCAAGCTCGTGCTGCGCGATTGCCACGAGCACAACCTGCAACACATCGACCTGCATCTCCCGCTCGGCCTCTTCGTCGTCGTGACGGGCGTCTCGGGATCCGGCAAATCGACGCTGGTCATCGACACGCTGCACAAAGCGCTCGCGCAGCGACTGCACGCCGCGCAGGATCCGCCCGGGCGCTTTCGAGGCGTCGAAGGCCTGCTGCACATCGACAAGGTGATCGACGTCGACCAATCGCCGATCGGCCGCACGCCGCGCTCCAACCCGGCGACCTACACGGGCGCCTTCGACGGCATCCGCAAACTGTTCACGCAGGTGCCCGAGGCGCGCGTGCGCGGCTACGGACCGGGGCGCTTCTCGTTCAACGTGAAGGGCGGGCGCTGCGAAGCGTGCCTGGGCGACGGCACGAAGCGCGTCGAGATGCACTTCCTGCCCGACATCTTCGTCACCTGCGAACTGTGCCGCGGCCGGCGCTACAACCGCGAAACGCTGAACGTGCTGTACAAAGGCAAGAGCATCGCCGACGTGCTCGAGATGTCGGTGGAGGAAGGTGTCGAGTTCTTGAGCAACTTCCAGTCGGTGCGGCGCCCGCTCCAGACGCTGCACGACGTCGGCCTCGACTACATCCATCTCGGCCAGGCGGCCACCACGCTCTCGGGCGGCGAAGCGCAGCGTATCAAGCTCTCGCGCGAACTTTCGCGTCGCGACACCGGCCGCACGCTCTACATTCTCGACGAGCCGACGACGGGCTTGCATTTTGCCGACGTGGAACGACTGCTCGGGGTGCTGCAGAAACTCGTCGAAGTCGGCAACACGGTGGTCGTGATCGAACATCATCTCGACGTGATCAAGACAGCGGACTGGGTCATCGACATGGGACCCGAAGGCGGAGCCGCGGGCGGAACCATCGTCGCCGAGGGACCGCCCGAGTGGATCGCGCAACAGCGCGCGAGCCACACCGGTCGCGCGCTGGCGTCGGTGCTCGCATGAACCAGCCGCCGCGCCCGTTCCCGACACCGCTCAACGCCGCGCTGCTGACGATGATGGGCGTTTTCTTCACCACCGCGATCGCCGTGATGATTTCGGAGTGGGCAACGCCCACCACGGCGATCGGCATCGCGACCGTACTCGGCCTCGGCGGCGCCGGAATGCTCGGCGCGGCCAGCATTCCAGCGCCGCATGCCGAACGCGTCGGCCTGCGCGGACTGCGCCGGCAGCAACTGCTCCCGCTGCTGCTGCTGCTTCCGATCGCGCTGCTCGCCAGCGAAGTCGACAACGCGATCGGCGTGCTCTTGCCCGCACCCGACGCGCAGCAGGTCGCGGAGAAAACCATCGAGAAGCTTCCGACCGACACTAGCCTTTCGGTGCTGGAAACGCTGATCGTCGCGGTCGGGCTCGTCCCCGTCGTCGAGGAGTGGTTCTTCCGCGGCGTGTTGCAGCAGGGACTCGTCGCCAGCATGGGCGCCGTGGGCGGCATCCTCGTGACGGCTTTGTTGTTCGCGTTCGGCCACGGCGCCGGCTTGTCGCCGCAAGCGTGGGCGGCGCTGGTCGCGCAGACCCTCGTGCTCGGCATCACCTTTGGCTACGCGCGACACCGAACCGGTTCGCTTCTCGCACCGATCCTGCTGCACATCGGCGTGAACGGCATGGGCGTCGCCGCGATGGCGGCGCCGCTGGTGATCGCGGTTCCGGGGTACAACGCACCGGGGGCGCACACGCCGCTCAGCGTGCTGTTGCCTGCGATCGTGTCGGTGGCGGTTGGCGCTTGGTTGCTGTCGAACGAGACGGTGCCGGAA
Organism: uncultured Spirochaetales bacterium; assembly: GCA_964353555.1. Lineage (GTDB taxonomy): Bacteria > Myxococcota_A > UBA9160 > UBA9160 > PR03 > PR03. The sequence goes on from CAYGWM010000011.1 coordinate 41,426, forward strand.
ATTCCGGTCGTGCGTGTGGTGGATGAGCGCGATTCGTACGAGGAGTGACGGGATGCCGCGAATCGATGAACGCTTGCATGCGCTCGGGTTGGCGTTGCCTCCGCCGATCCAACTTCCGATCGGGATCGTCTTCCCATTCGAATTCGTCCGCGTCGTCGGCCTCGCGGAGCTTCCCTTCGAGATTCCGGTAGAAATCGAAGCCGAAGTCGCACTCTTCTGAGACCCGTGCGCGTTCACGGCTTTGCAGCCATCGCGGACCGATCTAGCCGCATCCTGATCCTCGGCTCGATGCCCGGCATCGCATCGCTGCGTGCCGGCGAGTACTACGCGCACCCGCGCAACGCGTTCTGGAAGATCATCGGCACGTTGCTCGAGCTCGATGTGGCCGCTTCGTACGAGAGTCGCACCGCGGCTCTCCGGAAGCAGCGCATCGCAGTCTGGGACGTGCTCGCGTCGTGCAAGCGCGAGACGAGCCTCGACTCCGACATCGAGGAGTCGTCGATCGTCGTCAACGAATTCGCTCCATTTCTTCGGACGCACGCGAGGATCCGGACGATCTGCTTCAACGGAGCCAAGGCGGAGAGCTGCTTTCGCAAGCAGGTCCTCCCTGGACTACCCGTTGCAGGCGACTTCGAATACCACCGGCTCCCATCCACCAGCCCCGCCCATGCGGCGATGTCGCTTGCCGAGAAAGTCGAGGCGTGGCGCGCGGTGCTGGTCCCGATCCGGATGCACGACACGAGGAGATGAGAATGAAACCCACGCTCCAGCTCCACTACTACCCGAGCAACGCCAGCATGGCGCCACACATGGTGCTCCAAGAACTCGGCGTGCCCTTCGAGTTGAAGCTCGTGGACCGCACGAACGACGCGCACCCGCAGGCGGGACTCGCGCCCGCCGTCGCGACGCCCGAGCGCGCGCACTTCTACGACACGGTCGGGCGTGGCGGCTGGGCGAACGCTTCAGCGCGCTCGACCCGTACGCGCTGATGCTCTGCCGTTGGACACACGGCTTCGCGCGACCGGCGCGCAGCCTGCCGCAGCTCGGCGCCTATCTGCAGCGAGTGCTGGCTCGACCTGCGGTGCAGCGGGTGTTCGAAAGGGAAGGGTTGGTGGCGCCGCTGGTATGAACGCGCTGGGCCTCAGCGCAGCAGAGCGTTCATCTCGCCGTAGTCGGCGCGCGTCTCGGACATCGCGCCGTAGCTTCCGTCCTTCAGGAACTCCACCGCCGCGCGACGCGCGAAACCGTATGCGGTCTGGGCGATCGCCGATCCCGCAGAGACGCGCCGCACGCCGAGACTCTGCAACGCGGCGACCTCTGCCAGCCCCGGCACCACCAGCACGTTCAGCGGCAACGGCGTCGCCGCGACGAGCGCACGGATCGCGGCGGAGTCGGCGACCTTCGGGACGAAGTAGCCGTCGCAGCCCGCGGATTGATAGCGGCGACCGCGCTCGATCGATTCCGCGAGCGCGCGCTCGGGCGGCACCAGGCCGCGCAGGTAGACGTCGGTTCGGGCATTCACGAAAAGATCGACACCAGCGCGCGTGGCTGCGGTCTTCGCCGCTTCGATCTTCGCGCACAGCAGGTCGGGCGAGTCGGCGCCGTCTTCGAGGTTCACACCGACCGCGCCCGCGTCGAGCACCGCGGCGATCATCTCGCCGACCGCGCGCGGATCTGCCGAGTAGCCGCCTTCCACGTCGGCGCTGAGCGGCACCGAGAGCACGCGTGTGATCTCCGCGATGGCGGCAGCCAGAACACGCGGCGGCAGCAAGTCGCCGTCCGGGTAGCCGCGTGACCACGAGAGTCCCGCGCTCGTCGTTGCGATCGCTGCTGCGCCGCAGGACTCGATCAGCCGCGCGCTGCCGGCGTCCCAGGCGTTCGCAAGCAACAACATCTGCCCCGGCGCGTGGAGTTCGCGGAAGGTCTGCGCAGAAGTCATGGATGCGTTGCTCATGCGACCTCCCTCTGTGTGCTCGGCGCCAATGCCGCACTCCATTGGCTCTCATGTTCCAACAGCCAGCGCTTGCGATCGATGCCCCCGCCGTAGCCAGTCAACGAGCCATCGGCGCCAATCACGCGGTGACACGGCACGACGATTGCGACCGGGTTCGCGCCGTTCGCGCGACCGACCGCTCGCGACGCGCTCGGCTTGCCGATCTCGGTCGCGAGTTCGCCGTAGCTGCAGGTGACGGCGCTCGGAATGCGGCGCAGCGCGCTCCACACGCGTCGCTGGAACTCGGTTCCGCCGGTGCGAACCTCGACGGCGTCCAACGTGTCCAGCGCGCCCGAGAAGAATGCGGCGAGAGCATCCGTGACTGCGCTCGGCGCGCGGCCTGCTCGCAGCGCGAACCCGCGTTCGCCGTAGTGGGCGCACAGCAGGCGCCGCATGCGCGCTTCGTAGTCATGGAAGTCGAGCGCGCGCAGCCGGCCCGCGTCGTCGCACACGACCAGCAGCGTGCCGAGCGGCGACGCGACGCGATCGATCTGGAGCTGCTCGAATACAGTCATCATGCAACGGCCTCCTAGCAGGGTGCGAAGCACCGGGTCCTCTGGGTCATCGGATGCGACGGTTCGCTGGGCGCGATCCCGCTGGAATTCCAGAGATGCTGCGCCGCGTAGGCTCGCCACGGGCGCCAGCGCTCGGCGCGTGCGAGTAGCGCGGCGGGCGTGGGACGCGCGCCGTCGCGTTCGGTCATCGCGCGGAGTAGACCGATGTCGGCCGCAGGAAACGCGTCGGGCTCGCGCAACGCGCGCATCGCGATGTACTGTGCGGTCCACTCGCCGATGCCGGGCAGCGCGCGCAATCGCGCCAGCTTCGCGTCGAGATCGCCGTCGCCGCCCAGTAGCTTCGGGTCGGCGACCACGGCGGCGGCGATCCCGCGCAGCGTGGCGATTCGCGCACGCGGCATCGGCAGCGCGAGGTCCGCCGTCGCAACTCGCTCGGGGTGAGGAAACACCGTAGTGAGTCCATTGTCCGGGCCGAATGCCAGCGGATCGCCGTGCGCGGCCACGAAGTTCGCGGCCAGCTGGCGAGCGGCCGTCACGGTAATCTGTTGACCGAGCACCGCGCGCACCGCGAGTTCGAAGGGGTCCCACGCGCCCGGCACGCGCAGCCCGGGTCGCGCTGCGACCAGCGCTGCGAGGGCCGGGTCCTCCGCGAGCTGTGCGTTGATCGCGGCAACATCGCTGCCGAGGTCGAAGAGGTTGCGGATGCGGCCGATGATCGCCGGTAGCGCGCGCACGTCGGCGAAGCGGATCGCAACGGCGAGCGCGCCCCGGCGACGTAGCGGTGAGACTTCGATGCTTCCGTGGCTGCCGTGCAAGTCGATGGTGCGCCGGTAGCGATCGCCTTCGACCACCTCGACGCCGGGAATCGCGCGGGCGGCGAAGAACGCGATCATCGCCGGCCAGTCGTAGGGCGGAGCAAAGCTCAACGTGAGCGTGATCGGCGAGCCCGCGCGCGCGCTCGCCTTTGCGATGGCGGTTTCGCGCCGCAGCGCGGTCGGTGCGCGGCCGTAGAGGCGCTGGAAGGTCGCGTTGAAGCGGCGCAAGCTGCCGAAGCCCGCGGCGAACGCGACATCGACCATCTTCATCGGCGTCTCGTGCAGCAGCTGTTTCGCGAGCAGCACGCGGCGCGTCTGCGCGACGGCAATCGGCGACGCACCGAGGTGCTGGTCGAAGAGGCGTCGCAGTTGGCGTTCGCCGATCCCGAGGCGCAGCGCCAAGCCGGCGACGTCGCCGTCGTCGAGCGCGCCATCTGCGATCAGCGCGAGAGCGCGCGACACTGTTCGGGACGTCGCGCGCCAGCCGGCGAGGTCCGGCGCGCATTCGGGGCGGCAGCGCAGGCACGGACGGAATCCCGCCTGTTGCGCGGCGGCAGCGCTCGGCTGAAAGACGATGTTCTCGAGCTTCGGGCAGCGGGCCGGGCAGATCGGGCGGCAGTAGATGCCGGTCGTGCGCACCGCGACGAAAAAGCGCCCGTCGAAGCGCGCGTCGCGCGCTCGGATCGCGCGGTAACAGGCGTCGCGGTCGAGTTCCATCTGGGGCATGTTGCCAGCGCCGAAGCCCTTCGGCTCGCCATTATCGGACGCGACGGTCGATGCCCCGCCAACAACTCGACGGCCAACAACTCGACGCCCGGCACCGCCTCGCGGTCGCTGCGGATTGCGGGGCGCTGGCGGGGCTGGTGGTGGCGTTTCGGGACTTCTTGGAGCGGAGCGCGCCAGAGGCGGAGTCGCTCGCGGCTTCGCTCGCGCGTCTACTCGGCGACCCCGACACCGATTTCCTGATCACGTGCTTGGGCGATCGGGCGATCGGCTACTGCCAGCTGCGCTACCGCTTCTCGCTCTGGTCTTCCGGCATCGAAGCACACATTGATGACTTCTTCGTGGAGGCCGGGGCACGCGGACGCGGCGTCGGCGCGCAATTGCTCGGGGCATCGATCGAGCGCGCGCGCGAACGCGATGCGCGCGTCGTGGGCCTCACCACGAACGAACGCAATGCGGATGCGCTGCGGCTCTACCAGCGCGCCGGTTTCGCGGCCGATCGGTCGCGCTGGGACGGCGGTCGCCAGCTCTGGCTGGAACTCGAGCCGCAACAACTTGACACGGAAATGACTTGACGCCCGGCACCGTTCTACCGCGATTGGTCGAGGCGGACGCGCGTGGGGCGCAGTTGTTGCTCGACTTGCGTTCGCACACGGAGCCGCTGTGGTCCGGGAGCGAGGTGCGTATTCCCGTTGCGTCGATGAGCGACGCGCTCGCTGCGGCGCTGAAGAGCGCGTACAGCGCGAGTCGCGTGGTACGCGGCATGGAGGGCGCGGAGCAGAAGCTCGCGGCGGAGGAACGCGGGCTGCGGATCGCCGATCAGCAGAGTGGTACGCCGCGTGGGGTGCGCGTCTCGCGGCTGTTGATCCTCTCGAGCGACGGGGCGGAGCGCTTCTATCGGCAAGTCGAGTCGCTGTTGCGACGCCACGGTCCGCGCGTGCTCGCGGTGCGCGTCGCGATCGACGCGGAAGCGCTCGGCGCGCTGCTCTTCGGGCCCGGTCGTCGCGTGCGGCTACTGATGCTCGAGCACAAGGACGCCGTCGCCGCGGTACTGTTGGCGATGGCCGGCCAGTGGGGCGACGGCGATGCGGATTCGCAACCAAGGAGCCATTGATGATCGATCAGGCGACGCGAACGCTCGGCGCGATCCTCTATGAGCGCTTCGAAGCGCTCGACTATTACGCACCGGTCGAGATGTTCGGCGGTGTCGGCCCCGCACTGCGCATCGTGACGGTCGCCGAACAGGTCGGACCGGTCGCTTCGGATCAGGGGCCGAAGACGGTCGCGGATTTCGACTTCCGCAATTGCCCGCCGCTCGACCTGATCCTGCTGCCGGGCGGCTTCGGCACCGTGGCGCAACTCGGCAACGAGGCGCTGCACGCGTTCTTGCGCGATCGCGCGAAGGTCGCGGAAGTGACGATGTCGGTGTGTTCCGGCTCGGCGATCCTGGCGAAGGCCGGTTTGCTCGATGGCCGCCGCGCGACGTCGAACAAGCAGTTCTTCGATCTGGCGCGGATGCAGAGCGCGAAGGTCGAGTGGGTGACCACGGCGCGCTGGGTCGAAGACGGTCCGTTCGCGACCTCGTCGGGCGTGTCGGCCGGCGGCGACATGGCGCTCGCGGTGATTGCAAAGCTCTACGGCAAGGCGAAGGCGGACTCGATCGCGGAGCTGACCGAGTACGAGTGGCATAGCGATTCCACGCGCGACCCGTTCGCGAAGTTCCTGAACAAGGCGATGGGCGGCGGGGCGGCGGGCGGCGCGTGACGGAGCCGGTCCAGGTCATCGGCTCCTACCTCTCGCCCTACGTGCGCAAGGTGCTGGTGTTCCTGCACTGCAAGAAGATCGCGTACCAGATCGACCCGATCGTGCCGTTCTTCGGCGACGAACGCTTTTCGAAGCTCTCTCCGGTGCGGCGCATCCCAGTGCTGCTCGACGACCGCGTGACGCTCTGCGACTCCTCGGTGATCTGCCAATACCTCGAAGAGCGTCATCCCGAGCCGTCGCTGTACCCGCGCGACATCGCAGACCGGGCGCGCGCGCGCTGGCTCGAAGAGTTCGCCGACACGCGGATGGGCGACGTCTTCATCTGGAAGCTCTTCAACCAGCGCGTGATCAATCCGTTCGTGTTCGGCGAGAAGACCGACGAGGCGATCCTGGAGCAGGCGCTCACCGAGGACATTCCGAACATCCTCGACTACCTCGAATCCGAGCTCCCCGCAGACGGCTTCGTGTTCGGCGCGTTCTCGATCGCGGACATCGGGATCGCGGTTTTCTTCCGGAATGCCGCGTTCGCGGGCTACCGCGTCGATACTGCGCGCTGGCCGAGGACGGCGGGCTTCGTCGAGCACGTGCTCGCGCACGACGCCTTCGCGCGGCTCGCTCCATTCGAGGACCGTATGATCCGCACGCCGATCTCAGAACACCGGAGCGTGCTGACCGAGATGGGCGCGCCGATTTCGGCCGAGACCTACGGGACGAACGCGCCGAAGCGCGGCGTGATGCGACTCGGATGATCCTCGAAGTCGCCGTGCTCGACGTTCGCGAGGGAGAGAGCGCCCGCTTCGAGCTGGCGTTCGAAGAGGCGCAGCGGATCATCGCGTCGATGCCCGGCTACCAGCGCCACGAGCTGCGGCGCTGCGTCGAGGCCGCGAGTCGCTACCTGCTGCTCGTCTGGTGGGACACGCTCGAAGATCACACGGTCGGCTTCCGCGGCTCGCCGGAGTACCAGCGCTGGAAGGCGCTGCTGCACCGGTTCTACGAGCCGTTCCCGACCGTCGAGCACTACACACCGCTCTTTGGCAGCGAAGACTGAGGTGGGCGCGGCGCTCGACTGCGTCCGCACGCCGCGGCTGCTGTTGCAGCGCATCACGCACCGCGATCTCCCGGAGATCGAGCGGATGCACGCCGACGCGCAGCTGATGGCGACGCTCGGCG